>CADDZI010000036.1 GCA_902812405.1 bacterium | reverse complement strand
GCCCGCGCCGGCTTGCGCCGGCGGCGGCGCCTGCGACACGACCAGATGGAAGTCATCTCCGGCAAACATCGCCGAGAGGAACTCCTCCTGAATGGCCGCCTTGAGGTCTTCGAAGAGTTCGAACGCCTCGCGCTCGTACTCGACGCGCGGATCCTTCTGCCCCCAGCCGCGCAGGCCGATTCCCTGGCGCAGGGTATCCATCGTGTACAGGTGGTCGATCCACAGGCGGTCGATGATCTGCAGCATCGTTGCCCGCTCCAAATTGCGCAGGGCTTCGCGCAGGGCGGCAACGTCGAGGTCGGGATAGCGGGCGACGAGGCGTTCTTCTTTGTCCGTGTACATCGCATCGGCCTCACGCGCCAGCAGGTCGATCATTTCCTCCTTGGAGAGCGGCGCCAGTGCCTGGGGCGTCACCCGTTTGCGGATCCCGCGCAGGCTGGCCTCGAGATCGGTCAGGATTTGCGCTCGGTCCCACTCGTGGGGGTGGACGTTGTCCGGGCAGTTGGCGGCCACGATCTGCGCCACTTTGGCGTGCACCATCTCGCGCAGCGACGGCCGCAGGTTGTGCCCCTCGAGGACCCGCCGTCGCTCCGCGTAGATGACGCCGCGCTGTTTGTTCATGACATCGTCGTACTCGAGGACGTGCTTGCGCTGCTCGTAGTTGTGGGCCTCGACCTTCTTCTGCGCGTTCTCGATGCTCTTGGTGAGGATCTTGGCCTCAATCGGCGTGTCGTCGTCGAGCTTGAACAGCTCCATTGTCGAGCGGATGCGGTCGCCGCCGAAGATGCGCATGAGCTCGTCGTCGAGCGCGACGTAGAAGCGCGAGGAACCCGGGTCGCCCTGGCGGCCGGCGCGGCCGCGCAGCTGGTTGTCGATGCGCCGCGACTCGTGCCGCTCGGTGCCGATGATGTGCAGCCCGCCCAAAGCAGCCACGCCTTCGCCCAGCTTGATGTCGACGCCGCGGCCGGCCATGTTGGTCGCAATCGTCACCTTGCCGCGCTGGCCGGCGTCCTTGATGATCTCGGCCTCCTTCTCGTGGTACTTGGCGTTGAGGACGTTGTGCTCGATACCGCGCTTGGCCAGCATGGCCGACAGCCGCTCGGACTTCTCGATGGAACGCGTACCGACGAGAATCGGCTGACCGGTCGCGTGCCGCTCGACGATCTCCTCGATGACCGCCCGGAACTTGCCGGCTTCGTTCTTGTAGACGACGTCGTCGTAGTCGATGCGCCGCACGGGCTGGTTGGTGGGAATGGCGATGACGTCCAAGCCGTAGATGTCGCGGAACTCGCGCTCCTCGGTCTTGGCCGTGCCGGTCATGCCGGCCAGCTTCCGGTACAGCCGGAAGTAATTCTGGAAGGTGATTGTGGCCAGCGTCTGGTCTTCGCTTTTGACCTTGATGCCTTCTTTGGCTTCGATGGCCTGGTGGATGCCGTCCGAGTAGCGGCGGCCGTACATGAGGCGCCCCGTGAACTCGTCGACGATGATGATCTCGCCGTCCTTGACCACGTACTGCTCGTCGCGCCGGAAGAGCTCCTTGGCCTTGAGAGCCGCCTGCAGCTGGTGCGCCAGCTCCAGGTTGGCGGGGTCGTACAGGTTCTGAATGCCGAGGATCTTCTCAACCTTGGCGATGCCGGCTTCGGTGATGGGGACGGCGTGCATCTTCTCGTCGACCGTGTAGTCCTCGTCCTTGCGCAGTTGCGGCATGACCGTACGTGCAAAGAACTCGTACAGGTGCGAGGGGTCTTTGTAATTCGGCCCCAGGACGGCCTCCGGCGAGCCGCTGATGATGAGCGGCGTGCGAGCCTCGTCGATGAGGATGGAATCCACCTCGTCCACGATTGCGTAGTGCAGGTCGCGCTGCACACAGTACGCGAGATGCGGCGCCATGTTGTCACGCAGGTAGTCGAAGCCGGCTTCGTTGTTCGTGACGTAGGTGACGTCGCTGGCATACGCCGCGCGGCGCTCGGGGGGCGGCATGAAGTGCTGAATGACGCCCACTGAGAGACCCAAGAATCTGTAGACCGGACCCATCCACTCGGCGTCGCGCTTGGCCAAATAGTCGTTGACCGTGACGACGTGGACGCCCTTGCCTTCCAGCGCGTTGAGGTACACGGGCAGGGTCGCGACGAGGGTCTTGCCCTCGCCGGTGCGCATCTCGGCAACCTTGCCCTCGTGGAGCACGATGCCGCCGATTAGCTGCACGTCGAAGTGGCGCATGCCGAGCGTGCGCCGCGCCGCCTCGCGGCAGACCGCAAAGGCTTCGACGAGCAGGTCGTCGAGCGTTTCGCCGGCCTCCAGACGGCGCCGGAACTCGGCAGTCTTGGCGGCCAAGGCCTCGTCGTCTAAGGCCTGGAGCGAGGGCTCGAGCTCGTTGATGCGGACCGCAACCTTGCGCAGACGGGCGACCTCGCGGTCGTTGCCGTCCACCCAGGTGCGAAGGGTACCAAGAAGGGACACGGTGCGTTCTTGCTTCCTTGCCGCGTGCGCGGCGCGAGGGATGGGTATGGGACCCGCGGTGCGGGCTTGCCTACAAGACTGTTTCGATGAGGCCGAGGTCACCTCCGCGCCGCTTATAGAGAACGTTGACTGCTCCGGTCTGGTCGCTGCGGTAGAGGAAAAAGTCGTGCCCCAAAAGGTCCATCTGGAGCACCGCATCCTCCAGGCTCATCTTGGCGACCTCAAGGCGCTTGCGGCGCGCGATCCGCAAGGCCTTGTCGGCGGCATCTGCCGGCTCCTCCGCCGGGCGGTCGCGACGCCGGTGGGCCGGACGCGGCGCAGGTCCGTTGCGCTTGGGATGGTGGTCCCAGTGCTTGGTCTTGAACTTGCGAATTTGCTGTTCCAACCGGTCGCGGACCATATCGATCGACGCATACATGTCCGGCGTGCGCTCTTCGGCCTTGATGAGGTGGTGTTTGAGAGTCAAGACGACGTCGACGATCTGCTCGGCGCGCTCGCGCCGCAACGTGACGTGCGCGTCGAGGATGCGATCCAGGTAGTGCTCGAGGTGTCCGATTTTCTCGTGAGCGTAGGCGCGCAGGGCGGGGGTGACCTTGACGTTGCGGCCTTTGATGTAGAGTTTCATGAGCTGCAGGGCTCCGTTGACACCGCGACGGTACGCCCTTCGTGCGCCGCAACCACGGCCTCCTGCAGAAGGCCGACGGCAAGGGCCATCGCACCGTGCGCGGGCCGCGGGGCGTGTTCGAGCCGAATGATGCCGGCGGCCAGCGCGGCCGCCAGCGCAAGGAGCAGCACGATGCGCGCAATGACGTAGGGGCGCTGGGGGCGGGTTTTGATGATCTGACGCTTGCTCACGGATTGTGCTCTCCTACAGACGATGCCGGCGCGGCAGGTAGGGGCAGACGGACGGGCAGCGGATCGTTAATCTCGGACAGCGGCAGCCGTGCCTGCAATTGGGACAGGGTCACGAACGTAAAACCGGCGGCCCGGTAGGCGGCGACAATGTCGGGCAAGGCCTCGATGGTCGCCAGCTTGCCGTTGTGGAGCAAGATGACGGCCGGGGAACGGGCATGCATGATCACGTTGGCGATGATCTGGTGCGTGGGGATCGTGCGCCAGTCGCCGGGATCGACGTCCCACAAAGCCATCGTCTCGCCCTCCGCGCGCGCCGCCAAAATCGTGGCCGCGTCGTAGTTGCCGTGGGGTGGCCGAAAGTAGCGCACCCGAACGCCGGTTACCGCCGCAATGTCCCGTGCGCCTTGCGCGATCTCGGCCTGCTGCTCCTCGAGCGGCAAAGCGGCCATCTCCGGGTGCGTGGCCGTATGGTTGCCCAGCTCCACATGGGCCAGCCGGGCGCGCGCGGCAATGGCAGGCTGGCGGCGCACGTCGCGGCCGATGACAAAGAAGACGGCGGGAACGTCCAAGGCCTGCAGCTGGGCGAGGAGCAGCGGGGTTTCCACCGGGTACGGCCCGTCGTCGAAGGTCAACACCGCCAGACGCGGCCTGCGGGGCGGGAAGAAGGTTTCGCGGACCTCGCGTAGCATGCGGCGCGCAATGGCAGCCGCGGGCGGATGGACGATGGTTTGCGGTGGCACATTCGAGGGTACGATGACCGGCACCGACTCCAGTTCGGCATGATGGACCCAGCGGCGCACGACGATCACCGCGGCCGCCAGCGCAACGAGCAGCACAGCCCGGCGCGCGGCACGCTGCCAGCCCTGGGGAAGATTAAATTTGGTAATCGCGCCCCACGACCACGACGACGTCCACACCGTTGACCGGCTTGGCATCGATGCGCGGGTGCTTGACCGGCAACGACCTGGCGATTTCTCCCGCGACATTGGGATCCGTGGTTTGCACCGTTGTCGTCGCATGGTTGAAGGCCGGGGCGTTGCCGGTCCCCACGACGTTGAAGCCTCGTTCGCGGAGAAAGTCGGCCATAGCCGACGCCGCCCCCGGCGTGCCGGATCCGTTCTCCACCCGCACGCGGACGTTGGACGGATCAAACTGCGTGCCGAAGCCCGCGACGAGGTAGCGGTGCACGACGCGCGGTGCATCTGACGCCGCAAAGAGAACCGATTCGCCGTCCACCCATCCGACGTCTACGGGCAGCACCGAAGTGTGGACCTGGCGTGGCGTCACGCCGCGCAATCCCAGCGCCAGGTCGTACAGTTTGCCGAATGGGATATTGGTACGGATGTTGTCGCGCACGACGCCCAAAAGCTGCGGCAGGTGCAGCATGATGCTCGGATCCTCGAGGCGTTTAACGAGAATCTGGACCACCTGACGCTGGCGGCGCATGCGGCCGACGTCCCCCTCCGGATCGTGCCGGAAGCGGATGTAGCCGACCACCTGGTCGCCATTGAGGTGGTGCAGGCCTTTGCGCAGGTGAATGTGGAGGTGGCCCCAGCTGTCGTCGTAATTCATGTCTTTCTCGACGTTGACGTCGAGACCGCCGATCGCGTTGATGATGTTCTTCGTCGCATCCAAGCGCAGCACGGCGTAGTAGTCGAAGGGCGGCGCACCGAGGTTCTTCTCGACCGTCAGCTCGCTGCGCTCCGGGCCGCCGTCCTCGTAGGCCTCGTTGATCTTGCCGTAGCCGGACTTGGGAATGTACACCCACAGGTCGCGCGGTATGGAGAGGACGCTGATCTCCTTGGACGCGAGATCAATGTTGACGCCGATGAGCGTGTCGGTACGGGCATCGGTCGTGTACGCCTCGTCGTTTTGGGTCCAGTTTTCGTCCAGGCCCATGACGAGCACGCGTAGTTGACGCTTGCCGAACACGCGCACCAGGTCTGGAGCGGGCAGGAACGGCGCCAAGGCGCCGCTCATCCCGCCATGCAACCGCACGTAACCCCACGCACCCCCCGCGGCGAGCAGCAGAGCGCACAGCAGCATGAGCAGCAGACGCGGGGTGGCGCACCACAGCCGGCGAGGAGCACCCACATCACCGCGTGCTAACCCGCCAGCCTCGGGCGGGACCGGAGGGCGGCTGTGGCCTCCCTGAGGCCCTGCGCCTCGTGCCCCAGCGGCGTCTTGGTCTATCCTCTCATCAGCCACGTTTTGACTCTCCCCTGTTGGCGCTTGCCAGGTCCACCACAGTCTATCATCGGTTTGAGCCGGCCGTCGCCTACCGGCCGGTACGCCGTGCTACGCCACCCCGGGCGCGAGAGGCCCGACGCGCCGGCAGGTGCACAGTATTATCGGTAGTTGACAAACTGAACCGGTATATCCAGCGACAGGTTCTTCACGAGCGCAATGGCCTTCTGCAGCTCGTCTTTGGACTTGCCGGCAACGCGGACGTGCTGGTCTTGTATCTGCGTCGTGACCCGCAACTTCGCCGCCTTGACGGCGTCGGTAATGCGCTTGGCATGGTCGCGATCGATGCCCTGCACCAGGCTGACCGTTTGTCGCAACGTTCCTCCCGCAGCCGGTTCGGGCTTGGCATACCGCAACGCCTTCAGCGGCACCCCGCGTTTGGCGCACTTGGCCTGGAGAATGTCCACGACGTTACGCAGTTTGAGGTCGTCGTCGGCCAGCAGGGTGATCGTCTCGTCCGCCAGCTCGATCGACGAACGCGAATTCTTCAAATCGAACCGCGTGCCGACCTCGCGTTGCGCTTGGTGCACCGCGTCCGCCAGGGCTTGCTTATCGACACGGGAGACGATGTCGAAGGAGTACTCACTCATGCGTGCCGGTCACGCCGGGCGGAGGCGTCTGGACGGCGAAGACGCGATCCTGCACTTCGCCCGCCTGACCGAGCGTCCCGAGGTCTTTGCCGTCAAAGTTGGCGACGACACCGCCGGCATTGCCGGCGCGCAGCACGATCTCGCGCTTGCCGTGAAACTCGCGTACCGTGCCCGCCGGCAGCGTCTCGTAGACCACGCGCTTGCCGTCGACCGTCACCGACAACCAGCTGGGTTGCGTCAGCTGCAGGCGAAGGTTCACCCCTCCGCTGCGCGTCGGCACTGCAGCCGCCTCTTGTAGGGTGTTGCCTTCATTCATGCTCGATGCTTGTGTCCCCGACGCGGGCGAGGCCGTCGCGTGCGGCGCCCCCGCCGAACCCGGCCATCGAAATGCACCCAGACTCCACAAACCAAGCGTGACGTTGACGACCATGATCGCGGCGATGACGGTGAGGATGCCGATAACCCACGGGTGCCACTGCGGCCGTGTCGGTGCGTGTTGCAGTCGGCTTAGCAAAACGTCGTCGCTGGCCAACGGTTCGGGTTGGGAACGCACCTCGCCGTCAACGGGGCGCGCAGCCGGCAGATCGGCCACAAAGGGTTCCGGATCCAAGCCCAGCAGGCGTGCATAATTGCGCACGAAGCCGCGCGCGTAGACGGGCTCCCCGAGGGCGGCCCACTGGTCGTTCTCCATCGCTTCCACGAACATCGTGCGCAGATGGAGGCGCTGTGCGACATCCGCCGTGCTGAGTCCAAGCCGCTCGCGGGCGGCGCGGAGCTGATCGCCTCGTGATGCCATGGCCTTTCTGGCTCCGAGAGGTGAGAGATCACGCTACGCCCGGTTCATATCCGGTCTCGTGTCTTTGGGAAGATGAAGGGACGCCTTCAGCAAGAATTGGAAACGGTTGCCGACAGTCCTTTCCCGAACCGGCAGCGCGAGCGGACCTGCCGGCCCGTCCTGCGAACCCTGAAGGCAGCTGTGATGACCGACAACTCGCTCCTTCTCGTGACGGCTACGCCTGCTTCAAGCACCCGCCTCCTTGCCGGCCCTGTGACTTGCGTGGCGGCCATGAGCGGGGGCGTGGACAGCTCGGTCGCCGCCCTCTTGGCGGCCCGTGAAAGCGCTTTTGCCGGCCGTTTGGCCGGCCTGACGATGCGCCTGTGGAGCCCGGGCGATGCCCCGTTGAGCGAAAAGATCCGCCAATGCTGCGGTCCAACCGCCTTTGAGGACGCCAAGGACGCGGCGCGGGCGGCCGGCATTCCGCACTACGTGATCAACTTCGAGGCGGCTTTCCAGCATGCGGTTGTGGACTACTTCTGCCGGGAGTACGTGGCCGGGCGTACCCCCAACCCGTGCGTGGCCTGTAACAACCTCGTCAAGTTCGGCGTGCTGCTGGACTTTGTCGAAGCCCTCGGCGCCGCCGCCATCGTCACCGGCCATTACGCACAGGTGACCACCGATGACGAGGGCGTCCACCTGGCACGCGCCGCCGACCGTTCCAAGGACCAGTCGTACATGCTCGCGGGACTGCGTCCCAGCCAGCTCGCGCGCCTGCGGCTACCCCTGGGGAGCATGACCAAGGACCAGGTGCGGGCGATGGCCCGCGAGTTTGGATTGGCAACGGCCGACAAGCCGGATTCGGTTGACCTATGCTTCGTCGACGGTGACTACCGCACGTTCGTCGCCCAACGGATGCCAGAGGGGCTTGCACCCGGTTCCATTGTGACCCTTGACGGACGCTTCGTTGGACGGCACGAGGGTGTGCTCAACTACACCGTCGGTCAGCGGCGGGGTCTGCCCGACACCCTGTCCGACGGACCGTGGTACGTCGTACGCATCGAACCCGAGACCGCGACCGTCGTCATTGGCCGCAAAGACGCGCTGGCTCGCCGCGAGGTACGGTGCAGTCAGGCCAACATTGTGCGTCCGCGCGCGTTTGCCGATGGTACGGCTCACGGGATGGCAGTCTGCCGCTACCGCAGCGGCGCGGTTCCCGCCCTGGCGCACTGGACGGGCGGCGAGACACTTTTTGTCACCTTCCACACGCCGGTGCCTATTGCGGCCCCCGGCCAACTGCTCGTGCTCTACGATGAAGCGAATCGCGAGGTTGTCGCCTCGGGAATCATCGAGCCGTGACGGCGCACGAAGCGGACCGCATTGCCGCAGACGGGATTTCCTTGTCGCCCCGGGCGGTGCACGACGAGGAGCATCGCGGGCGCAGAAGGCCGTTGTGGGTCATGGCGGCTGCAGCCGCTCTGGGGGCGACGGTGATGTGCGCCTGCAGCCGGCAGCCGGCGCAAACCTTCGGTTACAATCCGCAGGTGCGGCCTGGCATCAGCCGGGAGCGGGCGATTGCTCTTCTCGGTAAACCTCAAGATGAAGAACCTTTCGCCCTATCCGGAACGGCGGTACGCGCCGATGTGCTGACGTATCCCTTCGGACAGGTGCTGGTGGAAAACGGCTCCGTCGTCGCCGTCTCGATCGACAATGACCCGGCATTCGTCGGCCCGTTGGGCGTGCGCTTGGGGATGTCGGACGACGAACTGCGGGCCGTGTTGGCCTCGCAGCGCGGCATCCGGGTTGGCCAAAAAGAAACCTACGACGCGATCTCCCAGTCTCGCGACACCCCGACCACCGACCTGTACGACGTCACGGACGGTGTGATGATCGAGCTCACGTCGGCCGATCCGCTCTCACCCGCGCGGGTGGCGGAAGTGACCTTGGCCAATCATGCCGGCATGGCACTGCTCGAGGCATTTACTAAGGCTCGTCTCGAGGGCATCTATCCCGACGTTCACCTCGACAACTACATCTCCAATCCGTGGAAGGCAGGTCATGCATGACCGATGAGGAGCATCCCCCACATGCCCCCGACGATGCATTCGGTGTCGCCCTTCCCCCCAACGCACGCATCGGCTACCTGACCTTTGATGCCGCCAGGCACTGCGTGTCGGTCGGGCTGGCCGACGGCGGAGCAGAACGTTCCATCGCAGCGAGCGACGTCCGCTCGCTCTTTGGCGCCCGCATCCGCCACGTGTCGGTGACGAATCTGCCGGCCAAAGCCCAAGGGCCCGTTCTCAGCACGGCGGCCTTGATGGCCATGGGCGGGCTGCCGCAAGGGCTGTTGAACCCCAGCACCCGCGGGGGCAGGGAAGTCGTCAGCGAAGACCTGTACTATGCGATTGCGCTGCGCATCGAGAAGCTGCCCGAGCTGTGGTACCTCAATGCGAGTTCGTTCAATTTCCGCCGGGCTCTGGGCGATGACGCGACCTACTCCACCGACCTCAACGTGCGGATGTTCGTCCGCAAGTTGGCGCAGTTTGCGCCGGAGGCCGTCCGCGACGGCTTCGTGACGGCCGTCCTGCAAGGCTCGCCGCTGCCGCCTCCCATGGACAGCCTGCTAGCTTTCTTCCGCATCGTCGCCCGCTAAGCAAGACGGGCTCGCCGGCGCGGCGAGCCTTTACGCGGTCGTCGCCAGCGGGTAGTCGCGCAGCCGAAAATACGTGTCGCGTACGGCGGGCTGATAGCCGGCCTGGCGAATGGCCCGCTCGAGGTCGGCACGCGTTGCGCGGTTGGTGCTGCCGGCCAGCGTCACGACACGTTCCTCGAGGATCGTTCCGCCCATGTCATCCGCTCCAAACAGCAGCGCCAGCTGACCCAGCTTGAGACCCGGTGTCAGCCACGACGCCTGGATGTGCGGAATGTTGTCGAGGTATAGGCGGCTCATCGCGATGACGCGCAGGTAGTCGATACCCGACGCTTCCCGGCCGCGTAGCGGCGTCTTGTGCGGGACGTAGTACCACGGAATGAAGGCCAAAAATCCGTTCGTTTCGTCTTGCAGGCTGCGCAGCACGTCGAAGTGCGTGATGCGCTCGGCATCCGTCTCGATGGATCCGAACATCATCGTCGCGGTGGTCGGCATGCCCAGCTGCTGGGCGATGCGCATCACCTCAAGCCAGCGATCGTCGTCGATCTTGCGGGCCGAAATCCGCTTGCGCACCCGTTCGACGAGTATTTCAGCCCCTGCGCCGGGCAGCGATTTCAAACCCGCCTCACGCAAGGTTACCAGGACGTCGCGCACGCTCATCTGCTCGCGCTTGGCGATGCCGCAGATTTCGCTGGTTGACAGCGAGTGGATGTCCGCCTCGGGGAAGCGCCGCCCGATCTCCCGGAAGAGGTCGACGTAGTAGCCGAGCGGCAGATCGGGGTTGACGCCGCCCTGGATCATGATCTGGGTGGCGCCTTGCTCCACCGCCCAGGCGACGCGCGTCAGCACCTCCTCCGGGCTCATCGTGTACCCTTCGGGGTGCCCCTCCGGCCGGAAGAATGCGCAGAACGAGCAGTGGACGTTGCAGATGTTCGTGTAGTTGATGGTCGTGTCGATGACGTACGACACGGTCGGGCCGGGGTGGAGGACGCTGCGGCGCCGGTGGGCGGCCGCACCGAGATCGTGCAGGGACGCCTCCCGATAGACCGTCAGGCCCTCCTCGTAGGTGAGGCGTTCGCCGTTGGCCGCCCGCTCGAGGAGCCGCGCAACGCGGACGTCAGACATTTTCCACCACCCGACCGGCAAAACGGAGGGCCGGGACCTCGGCGAAGACCCCCGCCTTGGCGCCGTGCTCATAGAAGGCGCTTAGATCGCGCAGTTGTCCGTCACCCATCTGAAACCTGAGGCCGGCATAGTACTCGCGATAGAACGAGGCGGATCGCGAAGCATAGGCTTGCGCCAAGCGGATGACGTCGTCCATGTGAGCCAGGCCCCACGCCAGAGAACGTTCGAGCGCATCCAGCACGACCAGCGAGCGCGTCTCCTCCGCCCGATGGTATTCTTCGCGCACGGCCCATAGCGCGTAGACCATCCCGTGCCCGGTGAGGTCTTTCCACAGACTCCCGAGGTCGTGACATACCTCGTGCGGTACGCGCTGCGCGGCCGCCAAGGCCGCGTTCCCGATGAGCAGCGCCGGCGTGCCGTTTGCGATGTACTCGGCGAGCGGATCGGGCGATGTGACGAGCTGAGGGTCGAAGTTCAGATATAAGCGGCAGATGATCTGAAGAAGAGTCCGCGCCGTGAGGGAGTCCGCCGTCACGGCGATCGGACGGCCGCGCAACCGGGTCAGCGGGCCGGGCGTGAGGCAGAGAATGCTGCGAACAGTGCCGGGAGAGGCCAGACACAGCCCGGGCGCCAGCAGCAGCGAATCGGCATGCGCCGGATAGAGAGCCGACGACACCGGGCTGATGTCAAGCCGGCCGGCCAGCAGGTCTCGATTGAGGTCGGCCGGGGGTGCGGCGGTCATGCTCCCCGGCATCCCTACGCGCTCCATGTCGAATGCCGCATACACCGGCAGGACGTTGACGTACGCAATGCGGCCGCAACGCGGCTGTGCTACGCGCATTTACGAGACCGGCTCCAAGACGCGGTACAGCAGATTGCGCCGCGTCGGCTCGAATCCGGCTTCCTCGATCGCGCGGCGCAGCTCGAGGATGGGGGTGCTTTGGTCGGTTGTGCTGCCGGCATCCCGGTAGATGCGTTGTTCGTTGTTGACGGTGCCGTCAATATCGTCGGCGCCGTAGTGGAGGCCCAACTGGGCCATCTTGATGCCGTACGAGATCCAGTATGCCTTGATGTGGTCGATGTTGTCGAGCATGAGGCGCGAGACGGCGATGGTGCGCAGATCGTCGATGCCGCCGGTCCAGCCGTACGCGTGCAGCTCATTGCCCTCCGGGTGGAATGCCAGGGGAACGAAGCACTTGAAGCCGCCTGTTTCGGCCTGCAGGCCACGCAGCAGGAGCAGGTGCTCAATCCGCTCTTCGATGCTTTCGACGTGTCCGTAGAGCATCGTGCAGTTGGTCGTGATGCCCAACCCGTGCGCCACGCGGTGGACCTCCAGCCATTCCTCGACGCTCGCTTTGCGCGGGCAGACGATGTCGCGCACCCGTTTGACGAGGATCTCCGCCCCGCCGCCGTTGAGGGACGTCAGGCCCGCGTCGCGCAGGGCACGCAGGCCCTCCTCGTAGGAGCAGCGCGCGCGCTTGCACATGTAGTCGATCTCGGCGGCGGTGAAGAGGGCGAGTTGCACGTGCGGGATGCGCTCGTGGAGGGCGCGGACGGCAGGAACCCAAAAGTCGAGACTGGTTTGCTTGGGGTCGTGCCCGCCGACGATGTGCAGTTCGTCGTAGTCGTTGGGTTCCGCGCAGGCCTTCTCGAGGATCGTCTCGAGGCTCATGCGGTAGGCGCGGGGGTCCTTTTCGTGAGCCGCAAACGAGCAGAACTTGCAGTCCGCGTAGCAGACGTTGGTCGTGTTGAGGTAGCGCTTGACGACGTAGTAGGCGCGGTGCCCGTTCTTTTTCGTCCGAACCTCGTGGGCCAACGCGCCGACCTGATGGAACGGCGCCTCAGTGTAGAGGAAGATCCCATCGCTGCGATCGAGCGGCTCGCCGGATCGAACCTTATCGGCAATCGCTTCGACGCGAGCCTGCACGGTCATGGTGGGCCTGGGTTCGTCGGTCCTCCGGACTTCGCCTACGCGAGGTCGAGGCATCGCTGCTGCTTCTGGCGCTCTCGGAACGTGAGGCTGCGGTCTTCTCTCGGCGGTCGCGCAGCCTTCTCCAGGTAGCGGTCGCGCAGCCTTCTCCAGGTGGCGGTCGCGCTTGCGCGACCGAAAGAAGGCCACGCCTTGAGATGTCGGTCGCCCATATTGCGGGGTTCCGTTGGTCGCGCCGGCGCCGCCGCTACGGGAGCTTCTGCGCCAGCGGGCGCGTCGGCCGGGTCGCGCACGAGGTCTCTGCAGGCGCGCGAACCCACGGACGACGAGAGCGCGCCCGAAGTGGAGCGGCGATTGCGTGCCGGAAGCACGCGACGACGCATCCTCGGGCACGACCCCGGGCGACGCGCGCCCCGCACGTTCGTCTCGAGCTGCCTGAGGTTGTGTCGGCCGTGCAAGCGGCCGCTGCAGGACCGCTACGCTTCGTCGGCCGCGCCAGCGCGGCCGCGACGCGAGTCACGACAAGAGAGGAGGTTGCGATTCGCGCGGCGCCAGGAGCGCCGCCACCTGATCCAACTCGGCGCTGCCAATGAGAATCTTGCGCGGCTTTGTTCCCTCCGCCGGCCCGACCACACGATACTCTTCCAAAATCTTCATTAGGCGCACCGCCCGCGGATGCCCGACTTTCAACTCAGCCTGCAGCAAGGCTACCGACGCCATCTGCCGTTCGACGATCACCTTGGCCGCCTCGTACGCTAGGTCGTCCGACGGACCCCGGGCATCTTCCTCGACTTCGCTGAGCGTCATCTGCAGACGGTTCGCCGGATCGTCCTGGCCGCGCCAGAATTCACACAACCGTTCCATCTCGTCGCTCGTGACCAACGCTCCCTGAACGCGGATCGGCTTGGGCGCATCGATCGGGAGGAACAGCATGTCACCCCGCCCGAGCAGCCGCTCGGCGCCCGCCATGTCGATGATTGTGCGCGAGTCCACTTGCGAGGAAACGGCGAAGGCAATGCGCGACGGAATGTTGGCCTTGATGAGGCCGGTAATGACGTCCACTGACGGCCGCTGCGTGGCGACGACGAGGTGGATGCCCGTCGCCCGGGCCAACTGCGCGATGCGGCAGATGCTCGTCTCGACACGCGTTGGCGCCACGAGCATGAGATCGGCCAACTCGTCGATGACCACGACGACGTAAGGTAGCCGATCCGCGGTACGCGCATGATTGTATTCTTCGATTTTGCGCACGCCGGCCCGCGCAAAGAGCTCGTACCGGGCATCCATCTCTTTCGTCAACTCGTACAGCGCCCCGGCAGCCAGCTTGGGATCCGTGATACACTCTCGAATGAGGTGCGGAATGCCGTTGTAGGTCGTCAACTCGACCCGCTTGGGATCGATGAGCATCACCTGCAGCTCGTCCGGCGTGTGGGTCACCAAAAGTGACGTCAGGATGACGTTGAGGCAGACGCTCTTGCCCGCACCCGTGGCTCCCGCAACGAGCAGGTGGGGCATGCGCGTGAGGTCGGCGACAATCGGGCGCCCGGTGATATCTTTACCCAACGCGAAGGACAACGTGCTGCCGCCGCGCGGCAAGTAATCCAAAATCTCCCGCACGCCGACGGTGGCGACCGCACTGTTGGGGACCTCGATGCCCACCGCCGACTTTCCCGGGATCGGAGCCTCGATGCGAATGCTCTGCGCGGCCAGCGCCAGCTGAATGTTGTCCGCCAGCGAACGGATGGCACTCACCTTCACCCCCTTGCCCGGCGTGATCTCATAGCGCGTGACGCTGGGCCCGCGTTCGATGTGCGTCACGCGCCCGCTGATGCCAAAGGAGGCCAGTGTTTCCTCCAAGAGCAACGCGGCACTCGCCTCGTCCACGACGCGCTTTTCCGGTGGATTGAAAATCGCCAGATCCGGCAAGCGGTAGTGGCCCGACCCTCCGGCCGGCTCGCCCGAGACGGCCGGTACCCGGCGGAGCGGCTGCCTGCGTTCGATTCGCACGGCCATGAGATCATGACCCGCCGTTTCGCACGCCCCACCCGACCTCTCACCCGGCGGCATGACGGTGCCCACCGGTGTCGGCGACTGTTCCGCGGATACCGCGTGGCCGCCTGAGGATGCAGCCGCATCGGTCACGGCCGTCGCATCGACGATGGTCTGCTGTGCGGGAGCGGGGGAAATCTCGACGACAGCTTCGCCAGCCGGCGTTGGAGGCGGCACTGGCACGTCCGTGTCGGAGGTGGTATCCAACCTGTTTTCCCGTTCCGCGGACTGGGCAAGAGCTGCACCCGGCGGTGCGGGCGTCACGGCGGACGTCGAAGGCGGCCGCACGCGTCTGAGCGCGGATGCCAGGCGCCCGGTCACGGAGGCAAGCGCCGCGACACACAGCGCCACAGTCTTTTTGAGGGATAGCCGCGTTGGGATGACCAGGCACGCCAAGGCTCCGAAGGCCAAGACGACGCGGGCTCCGGCCGGGCCAACCAGCCAGACCCCGGCGCGCGCCAGCGCATTGCCGACAATGCCGCCGTGTTGCGCCATGCCCAGCCAGGCTGTCAGGACGAGAAACTCTCCCAAGGCGCACGACGCGACGACGACGAGGCGGCGCACGGCGTGCAGCTCAAGGAAGACGATGACGGCGACGGCCGCGAGCAAGGTGACGGCAAGCCACGCCGCACCGCCAAAACCTCCCCGCAGCGCGTGGGCCGCAAGCGGTCCGAGCCACCCCGAACGCGCCGGCAATGCCAGGGCCAGCGCCAAGAGAATCGCCAGCGCCAGCAAAGCAACGCCCAGGATTTCCAGATTGAGCGCGGCGCCCGGCAGAGGATCAACGCGCCGGGAACGTGCCGCCTTCGTCTGCTTCATGTGGCTGCGCACAAGCGTTCGATGCGCGCGCCGTCCGCGCCTACGCCGGGCGGCACGACTCCGCCGACGCCCGCGCCACCAACTCCCGCGCGCCGTCCGCGCCTACGCCGGGCGGCACCCCTGTCGACGCGGGAGCCTTGCCTGAGCGCTTTTCCAGTGTCGGGCCGCTCACGTCCATGCCTGGCGGCGCCTCTTTACACGCGCCTGGTTTTTGGGTCCAGCGCGTCGCGCAGTCCATCCCCCAACAAGTTGAACCCCATGACGGTCAACGAAATCGCCAGACCCGGAAAGAGTAAGGCCCAGGGCGCTGTCAGCCAGTAATCGCGGGCGTTATTGAGCATCGAGCCCCATTCGGGGGTCGGCGGCTGGATACCCAATCCCAGGTACGACAGGCCGGCGGAATCGAGTTCGGCGGTACCAAGCCCCAGGGCGGCTTGCACCAAGAGCGGCATCGCGATGTTCGGAGCGACGTGACGGACCACGAGACGCACCGTGCCGTTGCCCAGGGCGCGTGCGGCTTCCACGTACTCCGCCTCCTTCACCGTCAGCACCGCGGCACGCGCGATTCGGGCATAGACGGGAATGGCGACGATGCCGATAGCCAAGACCAGCTTGAGGACGTCGCTCATCCGCTGGTCGAGGACCGCGGAGATCGCGATTGCCAGGATGATCGTGGGAAACGGCAGCATGACCTCCATGAGGCCCATGAGTAGCCATTCGGCCAATCCTCCGAAGAAACCGGCGGCAATTCCGATGACGCTTCCGGCCGCGAGCGCCACACCGACCGAGATCACGCCGATTTCGACCGACAGGCGTGCACCGAACAGGAGGCGAGTGAAGATGTCGCGGCCCAGCTTGTCGGTACCGGCCGGATGCTGCCACGACGGCGGCAGCATCGTCGCGTTGAGGTTCTGTGCCAGCGGATCCGTGTGGTGCGACAGTTGGGGCGCGAAGACGGCGCAGGCGGTCAACGCGCAGAGAATCGCGCACCCCAGCACGGCCGACGGGCTGCGCAACGCTGCACGGGCCAAGCCTCGCCAAGCCCGGAGGCGGCGAACGGTCTGCCACTCCTCGACGAGCGTTCCCGCCTCCGCCGCCACCGCCTACACTTCCATGATTACCGGCACGATCATCGGCCGGCGCTTGGTCCGGTCGTAGATGAACTTCTGCAAGCCCTTGTGGACGTGATCGCGAATCGCCGTCCACTCGGTGAGGCCTGCTTGCGCACCCCGCTCCATGATGGCGGCGGCTTCGCGCCGTACTTCTTCAAGCACTCCGTCCCCATCGGCCGGACCGTGGGTGAAGCCGCGCGACGTGATGTCGGGTCCGGCCAGCACCTTACCGTCCTCGCTGTCCACCGTGACGGTCACGACGATCATGCCGTCGGCCGAGAGGTGACGCCGGTCGCGCAGCACGACGTTGCCGACGTCCCCGACGCCTAGGCCGTCGACGTACACCGGGGCGGCCGAAATGCTGCCCTGCAGCCGCGCGCCGTCGGACGTGATCTCCAACGCGTGACCATTCTCGGCGACGAAAATGTTCGACGGCGAAATCCCGACGCGCTCAGCCAGCCGCGCATGCTGCACGAGCATGCGGTACTCGCCGTGGACCGGCAGGAAGTAGCGGGGGCGCGTGAGGTTGAGCATGAGCAAGAGCTCTTCCTGGCGACCATGCCCCGAGACGTGCGCCAGGCGCTGCTGACCGTAGATGACCTCCACGCCCAACTTGAACAGGTTGTTGATCGTCCGTCCGATGCTGCGCTCGTTGCCCGGGATCGGGGTCGCCGAGATGATGACGGTATCGCCGCGCTTCAACTTGACGCGCCGATAGTCGTTGGCGGCCATGCGGACAAGGGCCGACATCGGTTCGCCCTGCGACCCTGTTGTACAGATGACCACGCGATCGTCGGGATACTGCTCCAACTCGTGGTCGCGGATCTGGACGCCGGGCGGTATCTGCAGGTAGCCGTGCTCGAGCGCGATCGCACTGACGTTTTGCATGCTGCGCCCGACGAAGCATACTTTGCGTCCGTAGCGGCTGGCGGCATCCACCGTTTGCTGCAGGCGCGGCACGTTCGAGGCGAACATCGTGATGATGATGCGGCCGGCGCACTGGGCGAAGATGTCGTTGAAGGTTTCGCCCACGACCCTCTCCGACAGTGTGTGGCCGGGGAGCTCGGCATTGGTCGAGTCGGATGCGAGCAGCAGTACGCCCTCTCGCCCGTGGGCGGCTAGAGCCGCCATGTCGGTCGGCCGGCCGTCGATCGGCGTCTGATCGAACTTGAAGTCGCCGGTGTGAATCACCGTTCCCAGCGGAGTGCGCAGCGCGATGCAGCACGAGCCGGAGACGCTGTGCGTCACGGCGATGAACTCGACGTCGACGCCGCCCACGCGAATCGTCTCGCCGGGAGCGACGACCCGCAGGTCGGCCTGGTCGAGGAGTTTGTGCTCGCGCAGCTTGCCGCGCAGCAGCGCCAAGGTCACGTCAGTGCCGTAGACCGGCACGTTGAGCTGGGCCAGGAAGAACGGGACGCCGCCGATGTGGTCCTCGTGGGCATGGGTGAGGAGCAGACCCCGCACCTTGGCGCGGCGCTCCAGCAGGTACGTCAGGTCGTTGATGACCAGGTCAACGCCCAGCATCTCCTCTTCGGGGAATTGGACGCCGGCATCGATGGTCAGGATGTCATCGGGCGTTTCGTAGATCGTCGTGTTGCGGCCGATTTCGCCGCACCCGCCGAGGGGAATGACACGTAGGAAGGGACCCCTTGGGTCGACCAGCGGTTGTCGTTGCTCGTCATGAACGGCAGGAAAAAACTCATGCAGCATAACGCTGGGCTACTTACATAGCCGCAGCGTAGCGCCCTTTGGTGAAGCGCTCCCGGCTGCGTTGTGGGTCAGAGCGGCATCGTGTGCCAGGTGAGGCGCACCGGGATCACGGTATCCGGACATAAGAGTTCAAAGGTTCGCGTATCGTTGGCGGACAGACGCACGACGGTGCTCGCGGCGCTTTCGTGCCCCGCGGCGTCCGCGACGCGCACTTCTAAGAGCAGGGTGACCGCATCCGCGTTAGGATTTGTAACGCGCACGCGAACGATGGGACTGCCGACGAAATCCGTCGTCACCACTGCGGGACCAACCAGCACCCCGGGCGACAGCCGGTAAATGTGCTCGTCGAGCACGCGCACGCGCTCCGTGGCCGCTCGCACGACAAAGTCGTGGAGCATCGCGGCGCGCTTCGCCGCCAAAAATTGCACGCACAGCCTGCCCGCGGAAGGCTGGGGCCGTCTGCGCAGCCGTGTGCCGCTCTGCGGCAGGTCCGCGCCGGCAGGAATCGACGCGCTCAGGACCTCGCGCTCCACCCTAGCGCAGGGAGCGAGAGTCCCGCCTTGGCCCTGCACGGCGTTGCTTGCCAGCACATAGAGAACCCAGGCGAGGGCGGCAAAGTACATGTCGCCCTCTTCCCACCGGATGCCACAGCGTCTAGTGCCCGGTGGTCCCCGGGTCGTTCACGCCGTGGGCCGAGGAGGCGCGTGCCGGTTTCCGGCAGCGGGGTGTGACGAGGCTCACAATCGGCCGCCGGAAGGCCGATGGTACATGTAGATGTAGATAAGGAGAGGAGAACCACCTGATGATCGCCGCCCTTGCCGTATCGGTCGCCCTGGCGACCGCCTCGAGCACGCCCGCCCCGCCGGACGGAACCTACACGTATACGATTTCCAAGGCTGGAACCGTCACTGGCAAGACGTCGGTGACCGTCAAGCGGGCCGGTACTTCCATCGCCCTGCACGAGACGGGTACGAACGACGTCTATTCGTTCGTCGTTGACGAGATGCTGGATGCGGTGACTCTGGCGCCTCAGACGTACACCGGCACGTACATGAAGGGCAACGCATCACAGGTGGCTCGCGTCACCTTCGACAGCAAGGGGGCGGTGGAAACGCGCGATGGGGTCTCAGGCAGTGCCGACCTTCCACTGCCACCGGGTGATAAGAATTCGTATGCGCTGGAGTACGTCATCATGACCGGTTTCCTCATGTTGCCGGCGCAGCTCCATGCAAGCGGCGCGACGTCCTTCTCGCAGATCATGCCCGCCGAAGTGCAGCAATTCCCCGCTCGGACAGACCCCATACCGGCCGGCCCACGGCCCGCCGGTGTGCCTGCCACCGACCTCAGCCTGACCGTGCAATCGGGCGTCGCCTTCGACATTTGGTACGATCCGGTCAGCTACGTCGTCCACGCCGTGTCGGTCCCGACGCAGAACCTTCTCATCAGCCTCGCCAAGTAAGCGCGTGAGCGAAGCGGCGCTCGTCTGGGGGCTCATCGCCTCACCCCGGCGGACGCTGGCCGAGGTACGGCGCCGCCCGCTCTGGCGTGGTGCAGCCCTTGCGGCTACGGTTCTCGCTGCTATCTCAACGGCTCTCACCGCCGCGTCGCAGCTGCATCTTCTGGCGTTGATGAACGCCCAGCGCATAGCGGCCGCGCCCCCGGGTCAACGCCCGCTGATGCGCCTGGCATTGGCACAGGCCAAGCCCCATGCCGGTGTTCTGTTGTTTGCCGGTGCCCTCGGGGGATTGTGGCTTTTGTGGCTGGGCGGGGCTATTTTCTTCGCCGTGGTTGCCGCTGCCTCAGGCAGGCGCACCACGTTCAACCTGGCGTGGGCGGCGATGGTTGACTCCTACCTGCCGTACGCCATCGCCAATCTGGCCAATTCCGTCCTGATAGCGCTGCGGGGCCCGGCCGCCGTGCGAACGCCCCTGGACCTATTTGCGATCCCATCGCTCGGAACGCTCGTCATGGCGCTGGCTCCGG
>CADDZI010000035.1 GCA_902812405.1 bacterium | reverse complement strand
ACGCTTGTCTTCGGCATCTTCAACGGCGCGCTGGTCAGCGCGCTCGTCCCCATCTTCAGCAGCTATTTCGCGGAAGGCAAAGACGAAGAAGCCTGGCGGCTCTCCAGCACCGTCATCAACGCGCTGCTGATCGTCCTCTCGCTGGGTGCACTTCTGGGGTGGCTTGCCGCACCGTGGATCGTGCACGTCGTCGCGCGCGGCTTCCCCGCTCCGGAGGCCGGGGTGACGACACGCATGACCCGCATTCTCATCCCGACCATCGTCGCCACCTCCATCGCCGGCGTTCTCCAGGCCCTCCTCAACGCCCAGCGCAGCTACCGGGCCGCTTCGCTCCAGGGGGCGGCCGTCAACTTGTGCACGATCCTTGGCGTCCTGCTGCTGTTCCGCGTCTATGGCATCTACGCCCTGGTGTTCGGCACCGCCGCGGGATTGGCGGCACAGCTCGCCGTGCAGCTGCCCAACTACGTTCGCCGCTGCCGCTATCGGCTCGTCCTCGACCTGCATCACCCCGGGCTTGTCAGCCTGGGTGCCATCTTGGGGCCCGTGCTCGTCGGCTCGGCCGTCGGCCAAGTCAATCTCTTGTTCGACAAGTACTTTGCATCCACGCTGGATCCGGGCAACATCGCGGCCATGCAGTATGCCACCAAGGTTGCCGGATTCCCCCAGCAGCTGTTTGCCGCCGCCATCGCGACCGTCATCTTCCCCATCCTCTCCGGGCAGTTTGCCAAGAACGAACTGCAGGCGCTGCGCGCGACTGCTTCGGCAGGCCTGCGCATGACGGCCTTGATCACGATCCCCTCGGCGCTCGGCCTCATCGCGCTGGCCCGGCCGATCATCAGCGTTCTCTTCGAGCGTGGAGAGTTCACGCCGGGTGACGTTGTGCGTACGGCGGGCGCGCTGCAGTTCTACGCCATCGGGCTGCTGGGTATCGCGGCGAGCATCGTGTTGACCCGCTGTTTCTTCGCCATGCACGATTCCAAGACGCCGGTCATCGTTGCCACACTGGTTGTGGCGCTCAACGTGCTGTGCTCGGCGCTCTCGGTCGGGCGCTTCGGCATCAACGGTCTGGCAGCGTCCAATTCACTTGCGTCGTTAGTTGAAGCAGGTCTGCTCGCGCACACCCTGCGCCGGCGCATTGGGCTGGAGGCCGGTGGGCTGGCTGTGCCCTCACTGTTCGGAGTGAGCGCGGCGTCTGTGGCCATGGCCGCAACGGCGGCGGCAACAGCCACCGCACTGTGGCGCATCAGCGCGCCCTTCTGGGAACACTGTCTCGTCGTGGCGGTTGCGATGGCCGCAGGCGCACTTGTGTTTGCCCTCGTGGGCGCCGGGCTGCGCATCCCGGAACTGGGCGAACTGTGGGGGCACCTCGTGACGCGCGTACGGCCGGGCACGCGGCCGGCGGTCTAAACCACGAAGGAGACGACACGCATGCCGGCGGCCTTGGGCTTGGAGCTGACCCTTACCAAAAATTTTTTGGCCAAGCACACGAAGGTTCACCCTGTGTGCGCCCTCGTGCTTGGGTCTGGTCTGGCATCGGTCGCAGGCTGGGTGGACCAGGAGGCTGTCTTGCGCTACGAGGACATCCCCAACTTCCCGCGCGGCGATGTGGCGGGGCACGGCGGACGGCTCATTTTTGGGCACGCCGCACGGACGCGCACGCCGCTCGTCATCTTCGAGGGTCGCGTGCACTACTACGAGGGGATCGGGATGCGCCAGGCGGCCTTTCCGGCATACGTTGCGCACGCCGTCGGGGCCCGGATCCTCATCGCCACGAACGCCGCCGGCGGGCTCAATCCCGACCTTACCCCAGGTGACATCATGCTCATCCGCGACCACATCAACCTCATGGGTGACAACCCGTTGCGCGGCCCGCTTGTACACAAATCCGCTGAACGGTTCACCGCGATGAGCGGCGCGTACGACCCCGCTCTCCTCGATGCGGCGTTCGCGGTCGCCGGCGCGCGCGGGATTCGCCTTCAGCTGGGTGTCTATGCCGCTATGAGCGGGCCGGCGTACGAGACCGACGCCGAGCTCAACATGCTGTATGCAATGGGCGCGGATGCGGTGGGCATGTCCACCGTGCCCGAGGTGATGGCAGCCCGGCACCTGGGGCTGCGGGTGATGGGCCTGTCCGTCATCGCCAACGACGCCTATCCGCACCGGCGGCGTGAGCCCCAGCGTCCCACGCACGAGGGCGTTCTGCGCGTGACGCAGGCCGTAGCCCCGCAGGTTCAGGCGATCATCGAGGGCCTCGTGGAGCGCGGTGACGTCACCTGATCCCGGGAAGGTTGTCCACCCGGCCTTTGTTCTCTCGGACGGATCGCGCGGGCTTGGGCCGAGCACGGACGTGGAAGGGCTGTCAGCATCTATGGATCCCACATGTGAGGCCTGTGTCCAGCCGTGGACTGCGGGACTGAGTGCCGGCTGGTTACGAGGCGGCTGCGGTGGCGGCAAGGACGCCCGATGAGATCTCCGCGCTGAAGGGCGGCGCAGGTGTGAGGCTGCGCAGTGCTTCGGGCAGCGTGTCGAGGTTGCGGCGGACGAACGAGCGCACCGCGTCCAGATTCGTCGGCGGTGCCACCCGGCGTCCATTCCGCATCATGGGGACGAGCAAGGGTGTCCCGGGCAGCCTTTCGCTGGTCAACGCAACGACGTCGCGCGCGATCCGGCCAGCCGCGTCAAACTGCCGAAAGACCTGCTTGGCGCCGGCCCACGTCTCCTTCGCCTCAGACTTCTTGCGACGCGGCCGTCCGCGGTACGCGACGAGTTTGTAGCCGCAATCCACGAGCGGCGCGTCTGCCGCATTGTCGGCCGCCGCCCCGATACCGAAGCCGTCGATCGGGGCCTCCGTCGCCAGGAGTTCTTGGATGCGGAATTCATCCAGGTTGCCGCTGGCGAGGATCGTCGTGCCGTGCAGTCCGCCGTCATCGAGGATGGCCCGTACCCGCCGCGCGTGCGCTGCCAGGTCGCCGCTGTCGATGCGCACGCCGCGGATGGCGATGCCCGCCGCCTGCAAACGGGGCGCCAAACGCACCACCGTGCGCGCCGCCGCTTCGGTATCGTAGGTGTCCAGGAGGAAGACAACGTTGCCCGGGTTGCTGCGCGCATAGGCTTCAAATGCCTGTGCTTCGTCGGCATGAGCTTCAATGTACGAGTGCGCCATCGTTCCCATGGCCGGTAGGCCGAAGCGCCGGGCGGCCAAGACGTTGGACGTGCCGTCAAATCCGACCGCGTAACTCGTGCGGGCGGCCAGCATCCCGGCTTCGGCACCATGGGCGCGGCGTAAACCGAAATCAATCAGTGTTTTGCCGGGTGCGGCAAGCCGGACGCGCACGGCCTTGGAGGCAACGACGGTGCAGAAGTGCAGGAGATTGATGAGCCGGGTCTCAGCCAGTTGCGCCTGCGGCAAGGGAGCCGTCACGCGCAGCACAGGTTCGTGGGGAAAGAAGATCGTGCCCACGGGCATGGCGTCGACGTCGCCGGTGAAGCGGTAGGCGCGCAGGTAGGCGATGAGGTCGGCGTGCATGCCGGGCTGGGCCGCAAGCCAGGCGAGGTCCTCTTCGCTGCAGCCTGCGCCCTCCAGGTACGCGAGTGCTTCCTCGATGCCGGCGGCAATGAGGAAATTTCGGTTGGGCGGCAGGCGGCGGACGAAGAATTCAAAGACGGCCTGGCCGGAGAGGCCCTCGGCCAAGTAGCTTTGAACCATCGTCAGCTCGTAGAGATCGGTGAGGAGGAGCGGCTCGTGGGGCTCGGTCATGCGGCGGCAAGCTCGGCGCTGCGGACGGTCTGCACCCCCAGCTCGCGCATGGCGCCCAATGCCTTCTGCTCATCATTGGGAGCGACGTTGACCGCGCGGACGGCATCTTCCAGCAGGACGACGTCAAAGCCCAACCGGCGCGCGTCGCGCACGGTGGCGAGCACGCAGTAGTCGGTCGCGACGCCGCCCACAAAGAGCCGCCGCACGCCGGCGGCACGCAGGCGCCGTTCGAGGTCGGTCCCTTCGAATCCCGAGTACGCTTCCTGCTCGGCCTGCGTTGCCTTGGAGATCACGGCCGTCGAAGCTGGCAGGTCCAGGCCGGGTGCAAACTGGGCGCCCGGGGTGTCGGCGATGCAATGCGGGGGCCAGGGTCCGCCCTGCGCGCGAAACGAGCAGTGATTGGCTGGGTGCCAGTCGCGGGTTGCGTAGACCGGCAGACCGCGCCGGGCAAACACGCCGGCGCACGAGCGCAGGAGCGGGATGATCTCGTCCGCATGCGGCACGCCAAGTGCGCCGCCGGGCATGAAGTCGTTTTGCATGTCGACGATGACGAGCGCGTCACCCGGCCCTGGCTCGCGCACGCTCGGCGCAGAGTCGATTTTTGTGTCGGAACGTGCCATGATTGTTTTCGCCTCCTGCCGGAGAGTATTCGTCGCCAGGTCGGTTATGGCAAGCCTTCCCGCCGCGAACTGCGATTCGCCGCGGCGTGCTTTTTGCTTGCCGCGGGTGAGGGCCGGCAGCCTGCATGGACAGGCCGGTCCCTGCCTCGCCCGCCGTATGGAGGCTGGCGCTAACGGTCGGCTGTGGAGGCCATCTGTGGTGAGCACTGGGGGGACGTCATGTCTTCTTTTGGGCGGGTCCATTTGGGTTTTGCCGGCCCCCTCGGGTCTGCCCCGTGGAGAGCGCAGGAGTCGGCGGTAGGCCGGACCGTAGGACCTGCGGGATGAGTGGGCTTTGGGCGGCGGCCGGCTTCGTCGAGAAAAAGCGCCGGGGAGGCGAACATTCGCGCGAGGAGATTGAGGATTTCGTCGCCGCCTACGCCGCCGGGCGCGTCGAGGAGGCCCAGGCTACGGAATGGTTGCGCGCCGTCATGCAGGCCGGCATGAGCCTCGACGAGACGGCCTGGCTGACGGATGCCATGGCGCGCTCGGGCCGCATTCTAACGTGGGATCCCGGCCTGGGACCAATTGTCGACAAGCATTCCACGGGCGGCGTAGGCGATGACGTCAGCCTGATTGCAGTACCTCTTGCCGCGGCGTGCGGCGTGAAAGTGACCAAATTGTCCGGGCGCGCGCTCGGTCATACGGGCGGAACCTTGGATAAGCTGGAGAGCATACCCGGCTTGTCCACGACGCTGACCGCTGATGCCTTTCAACGTCAGGTTGTGGAGGTTGGCTGTGCGATTGCCGGCGCCAGCACCGATCTGGCACCCGCCGATAAGAAACTTTACGCGCTGCGACACCGCACGCAGACGGTGGCCAGCATTCCACTCATCGCCGCTTCGGTGCTGAGCAAGAAGATTGCGGGCGGGGCCCCGAACCTCGTCATCGACGTCAAGGTGGGGCGCTGTGCTTTCATGCGCACGGTCGAGGGGGCGACTGACTTAGCACGCACCATCGTCGAGGTTGGAGCGCGCCTGAAGCGCACGACGGTCGCACTCGTGACCGATATGGATGCGCCGCTGGCTTCCTCAATCGGAGATGCTCTCGAGCTGGATGAGGCACTTCGCGTGCTGGAGGGTGGAGAAGGCGGCCGCCTGGCGGAACTGTCATTGCTCGTTGCGGGCGTGATGCTGGATCTGGCTCAGGGGCATACCGGTGAACCGCGGACGAGCACGCAGGACATGGTGCGCGAGGCCCTCCTGGGGGGCGCCGCGCTGGCAAAGTTTGAGGCGATGGTGCAAGCCCAGGGTGGGCGTCTGGCGGCATTTCCCAGACCCGGGCGGCCGCACGAGATCGTCGCTGCGCGTGCGAGCGGTGTGGTGGAAGAGATTGATGGTCGGGCAATTGGCGAGGCGGTGGTTGCAGCGCAGGCCCATCTTCCTAAGGGCAGCGTGTTTGGTGTGCGCCTGTGCAGGCGAGAGGGCGACGAGGTGAAGCAGGGGGAGACTTTGGCGGAGATCTATGGCGCCGGCGTCGCGGACCAAATGGCGCACCTGGTGCGCCAGGCAATTCGTGTCGGAAGGCAAGCCCCGCCTCCGCGTCCCCTGGTCTTTACCCGTTTCGGGTAATGTGACGATCGCGACACCTTTTTCCGCCGTAGCGGTCGGCCTTGGGCGACCGTCGAGCTTGCGCGACCGAGAGAAGGTCGCCTCTTCGCTATGCCAATTTGCTTGCGATGTATTCGGCGAGTGCCTCTTCCCAGGGCCGAGTGGCCAAGCCAAGGGGCCCAAGCCTCAGGCTTGTAAGAGCCGCATAACGCGGACGCCGAGCCTTTCCATCTTCGTGATGCCATGTTGCCGGTTGCGCACGAACGGGAGATCCGCTGAGGCGAAAGATCGCATTAGCGAAGTCGTACCAGCTGCAGGCTCCGGCATTCGTCAGGTGGTAGATGCCAAAGGGAGCGGCACGTCGGAGCAAGTCCACCATGAGGGCGGCGGCGTCCGGTGCGTAGGTGGGAGACATAACAAGGTTGTTGACAACCGTTGGGGATTCGCGCGCACGGGCTTTGGTGAGCATGGTATCGACGAAGTTTCGACCCTTGGCGCGCGGAGCAGTTGCCCCGAAGACTGAGGCGATGCGCACGATGTAGTGGCGCGGGTTGGCTGCCTGCACGAGGAGCTCGCCAGCGTGCTTGGTGATGCCGTAGGTGTTGAGAGCCCGTGGCGTGTCGTCTTCGGTGTACGGTGTCTGTTTTTCGCCGTCGAAGACGAAGTCAGTGCTGATGTAGACAACCCCGGCGCCGCGTTGGGCGGCCACACGGGCTACCCGATACGCGCCGAGTGCATTCACCGCAAGTGCCCTGTGCGGGGCTACCTCACACTCATCGGTCCGATGGAACGCCGCGGTGTTGACGACGATGTCACCGTCCTTCAGAGTCTCGAGGGCGGCCGTGACGCTGGCATCGCTTGTCACTTCGCACTGGGCGTGTTCAAGGCACAGAACGTTAAGGTCCGCGTCCTTGGCTGCGCGGACGACTTCACTGCCCAGCTGCCCGTTGGCGCCGATCACCGCTAGCTGCATGCTGACTTGCGCGTTCACCTTTGGACGAAGGGTGCCCTTGGGGAGGGGGCGGCCCTTGGAATGTGCGTAAGGCGGCACGTTCTCTCGGTTGCGCAAGCGCGACGGTCGGCCAAGGCCGACCGCTATTACGCCTGCGAGCGCTACGTGGCCGACCAGACCGAAGAAAAACCGTTTAGGGAAGTCTGAACTTCTTCCAAGAGCGTCATCCACTGAATGTTGTAGTAACGCGGGTGGGCCAGATCGGTTACGTTGTCCGCCGGCAGCCGGCGCAAAATGCCCTCGATGGACTCCAACACCGTCACCCGGGGTGCAAAACCCAGCCGGTCGCGCAGCTTGCGGTTCGCGCAGCGGTAGTTGCGGTTGATGGGCGGCAGGGGCGCGTCTTCCAAGCCCACGCTTTTCCCGCGCAGCGACAGCGAGCCGGCAACCAGCATGGCCAGCTGGCGGATCTGGAAGTTGTCGTGCACGACGTTGAAAATCTCGCCGCTCAGACTGCCGGCCGGCGCCTCGATGCAGCGCAGGTGCGCTTCGGCGACGTCGCGCACGTCCACCAACGGCCGCCACATCCAGCCGCCGCCGTGCAAGAACAACTTGCCGCGGATAAGCGCATCTTTAATGAAGGTATTGACGACCAGATCGAAGCGCATACGCGGGCTGTACCCGTACACCGTGCCCTGGCGCAAGATCACGGGGGCGAACCGGCCGTCCGCCGCTTCCAGCAGCTTGCGCTCCGCTTCAAACTTCGATTGCGAGTACGCGCCGCGCGGCTTGACCTGCGCCGTCTCGTCAAATTCCCCGTCACCCAAACCGTCGTAGATGGAAGCGCTGGAGCCAAACGTGAAACGCGAAATGCCGCGCTCACGGCACAATGCGGCCAGCCGCGCCGTGGCGACCGCATTCATCTCCCAGTTTGCGTCCGGCTTGTACTCGGCGGTGGGATCGTTGGACAGCCCGGCCAGGTGGACGACCGCCTGGATGCCGTCCAGCAGGCTCGCATCGAACGTGCGCACGTCGGCCTGCACGATCTGGATGCGCCCGGCCAGGTGCTCCAGAGGCTTGCGCCCCCAGTACAGGCGATCCAGAACGCGCACCTCGTGACCGGCTTCCAGGAAACGCTCGCAGAGGACGGCGCCGATGTAGCCTCCGCCGCCCGTCACGAGAATCTTCATGGAACGTCCATCCGCCTGTGCCGCACGCACTCTTCGCCCGTCACGAGAACCTTCATCGCACGCTGCGCCCGCACCGCGTTTGCCGTGCCGGCATCGCCGGCACCGTCATGCGCACCCGCCTGCCGGCACGCGCGCAGCCGGCTCCTCATGGGAAGATCTGCAATCCCAGCGGACCGTAACGCTGGCCGTTGTACCCGAAGAAGTAGCTGCGGCTGAGCTCCAGCGAAAACGACGGCGTGACGCGGAAGCGCACGTCGGCAAACGCGTACCAGGGATAGGCAAACGGCGGGTTCGGGTCGTCGCTGACGACGCGCGCGCGTGTCAACGAGAGCGACAGCGAAAAGGGCTCTCCGTGATCGTAGCGCAGCGACAGCGTCTGGGCGTTGATGCGGCTGTGGTAGATGGTCTGCAGGGACGGGTACGCGTCAAAGTACGGGCCGGCACTGTCGGAGAAATTCGTCGACACGGTCGAACTCCAACGGGTGTAGAGGGTCAGGCTGTACAACTGCGACACCTGGCGGTGGGGCAGGCAGTCGGTTTCGGCGCGCCAGTCCGCGCTCCCCGTCAGGCTGACGTTGGGGCCGAACGTCCAGGTCGGCGAGCCCAGGTAGCCTTCGAAGGCCGAGTGCCAGACCGTCCGCGGTAAAACGGCATCCGAAGGGAAGGGCGCAAACGGAAACTGCTCGGGCACGTGGGTGTAGCCGTACTCGCTGCGCAAGTGGAAGAACGGCGTTGAGGCTCCGCCTAGAAAATGCTGGTCAAAACTCTGCCAGGCCAGCGTCGCACCGTGTGCTCCCAGACCCTGGTTCGCATCGAGTTCCAGGAACGAGCGGTGGATCGTATCCCGCGCGTCGTACTGGTCAATCGTTCCGAAACCCGTGGTCGTGTAGGATGCCAGCGTCTGCGAGGCATGGTCGTTGATCTGGTCTTGCCACATGAGGTTGAGAGACTTCACGGGCCCGAAGAGCGGTCCAGCGCCGACGAGCACGTAGGCCTTATCGCCCCACACGAAGTGGCTGTCCAGGCCGATGCCGACCTTGGAGATCGGATTGTACGAGAAGTGGATGCCCTGAATCGACACGGGCGAGCTGGCGAAGTAGATGGGGATGTCCTCGCCGCCGGTACTGATGTTCGTCGTCGAGTACCCGGGGGAGGTCGAGAAAGTGTAGACGTAGGAAGGCAGCGCAACGCTCTCACCGCTGGGGACGATGATGTGCGCGTTGCGCAGGCGCACGTCGGCACCCAGGTGGGCGACGGCCGCCGAGGCGCGCGCATACGGCTGTTCGAAGCCGATGTCGGGGAGAGCCAGGGGTTCGCTGCCCGGCGCAAGGTCGGCCACACCGCCAATGGTGGTGCCGTCCACCGTTTGGTCGGGTGGTACCTGTGCGGTGTCCACAAGAAGTCCTTTCCGGGTCGTCAGGTCGACGCCCAGGGCGTCTCCATGCCGGGCAGCGGCGCCCTGGCCGATGACGACCGACCCCGCCGCGACGTAGCGCGCCGCCCGCAGGTCCACGATGATGCGGTCGGCGTGCACGTGGAGCAGACCGTCGTCAAGGTCGGCGCCCCCAATGCCGTCCAGAACGAGGTGACCGGGATAGAAGTTGACGGTCTGCGCGCGCAGGGAGATCGTCAGCGGTGCGGCGCCCGCCGGCGAGGCCCGCACCAGCGCGGCTCCCAGCAGGCACACCAACGCCGAGACCGCGGCCACGAGCCGCGTTCGGCGCCCGCCCAAGGTCAGCGTTCTCCGGCCAGGTAAGCCTTGACGGCGTCCCCCAGCCGCCGGATGCCCTCCACGATCATATCATCGGACGCATTGGAGAAGTTCAAGCGCATCGTATTGCGCACGACACGGTTGACCCAAAACGGGTAGCCTGGGACAAACGCCACCTTGCTGCGCGATGCCAAGCTCAGCAGCTCCTCGGTATCCACACTTTCGGGCATGCGGGCCCACAAAAAGAGACCACCCTCTGGGTGAGTCCACGAGCTGCCCTCGGGCATGTAGCGTTCCAAGGATTCGATCATGAGGTCGCGCCGGCGGGCATAGACCGGCAGCATCTCCGCAATGTGACCTTCGAAGACTGCCTGGTCTTTGGCGTACGTGTAGACCGCGCGCTGCGTGAAGCTTGACGTGTGCAGATCGGCTGCCTGCTTGGCGGGGACAACGCGCTCGAACAGCTCCCGATCGGGGATGACGAGCCATGCGACGCGCATCCCGGGCGCAATCGTCTTGCTGACCGTGCTCATGTAGATGCAATTGCGCGACTGCGCCAGGGCCATGAGCGAGGGCAGGTGTTCGCCCGCATAGCGCAGCCTGCCGTACGGGTCGTCCTCGAAGATCGGAATCCCAAACTCAGCCGCCATGGCGACGATTTCCTTACGCCGACGCAAAGAGAGCGTGACCCCGGTCGGGTTGTGGAAGTTCGGCACGATGTAGAGCAGCTTGGGTTTGGGTTTGGCCTCCTGCAGGACACGCAGCAGGTCGGCCGGGATCATCCCCTCGTCGTCGGTGGCAACGTTGATGTACTGGGCTTCGTACGCATCGAAGGCTTGGATGGCACCCAAGTATGCCGGGTTCTCGATGATGACGCTGTCACCGGGGTCGAGCAGCGTCTTACCGATGAGGTCGAGGCCCTGCTGCGAGCCGCTGATGATGAGCACCTGGTCTGGCGTGCACTGGATCTCATTGACGCGCGCCAGGTACTCGCTTACCCAGCGCCGCAGGGGGGGATACCCCTCCGTGACGCTGTACTGCAGTGCGGCCTGCCCGTCGTTTGCTAAAACCTCCTGACAGGCCCGCGCGAACTGCTGAATGGGGAAGAGTTCCGGCGCTGGCAGCCCTCCCGCAAAGGAGATGACGTCCGGCATATCGGTGACTTTGAGGATTTCGCGAATTGCGGAGGCTTTGAGCCGGCCCATCCGCGCCGCGAAGCGAAAGACGCGGGTATCAAAGGAAGGGTCGGATGCGGCGAGTGACATGAGACCTCGATAGCGCGGCTGCGCGCGCGGCACGTGCGTTCTCCGTCGCGCGGCGCTTATCCCCGTACGGTGTTCGGCGGGTTGGGCTGCAAGTCGCAGAGAATGTGAGCCACGGCATGAGGCCTCTTTCCACTACCATCCGGCCGCGTGTCGCGGCGGGCCTCAGGTCAATCGTGTATGAAGATCGCTGTTTTTGACTGCTTTGCAGGGGCCAGCGGGAACATGATCCTGGGAAGCCTGGTTCATGCCGGCCTGCCCGTGGAACGGCTCGTCCAGGAATTGCGGCGTCTCCCGGTCGAGGGGTGGGACATGCACGCTCGGCCCGTCACAAAGCGCGGGCTGGCTGCCGTGTACCTGGACGTTCGCGTCCCAGGCGAAGACCTGGCCGCGCACCAGGCGCATACACATGACGAGCACACAGTCGACAAGCACGAACCCTACGAGGACGCCCCCAGCCGGGACGCAGGGCACGGGGCGAGGCAAGACGGGGACGCGCATGATGCGGACGCGCATGACGGAAACGCGCGCGACGGAAACGCGCACAACGGGGACGCGCATGATGCGGACGCGCATGACGGAAACGCGCAGCATGGGGATACGCACCATGGGGATGCATACCATGGGCATACACACCAGGGCGACGCACACCATGGGAGCGTCCACGACCATGCGCACGCCGATCATCGGCACGAGGGCCTTGCGCACCGGCGTCTCGCCGATGTGTTGAGCATCGTGCATGCAGCTGGGTTCCCGGCAGATGTCGAGCGCACCGCGGAGGCCATCTTTCGGCGCCTTGCACAGGCCGAAGCCAAGGTCCATGGAACGAGCCTTGAAGAGGTCATCTTCCACGAGGTCGGCCAGATCGACGCCATCCTCGACATTTGCGGCGCCGCGCTGGCTTTGCACATGCTCGGCATTGAGGCCGTCTACTGCTCGGCGCTCCCCTATGGGGGCGGGCGCATTCACAGCGCCCACGGCGAGATGCCGTCGCCGGCGCCTGCGACCGTCGAACTCTTGCGCGACGCGCCTGTGGTTCGTCTGGATACAGAGGGAGAATTCGTAACGCCGACGGGCGCTGCGATTCTCACCACGGTCGCGTCGTTTGCAACACCGCCCGCCATGCGGCTGGCGTCGAGCGGTTACGGCGCGGGCCGGTCGGACTTTCCGTTCCCCAACGTGTTGCGGGTCCTGATCGGCCAGACGCTCTCCCGCACAGAATCCGGCGAGGCGCGGCCAGCCGGTGAGAGGGCAGTGCAGCTTGCGGCGAACATCGACGACATGAGTCCGGAAGTGATCGCGCACGCCACCGAACGGCTCTTTGCCGCGGGCGCGCTGGACGTGTGGACCGAAGCCGCCGGGATGAAGAAGGGGCGGCCCGGGACTGTGCTGTGCGCGCTGTGCCTCCCGGAAGGCGAAAGCGCGGTCAGCCAAGTTCTCCTTGCCGAGACGACAACGATCGGGCTCCGGGCATGGGACGTGCGCCGCACCGTGCTGGAGCGTCGCGTGCACACCGTCGCCACGTCTTTCGGGCCGGTGCGCGTGAAGGTCGTCGAAAGCCCGGTCGGTCGGCGGGCCAAGCCGGAATACGAGGATTGCCGCGTCATCGCCGAGCGGGAAGGCCTGCCGTTGCTGGAAGTGATGCGGCGAATCGAAGCCGAGGTTGGGTCCGGCCCGGCTTCCGCGGACGCGTCGGCGAGTACAACCTAAGTCGCAAGTCGCAGTCCGGTCCGCGCCGCACCGCGCGCGCATGCCGGCCTGCGCAGGCGCCTAGCCCAGGGGTTCCCGAATGCCCTCAAGCGCGTCGTTGCGCAGGCTCAAACAGGCAGGTTCGGCGGACACAACGCACATGGACGCATCGGACGGCATCCCTCACAGTCACGTCTTCTACCGCAAGCTGACCCACGAGCTGCCGGTCATCGTGCGCGGTGAAGGTGTGTACCTGTACGATGCGCAGGGCAAACGCTACCTGGATGCCTGCGGCGGTGCGATGGTGGCCAGCATCGGTCACGGAGTGCGCGAGATTGCGCAGGCCATCGCCGCGCAAGCCGAGCGGATCGCGTACGTTAACGGTACGATGTTTTCGAATGAACCGGTCGAGGAGCTGGCCGCGATGCTGGTCGAACTCGCGCCGCCCGGCCTTGAGCGCGCATACTTTTTATCGAGCGGCTCGGAGGCGGTCGAGGCCGCGCTGAAACTGGCGCGGCAGTACCACGTCGAGCGGGGTGAGCCGACGCGTCGCATCGTGATCGCCCTCAACCCCGGGTATCACGGCAACACGCTCTTGGCTTTGTCGGCTTCCGCCAGGAGGCACTACCGTGCCCTGTACGATCCGTGGCTTGTCGACGTCGTCATGATCCGCGCTCCCTACCCGTACCGCGCGCAGGGCGATGCCGAGACCGACCCCACGCTGACGGGGGCAGCGCTCGAGGACGCCATCCAGCGGGCAGGCCCCGAGAACGTCGCCGCTTTCATCGCCGAACCTGTCGGCGGTAGCTCGACCGGCGCGTCCCTGCCGCCGCCCGGCTACCATGCCCGCGTCCGCGAAATTTGCGACCGCTACGGCGTGCTGTTCATCGCCGATGAAGTGTTGTGCGGGAGCGGCCGCACCGGCAAGTTCTTCGCCCTCGAGCACTTCCGCATGCCTGGCGGGAAGCCGGTCGTCCCGGATGTCGTCACCTTGGGCAAAGGGCTCAACGGGGGCTATGCGCCGTTGTCGGCGGTGCTCGTGCACAAGCGCATCTTCGAGGTCATTGCGCGCAGTCCGCACGGCGGTCTCGTGCATGCCCAGACATACTCGCACCATCCGGTGGCCGCCGCGGCCGCCCTCGCAACGTTGCGCTACATGCGGGCGCACGGCCTGGTCGAGCGAGCAGCTGGGGTGGGCCGGATCCTGCAGGCGAAGTTGCAGATGCTCCGCGAGGGAAAGGGTTGCACCGTCGTTGGCGACGTTCGGGGCATCGGTCTTTTGGCGGGGGTGGAACTTGTTGCCGACCGCACGACGAAGAGACCCTTCGAGCGCGAGCGCAAGATGGCGGAGCGACTCGTAGCGGCGGGCCTACGGCGCGGCATCGTTTTGTGGCCCAACACCGGACACGCCGACGGCCGCAACGGCGATCTCGTCCTCATCGCGCCGCCGCTCACGATTTCCGAAGAGCAGATTGATGAATTGGTTTCCCTGCTACGGGCAAGTCTGGCGGAGGTGACGGAGGCCGCGAGCGCGCCGGCAGGCGGAGATGTGGCCGGCGAAGGGAGCAGCCTGCCCGCCGGGAGTGCACCCACCCGGCATCCTCCAGGCGCCCGGACGTCAGCAACGTGAGACGCAGGATGTTCTATCCATCATGAAAGGAAGAGACGCACGAGCATGAGCACGCAGACTGCCGCACAACCCAAAATCACCTACTCCGCGGTTGGCGGTAACATGGAGGAAATCCATGCCGCCTTCGACGCCGCCCTGGAGCGGGTCCGCGCCACGCTGGGCGGGCGCCACGATCCGTTCATCGGTGGTACGTACGTGCGCGGCGCGGGGGCGCCGCTTCAGACCCGCTCGCCGATCGACAGCGGGCTTGTCGTCGGAGAGTTCGGGACGGCGGACGAGAGCCAAATCGACGCGGCGGTGTCGGCGGCCAAGAAAGCCTTCCGACAGTGGGGTTCGCTGCCGTGGCCCAAGCGCGTCGAGGTCATGCGCAAGGCGGCCGAGACCATCCGTCGCAAGCGCTACGAGTTGGCGGCGACGATGAGCCTCGAGGTCGGCAAGAACCGCTTGGAGTCGTTGGGCGATGCCGAAGAATCGGCGGACCTCATCGATTACTACGCGGATCAAGTGCAGGCGGCCAACGGCTTCAGACAGCCTCTGGGCAAGCTCTCACCGAACGAGCAGACGCAAGACGTGTTGCGGCCGTACGGCGTGTTCGTCGTCATCGCGCCGTTCAATTTTCCACTGGCTCTGTCCACCGGCATGTCGAGTGCCGCGCTGCTGGCGGGCAATTGTGTGGTGTACAAACCGTCCGTGCAGGCGCCGCTGACGGGTGCCAAACTGGCCGAGGTCTATGCCGAGGCCGGTCTGCCTGCCGGCGTTTTCAATCTGTTATTTGGATCGGGGGAACGCGTCGGAGAGCCGCTCATTCACCATCCTTTGGTGGACGGCGTGGCCTTCACCGGCTCGAAGGATGTCGGGATGCGGCTGATGCGCGAGTTTGGAGCGGGCGGACGCTATCCCCGGCCCTGCCTGGGCGAGCTGGGCGGCAAGAATGCCGCCATCGTCACCACAAGCGCCGACCTCGACATGGCGTCGGACGGCGTCATGCGCTCGGCCTTCGGCCTGCAGGGGCAAAAGTGCAGCGCCTGCTCGCGGGTCTACGTAGACGCGCGCGTCGCAGACGCGTTCCTGGCGCTCCTGACGGAGAAGACGAAGAAAATCGTCATTGGGGATCCGACGCGTCGCGAGGTGTACCTGGGACCGCTGATCAGCGAGCACGCCGTGCGCAAGTACGAAGATGCCGTCGCGCAGGCCGCACGTGACGGCACGCTTCTCGTGGGCGGCAAGCGTCTCACCCAGGCTCCGCTGGACCGCGGCTACTACGTCGAACCGGCCATCGCCCGCCTGCCGCTGGACCACGAACTCTTCGCCCGCGAATTGTTCCTGCCGTTTTTGGCAGTGGGCGTCACCTCGTCGTTCGATGAGTCGCTGGCGGCGGCAAACAACTCCGAGTACGGGCTGACCGGGGGGCTGTTTTCCAACGACGAGCGCGAGATCGAGCGTTTCTTCGACGAGATGGAAGCCGGCGTGCTGTACGTCAACCGGCGCTCGGGTGCGACGACCGGCGCGTGGCCCGGAGTCAACTCGTTCTGCGGTTGGAAGGGATCGGGCATCACGGGCAAGGGCGGCTGCGGTCCGTACTACGTCGCGCAGTTCATGCGCGAGCAGTCCCGCACACGCATGCTGTAACCTTCACGGACGTTCGCTTCCGCCTGACCCCGGGGTGCGCAGCAGTCGCGCTTACGCGACCGAGGAAGCGTCCCGTCGTAAAGCGCCATCCGGTCATGGTGTGTAGGGGTCGCGCTTGCGCGACCGACAGATCTTCCCGCCCTGGGCGAGACTCGCGCGTGGGGCGCGCAGGCGAGGGGGTTCTGACCTGGGGTTCTGAGCGCGTGCGAAGCCACGGATGGCGAGAGCACGCGCGAAGTAGAGCGGCGGTCTTTTGCCGGAAGCAAAAGACGACGCGTCCCCGGGCAGGGACCCCGGCGATGCGCGTACCCTCGCCTTGGCTGGCGCAAGGCGAAAGAGTCTCTCGGTCGCGCAAGCGCGACCGCTACGGATTGAACGCCTCTCGCGGTGCGGCCGCTGCGGGAAGCGTGGTGATACCCGCGATTTATTAGGCGCCCATGGCAGCGCGTCAACGACGTACGTGGCAGCGCCGGGGCGGAGTGCTTGCCTGCTTTCCCGAAGAGCCGTCTCACCATGGCTAAGGACTATCCGCGTATCGTCACGCCTCCCCCCGGACCCAACGCGCAGCGCATCATCGAACGCGACCAACGCTACGCATCGCCTTCCTACATCAAAGAGTACCCGCTGGTTGTTGCGCGCGGGTCGGGCGCCATGGTCGAAGACGTGGACGGCAACCGCTACCTCGATTTCATGGCCGGCATTGCCGTTGCATCCACCGGGCACAGCCATCCCGCGGTTGTGGCCGCCATCCGCGAGGCCGCCGGAAAATTCTTGCACATTTGCTCCACGGACTTCTACTACGAGCCCTTCGCGGCGCTGTGCGAGCGCCTGGCGCGACTGGTCCCGGGGCCGGAACCCAAGCGCGTCTTTTTGACCAACTCCGGCACCGAGGCGGTCGAGGGCGCCATCAAACTCGTGCGCGCCCACACCAAGCGCCCGAATATTATCGCCTTCCGCGGGGCGTTCCATGGCCGCACGATGGGCGCCATCTCCCTCAACGCCAGCAAGATCAAGTACCGTCGGCACTTCGGGCCGTTTCTCCCCGGCGTCTATCATCTGCCCTATGCGGATCCCTACGCATGCCAAGTCTGCCGCGCGCCGGGGACGTGCCGCGATCCGCTCGCCTGTGCGATCGAGGAGGCCGAGGCGTTGTTCCGCGAGCGCGTTGCGCCGGACGAAATCGCAGGCGTCTTCATCGAACCCATCCTGGGTGAAGGCGGCTACGTCATACCGCCGCGCGAGTTTCTGCAGTACTGGCGGGATTTTTGCGACGCCCATGGTGCGGTGCTCGTCTTCGACGAAATTCAGTCCGGCGTGGGGCGCACCGGCTTCATGTTTGCCTCCCAGCTTGTGGACGTCACGCCGGACGTCACGTTGCTGGCCAAAGGGCTCGCTTCCGGAATGCCGCTGGGAGCCATCGTCGCCAAGGAGTCGGTCATGACGTGGGAACGCGGCACCCACGGCAGCACCTTCGGGGGCAACCCGGTGTGCTGCGCCGCAGCCCTCGCAACGCTCGATCTGATCGAGGACGGGTTGTGCGCCAACGCGGGCCGCATGGGCACCATCTTGCTACGCGGCCTGCGCACGCTCGCCGGCAAGCACGAATGCATCGGCGACGTACGCGGGGCGGGCCTCATGGTGGGCGTTACATTCGTCAAGGACCGCACGACCAAAGAACCCTTCACCGGCCTCGTGCCCCAGATCGAGCGCGTTGCCTTTGGCAAAGGTCTCCTTTTGTTGGGATGCGGCACGAGCAGTATTCGCATCGCACCGCCACTGGTCGTCGACGAAGAAGATATCGCGACCGGCCTGCGCATTTTGGACGAGGCCATTACACAAGCCCGGGTGCCGGCCTAGCGGGCGGCAGGGGCACGAACGGGCAATGCGGTGATGGCGGACGCGGCAAAGCACGGGCATGCATCCAAGGTCATGACGATGCGCGACGCCATTGCGCGCTTCGTCCACGACGGCGACTGCGTGGTCATCGAAGGTTTCACCCACCTCATTTGCTTTGCCGCGGCGCACGAGATCATCCGGCAGCGACGCCGCAACCTCACGTTGTGCCGCCTCACCCCGGACCTCATCTACGACCAGATGATTGCGGCCGGGTGCGCAACGAAGCTTGTGTTCTCGTGGGCCGGTAACCCGGGGGTGGGCTCACTCCATGCGCTGCGCCGGGCGGTGGAGAAGGGCGTGCCGCAGCCGCTGGCCCTGGAAGAGTATTCCCACTTTGGTTTGGTTGCCCGGCTCTCGGCCGGTGCGGCGCGCCTGCCGTTTTGGACGCTGCGCGACTATGCGGGCAGCGACCTGCCCCGCGCCAATCCCCTCATCCGCCAGGTTACCTGCCCCTACACGGGAGAGCGGCTCGCAACCGTGCCGGCCCTCAACCCGGACGTGACCATTGTCCACGCACAACGCGCCGACGAAGACGGCAATGCCCAAATTTGGGGCTTGTATGGGGTGCAAAAAGAAGCCGCATTTGCCGCCCGGCACGTCGTCGTCGTCGTTGAAGAGATCGTCGGACAAGATGTCGTGCGCGCCGATCCCAACCGCACGCTGATCCCGGGCATTATCGTTGACGCGGTGGTCTGCGAACCCTGGGGCGCGCACCCATCCTACGCTCAGGGGTACTATGACCGCGACAACGACTTCTACGTCGCGTGGGAAGGTATTTCGCGCGACGAGCCAGCGCTTGCGCGCTGGCTCGACGAGTTTGTCTACCGGGTGCCCGACCGTGCCGGCTACATGGAGCGGCTGGGACGGGATCGCCAAGAACGCCTGCGGGCCAAGCCGATGGTCTGTCCGGGTGTCAACTATGGCTTCTAAAACCCAGACCTACACGCCATCGGAAATGATGGCCGTCCGGGCGGCGCACGAGTTGCGCGACGGCGAGGTGGTCTTCGTCGGCATCGGTCTGCCCAATTTGGCTTGCAACCTGGCGCGGGCGACGCACGCCCCAAACCTCGTCCTCATCTACGAATCGGGCGCCGTGGGGGCTGTGCCCGAGCGGCTGCCGGTCTCCATCGGCGATCCGGCGCTTGTCACCAACTCGCTGGCAGTCGCCACGATGGCCGACGTCTTCCAGTTCTACCTGCAGGGCGGGCGGATCCAGGTGGGCTTTCTGGGCGGTGCGCAGATCGATCGCTACGGCAACATCAATTCGACGGTCATCGGCGACTACGAACACCCTAAGGTTCGCTTGCCGGGCAGCGGGGGTGCCTGCGAGATCGCCATCCATGCCCAGCGCGTCATCATCGTGGCACCGCTGTCGCCGCGAACGTTTCCGGCAAGCGTCGACTTTATCACTTCGCCCGGTCACGACGGCAGGTACGGACGCCGGACGGCGCTCGGGCTGCCCGGCGGCGGTCCCCTGCGGGTCGTCACCGACATGGGCGTCTTGGCTCCCTCAGCCGACGACGGCGAGCTGGAGCTCGTGGGAATCTACCCGGGCGTCGATGTTGCGGATGTCAAGACCAAGACGGGCTGGCCCCTGCGGGTGGCGGCACGGCTCGCGGAACTCCCCCCGCCCACGCACGACGAGCTGCACTTGCTGCGCGATGTGTTGGATCCCCAGGGGCTTTACATCGGAAGGAGAGACGGATGAAACATGGGTGGCAACGCTATGCGGCACTTCTCTTCGTTGCGGTCGCCGTCTGGGGCATCCGTGCAACGCCCGCATGGGGCGACGCTCCGTTGACCCCGCAGGCCGCTCTGGAGCGGCTGTTCTCAGCCCCGCAGATACAAAGCGATTGGTTTGCCCCGTCGTTTTTGGTACACGTGAGCGTCGCCGAGGTGCAAACAATCGTCCGGCAGTTCGCAGCGCAACTTGGGGACCTCACGAGCGTCGTCCCCGAAGGCGGCAACAATTATCGCTTGATCTTTGCGCGCGGGACCGACGAGGCGTCGATCGCTCTGGATGCCGACGGGCGCATCGTGGGTCTGTTCTTCCGGGCACCGGCCTTTGCCGCCACGAACTTTGATGACGCTCTCAAGGCGTTCCAAGCGCTCCCCGGCCAGGTCAGCGTGCTCGTGATCACCAACGGCGTGGAGCGAGGTTCCATCCATCCCGACGATCCGCTGGCTGTGGGTTCGACCTTCAAACTGGCGGTTATCAACGCTGTGAAGAAGGCGGTGGACGACGGACGGGCTTCCTGGGAGACGGTCTTGCGGTTGCAGGCTGCGCGCAAGAGCCTGCCGTCCGGCATCTTGCAGGACTGGCCGGACGGCGCTCCCTTGACGCTGTACAGCGTGGCGGCCTTGGCGATTTCCCAAAGCGACAACACCGCCGCCGACATGCTGACTGAATTTGTGGGGCGGTCCAACGTTGAAGCCTGGTCGCGTTACAACCGCCCGTTTTTAACGACACGCGAAGCTTTCGTTCTCAAGGATCCTCATAATGCCGACCTGCTCGGGCGGTACCGGGCGGGCACTGAAGCGCAACGCCGTGCTTTACTGCCACTTCTTGATGCCAAACCGCTGCCCGACGCGAGCATTTTCCTCGGTGGCCCGCTGCATACCGAGATCGAGTGGTTCTTTACGACGCGCGAGTTGTGCACGCTGATGGCCAACGTCGAGAGCTTGCCCTTCATGAGCATCAATCCCGGGGTTGCCAAACCTGCAGACTGGCAGCACGTGGCCTACAAAGGCGGTTCCGAGCCCGGGGTGCTCAACTTGACCACCTGGGTGGTGGATAAAACGGGCAAGGCATCCTGCGTGTCTGCCACGTGGAATGACCGCACGTCGCTGGACGATACGAAGTTCTTCGGGTTGTACGGCGCATTGCTCTCGTCGTTGAAGAGCTAACAGGCGTTT
>CADDZI010000034.1 GCA_902812405.1 bacterium | reverse complement strand
GAGGGCGGCCCGCCGGCGGGCGGCATCCCGCCGGGCGACTCGATGGCGGCGGCAACTGCATCCCGTAAGGCAGACAGTCCGGCTCCGGTGACGGCAGACACCAGCACCCCGGCCTCCCCCAGTGCGACACCGCCGCCTTCATAGTCGGCGACCCGGTCAATCTTGTTCCAGGCGTAAATGGTCGGTTTACCGGCTGCTCCAATGTCGCGGAGCACTGAGGCCACAGCGTCACGCTGCCTGCGCCAGAGGGGATTGCTGACGTCGAGGACATGGATCAGTAACGTTGCGTTCGTTACTTCCTCCAGGGTTGCCCGGAAGGCGGCAATGAGCTCCTTGGGCAGGTCGCTGATGAATCCGACGGTGTCCGCCAGGATGACCCGGCGTCCGCCGGGCAGGTCGAGACTGCGCAACAGCGGGTCGAGCGTGGCAAACGGCTGGTCCGCCACGTAGGTCCGAGTTCCGGCCAAGGCGTTGAGGAGCGACGACTTGCCGGCGTTCGTGTACCCGACGAGGGCTACGACCGGCGTCCCGCTGCGACTGCGACGCTGTTCAGCTCGACGGCGGCGAACGCGGGCCAGTTCCGCCTCCAGGTGGGCAATGCGCAGGCGAATGCGACGCCGATCGACTTCCAGCTTGGTTTCGCCCGGCCCGCGCGTCCCTATACCTCCGGCCAGCCTCGAGAGCTCGGCGCGCGAACCAATCAGGTTGGCTGCTCGGTGGCGCAACTGGGCCAATTCAACTTGAAGTTTGCCTTCGCTTGTGCGTGCATGGGCGGCGAAGATGTCCAAGATGAGTACCGTCCGGTCGACGACCAAGACGTCAGGCAGCGCACGCTCCAATGCCGCCCGCTGCCGTGGGCGAAGCGCGTTAAGGGTCACGATCAGGCTGACGTTGGCCTCGCGGACGCGCTCGGCGAGCTCGGCCACTTTGCCACGTCCGATGAGGGTGGCCGGATCGGGCGTCTCGCGGCGCTGCTCGACTCGTCCCACCACATCGGCACCCGCAGCGGCGGCCAGCGCGGCCAGCTCGTCCATTTCGGCAGCAAATTGCGCCCGGTTGCGGCCTGTGTCGAGGCCGACGAGCAGTGTTCGCTCGGGTTGGGGTGCCGTAGGGTGGAGCACGTGCTTCGACAGATGCATTAGGGGCGACCCCGCGGCCGCCCCTTGCAGTCCAGGCTGTGCGGTGGCTGTTTTACGCGCCGGCGCCTGCCAGCTCGGCCGCCTTGCGCAGGCCGAAGGGATGGTCTGCGACCGGCGTGAGGGGCGAGAAACGCAGCTGCTGCTGGTAGGTGGAGACGAGAAGCTCGATACCGCCTCGTACGCAGCCCTCTTCGGCCACGCACTTTGCCAGCTTTTTGTGGAAGTAGGCCTTGAGGTCGGACAGGGCATGTTGCCAGTACGGATCGCGGGTTACACCGGATGCGTTGAATCCTTGGGGGCTGACCAGCCAAACGAAAACCGGCTCCCCGCCTTCTCGAAATCCTAGGACAAAGAGTGGGATGGGCTGGGTTGCCGGTTGGGTGTCCGGATAAAATGAACAGAGCGTGTAAAATTCGAGCAAAACGTGTTCGGGCTCAATCGGTTTGCTCACGAACGCCTCCCCTCAAGCATCGCCAAGGCCGGACGCGCGCGCCATGCGAGCGTGGTAGGTCCGTGGCAGCTGTTTCGAAGACCCACGGCCTGGCTCCCCCAGGGGGCGATTTTGTCCCCCCGACTAGGACGGGCTGTGCGCGGGAACAAAGCACCGGCGAAGGTGGCGCCGGTCACGTCGTGGACCGCATAGGCACCAAGTCATACGGGCGCGCTTCTCGAACCGGCTGCAAGGAGTACTGACAGAGCATTGACCGCCACGACGTACGGTATCCAGCTAACCGATACCCATTTGTTTGAAGACCCCGAGGCCCGTCTGTGGGACGTCGCTCCCGATCCCATGCTGGATCGCGTGCTCCGCGAGGTCGAGCGGGTAGCGGACAAGGCCCGTTTTCTCCTTGTCACCGGCGACTGTTCCAGCGACGGCTCGCCAGCGTCCTACGAACGCCTGGTCCGCAAATTGAGCCGCTTTGACCTCCCGATTTACTACCTGCCGGGAAACCATGATGACGCCGGGCTTATGGCTCGGCTGCTTGGCGGCATGGACCTGCCGCCGTGCCGCAAATGGACCCAGACCTTCGAGGTGGGTGATTGGCGCTTTGTGCTGCTGGATACGTCTGTCCCCGGGGAAGACGGCGGAGAATTGGGCGACGAGCAGCGAGCCTGGCTGCGGCGGACTCTGGCCCAGTATCCGCAGTCACCGACGATTGTCGTCATGCACCACAACCCTGTGCCCGTCGGCAGCGAGTGGCTGGATACGATGACCCTGGCCGATCGCAATGCACTGAGTGCCATCCTCGAGACCTCTCCGCAGGTCCGGGCCGTGCTCTTCGGGCACGTCCACCAAGTTTTTGAGTGCCGCGCCAACGGCACCCGGTACCTCAGCGCCCCTTCAACCTTCTTTCAGTTCAAACCGCGCTCGCGGCGGTTTGGCCGTGACGACCGGTCGCCCGGCTTCCGGATGATCCAGCTCAACGGCCAGACCCTGCGCAGCGCGGTATATCGAACGGGCGAAGTGCCTCCTCCCCTGATGTAGGGACCCGTACCACCCGCTACCTGGGCGAGGTCGAAGCGGGTACTGTGTGCCGCGGGTTTGCTGCGCTGCCTTCGGACGCGATCCTGGGTCAGCCACGAAGCGCGCCCGGGTTCAGCATGGGATTTGGCGTGCGCCACCAAAGCATCGTCCATGCTGAACCAGCGAGCTCGCGGCATTTCTCCGTCCCCAACGATAGCTTTCGATTCCCGCGCCAAGGCGATGGCATCCGACGGCATCGACGTTGTCAACCTCAGCGTCGGAGAACCCGACTTCGCGACCCCCGCCGGCGCCCGAGCCGGCGGCATTGCCGCCATCGAGGGGGGATGGACGAAGTACACGCCGTCGGGCGGTCTTCACGAGCTGCGGCAGGCCATTGCCGAGAAGCTGGAGCGCGACAACGGCTTGCGCTACAGCCCGGATGAGATCGTCGTCTCCAACGGCGCCAAACAGGCTCTCTTCAACGCCTTCATGGTGCTGTTGGATCCGGGCGACGAAGTGATCATGCAGTCTCCGTACTGGGTGACGTATCCGGAAATGGTCAAACTGGCCGGCGGCGTGCCGGTCATCCTGCGCACGGATGCCGGAACAGGGTTTGCGCTCACGCCCGACATGGTCGAAAGTGCCATCACGGACCGGAGCAAGGTCTTGTTACTGTGCAACCCGAGCAACCCAACCGGTGTTGTGTACTCGCGGCGCCGCCTCGAAGACGTCGTTACCGTCGCGCTGCGCGCGGGTTTGGTGATGATCGCGGATGAAATCTACGAACGGCTGATCTATGGAACGGCACAGACCGTCAGCGTCGCTGCACTTGGCAGCGAGGTGTGGGAACGCACGGTCACCGTCAATGGCTTTTCAAAGGCCTTCGCCATGACCGGGTGGCGGCTTGGCTACACCGCCGCTCCCCGCCCTTTGGCCAAGGCCATGGCCGAGGTGCAAAGCCATTCGACCTCGGCTCCCTCGACGATTTCACAGCGTGCCGGGCTTGCCGCGTTGAGAAGCGATCAGCCTTGCATCGAGGAGATGCGCCGTCACTTCGACCAGCGCCGGCGGTTTGCAATGCAGCGGCTGGCGGCTCTCCCCGGGATGCAGCTGGAAGTGGAACCTGAGGGTGCGTTCTATGTCTTCCCCAACGTCGCAGCGCTGTTCGGCACAACGATCCGCGGACGGCGGATCGGGAGCAGCGACGATCTCTGCATGGCGCTCTTGGATCTGGCACGGGTGGCAATCGTTCCCGGCACGGGCTTTGGGTCACCGGACCACGTGCGGATCTCGTACGCGGCCTCATTGGAGCGCCTCCGGGAAGGCTTCGACCGCATGCAGGCCTTCCTGGCCGAATGCGCACCAACCCCTCTCCGTGCGTAGCGGCCGCGCTCATAGAGGCTTTGTAGCGGCCGCGCTGGCGCGGCCCGCATGAGGCGATCTCACGTAGCGGCCGCGCTTGCGCGGCCGATGGAACCTCACGCTTTGAAAGGAGCTCCCACAAGGCGACATACTCTTTCGGTCGCGCAAGCGCGACCGCTACACCACCACCCGGCTACTTCCCCTCGCGGGTAGCAGCCCACTCGACGGCCCCCCTATCGACGTCAGACGACGAAGCAAACGTGCCGCCAAACCACAACCAGGCCGACGCCAACAGGCAAGCGTAGCCGCCGGCGGCCAGAGCGGTTGACGCACCGAAGCGTTCGGCTAAGGCGCCGGCCTGCAAGCTCCCCACCGGAGCCAGACCCATCATCAACGTGTTGTAGACTCCCAGTACGCGGCCGCGCATGTCATCCGCCGATCGCATCTGCAAGAGCGTCGTCAGCCGGATGACAAACTGGACCATGGCAAAGCCGATGGCGGCGACAACCAGAACCGCGCTGACCAGGTGATGGGCAAAGGGAAAGGCGACGAGCGTCACCGGGAAGAGAAAGGACCACACAGCGAGCGTCGAGAGCCGGCTGCGACGCCGTCCGGCCAAGGTAAGAGAACCTGCCAGCGCACCGATACCGAGGCTGCTCAGCAGGATCCCCAAAGCGGCTGCCGACAAGTGCAGCTGCAGTCGCACGACGACCGGCATCAAGAGCACGTAGTTGAAACCAAAGATGCTGTAGATGATGAGGGCCGCAAAGAGGCGTCCCAGGAGCGGGTGGCGGGCAACGTAGGTCAGACCCTCGACCGCGTGCCGGACGACAACTTCCGGCCGGCTCTCCCGCGCCTCGGGCGGCTCGGTACGCATCGCAACGAGGGCGGCGACGACGAACACGTACGAGGCTGCGTTGGCGAAGAAATTGGCGGCCTCGCCGGCGCGCTCGATGATGAGGGCGGCGATGGCCGGGCCGACGATGCGGGCGACGTTGAAGACGACGGAGTTCAAGGCCGCCGCATTCAACAGATCTTCGGCGCCCACGATGTCGTAGACCAGCGATTGCCGCACCGGCAAGTCAAAAGCTTCGACCACCCCCACGAAGAGGGCCAGCCAGAACACATTCCAAAACGTCGCGTGGCGGGTGGCGACAAGGATACCGAGCACCAGGGCCTGCAGGGCACACAGACTTTGCGTCACGATCGCAATCCGGCGCTTGTCAAGGAGATCGGCGCTCGCCCCGGCCAGCAGGGAGAAGAAGAGAGCCGGCAGCGTCTCGACGGCTGTGACCACCCCCAGCAAGAAGGGTGAACCGGTCATGCGGACGACCAACCACCCGACGGCGACGATCTGCATCCAGGTGCCGACAAGCGAGAGGACCTGGCCGCAGATGTAGAGCCGATAATTGGGGTGGCGGAGCGCACGCAGGGTCCGCTCGACGGCCGCTGCGCGCAGGGACGAGGTGTGGAAAGGCAAAGATGGTCTCCTGGAAGGCAGTCTATGCCGGACACCGAGAGACGACCTTTTTGCCCGCAGACGGGGGTGGATTGTGCCGAGATCGCGGCGTTGGACGACCGAAGTCAGTCAGCAGGAAAGCGCGGGCACCGCAGGACGTGGAACAACTCGCTGGGAGCCCACGCTGGCATTTCCCAAAACAGGTGCGCATCGGGCGACTCTCGGAGACCGCCTGTTTGCCGAGGTTCACATCGATCTCAAGTTGCAGCAGGAGCGGGAAAACGTCCGCAGCGACACGGTGGATACGACCACCTCGCGCCTGGCAACGCCTTTCGTGGAGAGCGTCGTCTACGACTACCTGGGTGTGGAGGGCGGCACGACGCTGCTGATTCGAGAGACCTCGCGCCAAGGAGAGCGCGTCGAGCGCACGATGCTGTCCGTCACTCTGGCACGCAACGGCCCGACAAAGATCCGGTTTCCATCCGGCCTGGTGACGGTTGAGGTCGACGACGAGCAGGTCGCCGTCGTGCGGTGGCTAGGACCCTAAAACCGGATCGGCCCAAGGCGCTCGAGCGTGTGAGGGTGAGGATGCAGGCGTGCCCGTAACGACCTTGACGATTGGAACCTGCCGCAGCGTGCCGGGTGACTTGGCGTACGGTACGTTCCCGGGACCCGACCTGCCGACCGGCGGAACGGACGCCCTGGCGGTGATCATCGCCTCCGGCAAGCACGACGGGCCGGTGTTTTGGCTGACGGCCAACATTCACGGCGATGAGGTGTGCGGCATCCCCGTCATCCACCGGCTGCTGACCCCCGAGTTGTGCCGGCAGCTGCGGGGAGCCGTGGTTGCCTTGCCGACGCTCAATCCCTCAGGCCTGCGGACGCGCCGCCGCCACCCCTACTACGATGACCGCGACCCCAACCGCACCTTCCCGGGCGTTCGCAAAGACCCGGGCGAGCCTCGCGAACCTTCGGTCTACGAACGGCTGAGTGCCCGTTTGCTCGAGGCTATCCGAGAGTCGGCATCCTACTACGTTGACCTCCACACTGCCTCGATTGCCTCGGTCCCGTATGCCATTCGCGACCGGGTTCTGTACCGGCAGGATTCCGAACGAGCGGCCGCTGTCGCCCTCTCCGAACGGCTTGACCACATGACCGCCGCATTCGGTTTCCCGGTGGTCATGGAGTACCGGGTCGGCGGGTACATCGCCAAGGAGTTGCATCGCTCGACAACCGGGGCTGCACTGCAGGAGCTGCGCTTGCCGGCCTTTACGGTCGAACTCGGGCCGCACACGGTTGTGGACGAACGGAACGCACGTGCCGCCGTCATCGGGTTGCGCAACCTGCTGCGGTGGGCGGACATGCTGCCTGGCGACCCGGAGCCAATGCCGCCCCTACCAAGGCCGGCACTCGCCCAGCGCTTGCGCCGCGAAGACGGGCCTTATCCGCCTGCGGCAGGCATCCTGGACTATCGAGCTCAACCCGGCGATACCCTCGCCGCGGGAGGCATCCTCGCCGACCTCCGCGACCTGTGGGGCAGACCCGTTGGTGACGGGGTCATCCGCCTGGACAGAGATGCCTGGATCTTGGGATTGGAGGACGGCATTCTCGCCTATCCCGGTGCGGCGATAGCACACCTCGCCGTACCGGAGGATTCTCCGGTCGTCGATCGGTGGCCGGCCTGATTCTGTTGCGTGCGGCAGGCGCGACCGGGCGCAACCGCGCGTGGTTGCCGCAACCGCGAGTCAAGGTTGCAGGGCGCTGGACGATAACTACCTGAGTGAACGGCACATCCCGCTCGTCCGTGGTCGTTCGAAAAAGGTCGCCGGTGCGACGCCGCGCCGCCGGTGCGCTCCTTGCGATGCTCGTGGTTGGCGGGATCAGCGCTGCCTCGGCGGCATCGGTTGACATTGCGGCCATTTACTCAAGGGCCGTCGCCGTCAACGCGGACCTGTTCCACCGGACGTCCGACCGTACGGTCTACGTCAGCACCGGCGACATCGACGCGATGTGGCTGCGAGATTCGAGTGTTCAGGCTCTGTCCCGCGTGCACAATCGGGATCTCGTCCGCGGCGTCATCGCTCGTCAGGAACGGCTCATCGCGATCGATCCCTACGCGAACGCCTTTCATCGCGACTACAGCGTCGCTGAAGCGAAGTTTGAGCTGGATTCACTGTGCTACCCGGTGATGCTGGCCGAGAAGTACGTGCGGGCTACGGGCGACCGGTCGGCCTACGACGCACACTTCTACGCTGAGTTGCGGGTGATTCTCAAGACCTTGCTCACCGAACAGCGTCATGCTCAGCTGTCCTCGTACCATCGCAACGAACACCCGGTCAAGGATGACATCGGCCTCGTGTGGAGCGCGTATCGTCCCAGCGACGATCCTCAGGTGTACAACTATAACGTCCCGGAAAACATGTTCGCCGAGAAAACGCTGGAGGACATGGCGGACATCTTCGACCGCGTGTACCACGACCCGCAGAGTGCGGCCGTGGCGGCGCGGTCCGCGGCACGCATCCGGCATGCCATTGAAGCGCACGCGATCTTCTGGTCCCGCCGGCATAGATGGATCTACGCCTACGAGATCGACGGGCTGGGCCACGCCAAGTTCATGGACGACGCAAACGTTCCGAGCTTGCTCTCGATTCCGCTCCTCGGCTATCCCTATAACAAGCGGGTCTACGCTGATACACGCGCCTTCATCCTTAGCCCGGGCAATCCGTACTACTACCGCGGGCGCTACGCCAGCGGTATCGGCAGTGCGCATACCCCGCCCGGCTATGTGTGGCCGATGAGCCTCATCGTCGAGTACCGGACAGCATCAGCCGAGCGCGAACGCGAGAGAGTGCTCCGGGAGCTCGCGATGTCCAACGCCGGCGACGGCGCATTGCACGAGTCGTTCAACGTCAACGATCCACGCCGTTTTACGCGAACAAAATTCGGCTGGGTCAATGCCCTCTTTCAGCAGACCTTTTTGAACCGCCGAGAGATGTAGTAGCGGTCGCGCGTGCGCGAGCGACGCCGCCGCCCCACGACGTAGCGGTCGCGCGTGCGCGAGCGAGGGAACGTAGCGCTCTCTACAGGTTCGTGTACACAGGACCGCCTCCACCCTCCGGCGGCACCCAATCGATGATCTGGTACGGGTCCATGATGTCGCACGTCTTGCAGTGGACGCAATTGGCAAAGTTGATCTGTAGCCGTTTGCCGGAGTCGGGAAATCCATCCCGGCTGGCCGGCGGGCCGCCCGCCGGCGCGGGCACCATCTCATAGACCGCTGCCGGGCAGAAATATTGGCACGGATTGCCGTACTCATGAGCGCAGCGCGAGGCGCAAATGTCGGTGTCGGCGACGCGCAGATGGCACGGGCTGTTTTCCTCGTGCTTGGTTCCGCTGCGATACACATCATCCAACTTGGAGAAGGTCAGCGTCCCGTCGTACACCGGCCGCTCCACGCGGGGCGGTCTGCCGTCGAAGTAGTCGGTCAGCGTCTCCATGCGGTCGTAGCCGGCATGGCCTTGCAACCGATCCACAACCCCGAAACCTCTGCCGCCGGTTACCATCCCAAGTGCCGCGTTGATGAGGCCGGCAACGCGCCCGTGCTCGAATCCCTGGTGAAAATTCCGCGCGCTGCGCAACTCGGTGCGGATCCATGATTCGTGGATCCGGCGTTCGTATGTCGCAAACAACGGCAGCCGGGCGTTGGCGGATTGCAACGCCGCGCCCGCTGTGACGACATGGTAGCAGGTTTCCGCGGCCAGCATGCCTGACTTGACGGCCAAGTGGATGCCTTTGAGGCGCATCGAGTTGAGCATTGCCGCGCTGTCGCCGGCCAGCAAAACGCCATCCGCATACGGACGCGGCATCGACCACCATCCCCCCTCGGGGATGGCTTTCGCGCCATAGCGAATCATTTGGCCGCCCTTGAGGAGAGCCGCGACAACCGGCTGCATCTTGAACTCCTGGAATTTGGCATGCGGCTCCAACAGCGGGTTGCGATAGTCAAGGCCGACGACGAAGCCGACGTCCCACACATCGTTGGCCATGCCGTAGATGAAGCCGCCCCCGAATGTGTCCGGGTCCAGCGGATAGCCGAGCGTGTGGATCACAGTGCCGACGGGTACCGTCCCGGCCGGCATTTGCCAGAGTTCTTTGATGCCGATGGCGTAGGTCTGCGGATTGCGCCCGGCAGAGAGAGCAAGCCGCCTGTCGAGTTGCTTGGCAAGCGTGCCGCGGGGGCCTTCGCACAGGACCGTGACCTTGGCCAAAATGTCGGGACCCGGTTCGTAGGTCGGTTTAGGCTGTCCGCTCCGGTCGAGTCCCTTGTCGCCCGTGCGCACGCCAATGACGCGATCGCCGTCGAACAGCAGTTCCTGGCCGGGGGTCTCACCCAAGACCTGGACACCAAGCGCTTCGGCTTGCGACGCCAGCCACTTGACGATCTTGTTGAGACTGGCGACGTAGGCTCCGTGATTCCGCATCGGCGGGGGTACGAGGGGCGCCTTGACGCGCTGCGTCTTCGAGAGGAGCCAAAACTCGTCGCGGGTGACCGGTCCTTCGACGGGACAACCTGCGCTTACAAAGTCTCCCAGCAGCTCACGCAGGCTGCGCGGATCAAGGACCGCGCCGGAAATCCCGTGGTCGCCGACAGTGCGCGCCTTATCGATGACCAGAATGTTGTCGGTGGACAAGTCAGGGCCGGCAGCCGTTCCGGCGCTGCGGGCTTGATTATGTTCCCGGTACAGCTGTGCGAGCCGAATAGCGCCGCCCAGGCCTGCCGGTCCTGCGCCCACAAAGAGAACGTCAACTTCCAGAACGTCGCGTGCTCGAGGCATGCCGCTCCCTTGGCGGTCTGCTCAGAGCAATACTGCCGAGGCCTGTAGGCTTTGTCCGTCGCGCTCCCGGGCTGTGATGGCGTATGTACCTGCGGGCAGCGATTTTCCGCGGTAGGGCAGGACGACGCTGAGGAAGCCGGAGGTCACGCGCATCGGAAGGTCGAGGGAGAGGGGCACCCTGACCACGTCGCCCTGCGGCGGTTTGACCTCCAGTTCGGTCACCGAGAGCGGCGTCTGCGACGGGTTGGTCAGGGCGAAGGTGACCTCAAAGCGCGGCCCCGGGCCGTTGGAGATGGGCGACACCTCCGCACTGTCAATCGATGGCACCCCTTGAGGATGTTTCTCGTCCAGCGCCGTGAACGCCGCCTCCTGGGCCGGAATCTCCAGATGTGCGGTGCCGACGACTTTTTTGCGGTCGTCCAGGAAGGTCAGGACGATCGCCTTATACTTCGCGGGATCCAGAGGCGTTGCAAAAGCCAGCAATGCGACGGCCGACGTCTGTCCGGGGGCGGCAGTCACTTTGACCGGGATGTCGGGGAGGTTCGCGGTGTCGGCTTGCACGCGCACAAGCCGGACCGTCGCCGGAGCGCTCGTCGTATTCTGCAAAGCAAACGACACCTCGACGAGCCGCGGTGCCGTAAGCGGCCCCTTGGCCGCACCGTCGTAGGCCAGACGCAGCGACGTGCCCGTGATGGAGAGCGTATTGGGTACAGGTGTCGGCGTCGGTGCGGGCGAGGCCGCAGGAGAGGCCGGCGCGGTGCCGTTGGATGCCACCTGGGGTTGCCCGGGCGGTGCCGAGACGGCCGCTTGAGGATAGGGCGCCACCGGGTTTGGTTCCGATACAGGGGTCCCAAAACCGGCGTTTGTGCTGCACGCAGCCAGCGTGCACGCTCCGGCGGCGAAGACGGCCGGCAGGAAACGGCTCAGATGCTCTCGCGCCCGGCACACCCTCAGGATCGTGAGAGCCGCAAGCCTCTGGAAGGGGTTGGGAGCCTGGGTCGCCTTCTTCGTAAGAATCGTGGAGATGAACATCGCGGGTGGGGTTCGCGCCGCGTGGCACACCTGCCTCCGCCGGAGCTGCCAGTCGAGATGAAGCTCACATGAAGAACGGGTTGTGCGAGCGCTCCTCGCCGATCGTGGAGAAAGGGCCGTGGCCCGGAAAGATGCGCGTCTCCGGCGGCAGGCTGAGCACCTTGTCCCTGACTGAACGCAGCAGGTCGTGGTAGCCGTGTCGTTCGCCAAAAAGTCCGCCGACGGAGCCGCTGAACAGCGTGTCGCCCGTGAACAGCAGGCCGTTAACGAGAAAACAGCATGACCCGTCGGTATGCCCGGGGGTTGCAATGACCTCTACCTCGACCGAGCCGAACGGGATGCGGCTGCCATCCTCGGCGGCCAAGGCATCCCGAGCCGCAGATCCCAGTGCCGCACCGTCCGGCGGACTGACGACCGGCACGGCATCCGGAAACACTCGACGCAAGGCGCCCAGGGCGTCCGCGTGATCGTGGTGCTTGTGGGTCAACAAGAAGTACCGGACGTTGGCATCCGCTTGCCGCAAGCGCTTGATGATGGCATCCGGGTCGCCTGCGGGGTCGACAACTGCAGCCAGCCGCTGCTCGTGCATGAAAAGGAAATAACCGTTACTCGAGTGCGGCCGGTTCACGCGGTGCTCAAGGATGTCCGGCAGAGGCTGTTGCGCCGGATACCAGCGACGCAGGCCGATGTCTGCCAGCTTCGAGGGCGCCAGCCCCAACATCGCGGCGATGGCATGAGCTTCGGCTTCCGTGGGTTGTGCCTGGTCGTCGAGGAACGAGGCCAGACGCTTCGGCGCAATGCCGGTTCTGGCGGCGACCTCATTTGGGCTCACACCGCGGCCCCGGCATGCCTTGCGGACAATGTCGCCAAACGTGTCTTCAAGTTCAAGCCGGGCACTCATGATGTCGTTTTGCCGGGTTTATCGAGGCCGGGACGGACTGCCTGCGCCGGGCGCACAAAGATTGTGACAGTGCGCGCGTTGCCCGCGTCGTCCGTGATGCGCAAGACGGCGGAGCCTGGGCGCAGCCCCGTGACGGTCAGCGTGGCGGCAGGCCCGGACGCAACAAGAGGATCGATCCGTGCCACGCCCGGGTCGGAGATGTTGAGGTAAAACCGTCCGGCATACCCTGGTTCAGTGATGACAAGAGACGCTCCGGCAGCGCCGGCCTGAAGAGACATGCCGGAAACGGAAACCGAAATGGCGGCGGTTCGTACCCCAGGCGGTCCAGCCGGCGGCCCGCTGCTCGGCAGGGCGCCGGGATACTTTTCTGCGCCAGGTGGGGCTCCGGGAACGGGCGACGGTTGACGAGGTACCGGCAATCGTTGACGCGGGATAACCGGCAAGGCTGTATGCAGATGGACGGGGCGGCGCTTCATGACAAGCGGACTCACTCCGACGCCAATGCTGACGACGGCCTGGCCGCCCACACCATCGCTCACCGTGATCGACGTTTGACCGTTGCCGGTCGGCGTCACGGTAAAGGTTACCGGCACAGGGCCGGGTTGCTTGGGGGGCGACACGGTCGCGACATTCGTGTTCTGGCTGCTTGCGGTGAACGTCGTGGCTGACGAATTGCTGTCGCTGACGGAAAAGGAAGCCGAAGACGAGCTGGGATCGGTGAACTGTATTGTCTGGGGACTTACCGTCAGGGAACCTGCGCTGACGAAAACCAAAACATTGGCCGTTCCTCCATGATCGTCCGTGATGCCGAGTTTGCAGTTGCCGGCGCTCGTGCCCGGTGATACGATAAACTGCGTGCCGCTTGTACCGCTGGCAGGCGATACCGAGGCGACGTTGTTCGTTGCGCAGGACGTCTGGTCCACGTTGATCGTGCCGCTGTAGCCGGTTCCGGTTTCGCTTGCCGTGAAAGACTGCGACGCTCCGCTAACCGTAAGCGACAAGGAGGATGGGTTGACGGTGAGGCTGCCAAATGGCCCGACCGTGACGGAGACGTTCGCCGACTGGCCGTGATCGTCGGCAATGGCTAGGTTGCACGGCCCTCCTGCGGCCACCGGCGTCACCGTAAACGTCATCGCGCTGGTGCCGCTGGAAGGTGAAACCGTCGCGACGCCTGTACACGCATTTGCGCTGACGGTAAATACGCCGGTGTAGCCGCTCTCGGCGACGGTGAAGGTTTGCGCTGCCCCGGCTCCTACGAAAGTCAAAGATGCCGGGGTAGGCGTTACGGCGCCAAATGGCCCGACCGTGACGCTCACCGGTGCGCTCGTCTCGCCAAGCGAGTCCTCAACGGTGAATTGACACGTGCCGCCGGAGGTGGTTGCCGGATCTCCCTCGACCGAGATGCTGGCGGTGGGACCGTTGCCGGAGGGGGTCCCGATGATCGCGATGTTCTGAGATGCACACGTGTTGTTTGTCACGGAGAATGCTCCCGTGTAGCCCGGCTCGCTGATCGCCACCGTTTTCGCGTTTGACGGTCCGACGTCGGTGAAGGTCAGCGACGCGGGGTTCACGACGGGGGATTCGGATACGTTCACCGCGACCTGCTGCGAACCGCCGTGGTTGTCCGACACCTGAACGGTTGTGGTGCCTGGACCCTGCGCCGTGATCGTGAAGGTTACAGGCCCGGGCCCGTTTACGGACGCAGGCGTGACCGTCGCGACGCTGGGATTCGCGCTCGACGCTGTGATGGGGCCCGTGTAGAAGGTTTCAGAGGCGCTGAAGTTAGCGGTCGCACCTGCGCCCGTGAGGTTAACTGCGGACGGGGTCACCGTCAGTGGACCATACGCAACATTGACCATGGCCGACGTTGTGCCTTGATTGGCGTCTTGGAAGGTCATTATAGCCGTCCCGACACCTACTGGCGTTACTGTAAACGTTGCATTGGGGCCGGTCTGCGGCGAGGTGACGGTGGCCACCGAGATGTTGGAGCTGCTGGCGGTGATGTCGCCTATGTAGTTGGGGTCGCTGACCGACAGCGTCTGCGGCGCGGTTGTACCGTTGAAGCTAAGCGATCCCGGCGTCACGGTCAGCGGGCCGGTGATCGTGACGGGGATAAGCACCGGCCCCTGGTCGCTGCTGCTAACGCCGATGGTGGGATTACCTGCCGCCAGAGCGTTGACGGTGAAAGTGACCGGGCCAGGCCCGTTTTGGGAGGGCGGCGAGACGGTCGCGAGGATTGGTGGGTTGGAGGTTGAGGCCCGGATTTTCCCGCGATAATTCGCCTCGCTGGCGGTGAAGGGTGCCGCCTGCCCGGCTAGGATCGTCAAGCTGTTTGGATTGACGATCAGCCCGCCGGTCGACACGCTGACGGCGACGACAGCACTCCCACCAAAAGTGTCGCTCACGGTGATGGTCGTATTGCCTTCGCCAACCGGTGTGACGGTAAAGGTAACCGGGCCCGGTCCGTTACCGCCTCCGGAAACCGTTGCAACCGTCGGGTCACCCGTCGAAGCGCTCAACGGTCCCGTGTACACCGGATCGGTTGCGGTGAAGGTTTCGGGCGTCGTGGTTCCCAGGAAGGAGAGAGAACCGGTGCTGGTGGTCAGAGGACCGATGACCGTGACAGTGACGGTTGCGGGTGCCGCGCCCCCAGTGACCGCAATCGTGGTGGTGCCGCTGCCGACCGGCGTGACCGTGAACGTCACGGGCCCTGGTCCGTTGCCGCCTCCCGCTACCGTGGCGACGCCTGTGTTGTTGCTGTGGGCCGCCAACGGTCCGGCGTAGCCCGGTTCACTGGCGGTGAAAGTCTGAGGCGCACCGCCGGCGAGGAACGTGAGACTTGACGGGTTGACGGCGATCGAGCCGGGCGCGGCAACGGAGACGCTGACGCTTTGAGTGTTGCCGTGATTGTCGGAGACCGTGATGGTGGTACTGCCCGGAGCAACCGGCGTTACGGTAAAGGTGATGGGTCCGGGACCGTTGCCCGAAGCTGGCGAGACGGTGGCGATCGCGGTGTTGCCGCTGGTTGCACTGATGGGACCGCTATAGTTGGCCTCGGAGGCGGTGAACGTCTGAGGTGCGCTGCCCACGTTAAACGAAAGATTGGTAGGCGAAACGGAAAGTGTGCCGGGAACCGGAGTGGGAGGAGCGGTGGGTGGAGCGCTGCTGGCGCTTCCCCCGCCGTGGCTGCCCGCCAGCGCCACCAGGGCGCCGATGCCGAGGAGAGCGCCGATAATGCCGCCCGCACCGCTGCCATGCGCCTGCGGCGCGGGGGTGGGCGTCGGCAGAACGCGCGCGACGACGTCCGGGCTTGGACACTGCAGGTCGGCAAATAATGGCTGAACCATCGCAATGGCGAGAGGTTCGAGCGGCCCTGCGCCTGCAAAGCGAGCGGCTTGGCCCGCGGAGAGAGTCACCGGAGGTGGTATCTGGCCTGCACGATCCTGTGAGGCGGCGGTAATTTCTCCCTGGTACACGACGACGGTCGTAGCCGCCGTTGACCGGAGCATGCTGAAGAGAGATCCGGGTTGCGCGGGAGTCAAAGTCAATGATCCGGCCGTTACGCTAACCCCCGGCGTCAAGGCCTCGGCGCACACCGAGCCGGACAGCAGGGAAACCAGCAGGCTCCTTCCCGTCGTTGACGCAACGGCAGTCGTTGCCGGTCCGAGGTGAACTCCTCCCACGTCGGCCAGATTGACCAGCGCGAGCGACCCCACACCGGTGAGGATCTTGTCCCCGGAATGGATGAGACGGGTTGAGAGGACATCCCGGGACACGCCGTCCCGACCGACGACCGAAACGATTCCGTTCAGGTTGCTGACGACGGGCAACGCGCCGCCATCAGGCCCGTTGGCTGCTCCAGCGAGTTCGGATGCCGCCAAAAAAAGAACGACCAGCCATGCCGCGGGTCGCGTAGCTTGGTAGGGAACAAGCCGAGGCCGGCGCATGGGCCTTTCTTCGCGGCTGTCCGGCGGGCGGCTTTAGGCACAACGTCGCACGGCGGTGGTTCTTTCGAGCGAAGGCCGGAGCAAGCCGCCGGCTCCAGGGGCCGCGCCTGCCTGCAAGAAAGATAGATGCGGGTTGTGACACAGACTATCGAAAGACTGCTCGTCTGGCTCGCAGGCCTGGTGGCTGTTGCGGCAATCGTAGCCGTTGCAGTCACGACGTTGCCGGAGCTATTTCCCCAGGTATCCTGGTTGCACCGTGGACCACCCGGCGCACAGCCTCCCTCAAGCATCGATCAAGCCGAGCAGGCGCTTGCCGCTGGTAACCGAGCCGCGGCACTGGCCGACGCCCGGCGGGCGGTACAGGAGAATTCGGGTGACGCCGTCATCGACAATCGCGCGGGCAATGTTGCGCTGCGAGCCGGGGACGCGGCGGCAGCCGAACGCTACTATCGTGCCGGCGAGGACGCCGACGCTCACTATCCGTGGAACTTCGTCGAATTGGGCCAGCTCTACGAGCGCGAGGGCAAGAAGGAGCTGGCCGACGCACAGCTGCGCGTGGCCGCGGCCGCGGCACCCGATGAACCCTTCATTCACTACGATCTTGGCGTTGTCGAAATGGAAGAAGGCTTGTACGCCGCGGCACTGGCCGATTTTGAGACGGAATTGCGCCGTTCCCCAACCTATCGAGCGGCAATGATCGGAAGGGCGGAGGCGCTCGAGAAATTGGGGAGGCGAGGCGAGGCTCTGGCGCTCTATCGCAAGGTCGGCGTAGGGGCAGGGACCGATACGGCGCTTCGGCCCAAGCTTCAGGTACGTCAGTTATCGGCCCCGCATCCGGCCTCACCGTCGCCGGCGGCATCGGCGCCCGCTCTTGCAGGCCCGACGGCACATCCCGCCCGTCACCACCTCACAACGACGACGAAGGTTCACGTGAAGGTCGGTCCGGCATCTCCCACTCCGCCCGAGGTGGTCGCCGCGGCAAGTCCCCCCAGTCGCCCGCCGTGGGAAACCCCGCAGCCGCAAGTGGGCCTGGCGCCCGGCCCCGGCAGTTCCGTGACGCCGGCTCTGGTTGCGCAAGCCCGCAGCTACGTGCTGGACGTCACCCAAGACCTGGGTTTCACCCATACGCTGCCGGATGTCGATCCGAACCAATCCACCGAGTCGCTGCGTACCAAACTCAACTTCGCCCTGATGGCAAAGCCCCCCGATGTTGCCTCCATCTTGCGTATCGGCGCCGCCGCACTCTTGAGTGGCCGCGTCGACTTGGCTGAGACGGCGTTTCAGAACGCCGCCGATCTCGCGCCGACCGATTGGCGCGGTCCGTACTTCGCGGGTTTGACGGCGCAGGCGCAGGGTGACATGGATAGGGCGGCCAGTCTCTTCGCCGCCGCACTCTCTCGGGCGCCGCGGGCGGAGATGTACACGAGCTTGGCCGTCGTCGATGCGCAGCGCGGAAACTTTTCGCGCGCCGCCACCGAAGCCGCGCAGGCGGTGGCACTCAACCCGTCATACGAGCCGGCGCGTTTTTTGGCCGGGATGTTCGATCTCATGCAGGCCGACCTGCGCGGAGCACAAGCCAATTTGCAGGCCGCCCAGGCGCTCGGAGGGGCACCCGCGCGCACGGCCTATTTCCTCAGCGCCGCATCCGCCAAGAGTTGACCTACCGCTTGCGTTTACCTCAGAAAGTGTAGCGGTCGCGCTTGCGCGACCGACAAGAGGTTACACCTTACCAGGAGCCTAGCGGTCATGCTTGCGCGACCGACGGGAGGTACACCTTACCCCACGCGCCGCAACCCGGGACGTTCTCTCGGCCGCGCAAGCGCGGCCGCTACCTGAAGGGACTCGGGCGTCAGTCGACGGCCGCGAGTACGGGGCGCACTACGGCAGGCTCCGGCGGTGCGACGGCGGCAGGCGCGGGTTGAGACACACGACGGAACTTGAAGAACGGAATAATGGCCAACGTGCAGGCAAAGGCTATGGCCAGGGCCAGATTGAGGTCCTGGAAAGCCGACACGTACGCCTGCTGCGTAAGCTGCAACGAGAGGATGGCCAGCGCCTGACTCTTCGCCAACCCGGGTCCGAGGTGTGCGCTGACCGCGCCCTGCAGGTGCAGCAGGCGCTGTTGTGTGGCCACGGAAAACTGCGTGATGGATTCTCCGAAGCGGTCGAAGTGAAATCGCTGGCGGGCGACGAGCGACGTGCCGATCACCGCGATGCCGATGGAGCCGCCCAGCGTGCGCGTCAGGTTGAAGAGAGAGGACCCATCGGCCTTTTCATGGGGCCGCAGAGCCCACAGAGAAATCGCGCCGACCGATGTGAAGAGAAACGGCAACGCCATGCCTCGGAAGAGTTGCAGGAAGACGAGCGTCTGCGACGAGGTTTGCAGCGTATTGAACCCGTTGCCATACAGCGAGACGCAGAAGAGCGCGATCCCGACGGCCATCAAAATGCGGGGATCGACACGGCCTGACAACCGGCCGGCAATCGGAAAGAAGACCAGACTCACCAAAGCCGGCGGCAGCAGGATGAGGCCGATTTGCAGAGCTGTGTAGTTCAGGAGGTTCCCGGCAAACAGCGGCAGCAAAAACAGCGAGCCAAACAGGCACGCGCCGAGCATGCTGCCGGCCACAGACCCTAGGGCGAAGTTTCGGTTCTTGAAGATGCGCAGGTTCACGAGCGGGTGCGCCGAGCGCAGCTCAATGACGAGGAACGCCAGGAAGGCAGCCGCCGACACGGCGGTCAACGCGACGATGAGTGATGAGTGGAACCAATCGTCGCGCTGTCCTTCTTGAAGGACGACCTGAAGTGTGCCCAGCCAGGTGGCGACGGTGAACAGACCCCAGCCGTCGATCGGGGCACGCCCGCGCGCCGCCAGCACGCTGCGGTTTTCACCGATGAGCAGCTGGCTCAAAATGACCGAGACCGTCACGATGGGGATGTTGACGAAGAAGATCCATTGCCAGGACAGCGTGTCGGTGAGCCAGCCGCCGAGTGTCGGTCCGATGGCCGGCCCCAGGGTCGCTCCGATGCCGTACAGCGCGGATGCCATCGGCAGTTCGGACGGCGGGAAGGCTTCCAGCAGAATCGTGAGGGCAACCGGAAAGATCGCTCCTCCGCCGATGCCCTGCAGGACGCGGAAGAAGACCAGCGACGGTAAGTTCCAGGAAATGCCGCACAAAAACGAGGCGATGACGAACACGAGCTGACTCAAAGCGAAGTAGCGTTTGAGACCGAAGACGCTCGACAGCCAGCCGGTGGTCGGGATGATGATGACGTTGGTGATGAGGTAGCCTGTGATGACCCAGTCGATTTCGTCGACGCCGGCACCGAAGCTCGACTGCATGTTGGGCAGGGCGACGTTGACGATGCTCGCATCCAGCACGGCAATGAGCGCCGCCAGCATCACCGGAATGGTGATCAGCCACTTGTTGCCTGTGATGAGCGGTTCCGTTCGCTGCTGCATCGTGATCTTGAGACGGCGTCGCCGTGACGAGGCCGGTGTCTAGTGGTTGGTCGTGTCGATGCTGACCTCGACCGACAGACCCTGGCGCAGAACGTGTTGCGGGTCGGAGGACGCGTCGATCGAGATGCGAACGGGCACGCGCTGGACGACTTTGGTGAAGTTGCCGCTGGCGTTATCGGGCGGAATGAGGGCAAACGTCGCGCCGGTTGCGGGAGACAGGCTCTCGACACGGCCGCTGAACGTCTGGTGCGGATAGGCGTCCACGTGGATGGCGACCGGCTGACCGACGCGGACGTTCTGAATCTGCGTCTCCTTGAGGTTGGCAACCACCCACAGGTGTGCCTGGTCAGCAATCGCCATGAGGGGCTGGCCAACCGACACCGTATCGCCAACGTTGACCGACTTCTTGCTCACGACGCCGTCGATGGGCGCGGTAATCCGTGTATACGATTCTTGCAGCTTGGCGTTCGCGAGGGCCGCCGCTGCGGCCTCAACCTGGGCCTCGCTGACGCGCGCCTGCGCGGATTTGATCTCGGTTGTCTGCCGGCCGGTTTGGGCTTGCTGGAGCTGTGCATGGCTGGCAAGCACCTGTGCCCGTGCTTGTGCGACGGCGGCTTGGGCGGCTGCGATCTCCTGCTTGGCAGCGTCGCGGTTGGCCAGTGCGGTGACATAGGCGGCATGGGCGGCATCGTAGTCCGACCGGGAAATCGCCCCCTCCGCGACCAGCGTGCGGGCGCGCGCTTCGTCCTGCGCTGCCTTGACGGCATTGGCCTGTGCCGCGATGTAATCAGCCTCGGCGGTTGCCACCCGCTCCTGGGCATTTAAGACACCGGCCGCGGCCTGAGTAATGCCGGCCCGCGCCTGCGCCATCTGGGCTGCGGTGAGGGTTGACTGCTGGGGTACGGCCGTCGCCGCGGCGCGCAGGTTACTGACGGCCTGATCGTAGGCGGCTTGAGCCTGCTGGACCGCAACACGATAGTCACGATCGTCCAGGACGACGAGCAGCTGGCCCTTATGGACGAATTGATTGTCGTCGACGTCGACCGCGGCCACCTGCCCTTTCACCTTGGGACTAATCGTCGTGATGTTACCGGCAATTTGGGCGTCATCGGTACCGACGTGGTGTGCGGCGTACACGAGAAAGCGAATCCCGTAGAACAGACCGACGAGAACGGCGACAACGACAAGGGGAACGAGGAACCGGCGCTTGCGGCCGGTAACGACGAGTTCGGGGGCGGGAGCGGCCACTGCCATGACGTTAGACTGCCTCCGGATGCGGAATACCTGCCGCGTTGACGTGCGCGCGCAGCTTGTCGAGGAGCGCGACGAGCTGACGCTTCTCCTGGCGGGTCAGGGCGCTCATGGCCAGGCTCACGGCGCGATAGTGGTACGGGATATGAGTGCGAACAAAGTCTCGGCCCTGAGGCGTGAGCTGGGCCAGGATGATGCGACGATCTTCGGGGTGGTGAATGCGTCGAACGAGCCCCTCCTCCACGAGAGCATCGATGAGGCCGGTGATATTGGGGCGCGAGCACAGCAAGTGCTCTCCCATTTCCGTCAGGGAAAGCGGCCGGTTGTCGTTGGCATTCAGGACGAGTAGGACGCCCCAACGGCCGGGCGTCAGACCGAACTGTTTGCAGTATTCGGTGGAAAAATTGTCCAGGTCCGCCCCCGTGCGTTTGAGCGTGAGCCACGCATTAAGCGTGTCGAAATCATACCCCTCGCGCTGGCACGTCTGCACGATGGCGTGACGCAAGGCGGCCATATCGGCCGCGCGATGAGGTTCGGTCCGCCCTGTCATCCGCATCTTTATACTTTAGCTCCTAATGGTTTGGCACCTAATTATAAACCACCAATCGTTTTTCCTGCCATTGGCCCGGTCCCCAAACCGGCGCCCGTGAGAAAAATCCGGAGGCGCAGGAGTGCGGTCTGTGCACGGTCCGGCTGACCGCGTGAGCGTGAGGAAATCGAACCGCGAAAGTTCAGATCGCTTTCCGGGAAGACGCCCCTCTCCAGAAGGCCCGCACGGGCGCCTGGCCAAAAGGCGCGGCATGGAGAGACTCTTTCGTGCCAGACTTTGTCTTTTTGCCCTTGCCGCCACCGCGGTGCTCATTCCTACGCAGACGTTGTCGGCGTCCGCAGCGCCGGTCGCCGCGACGGCTTCTCCCGTGCCCGCGCCGGTACGATCGCCGCTCCCGGCAGCGACGCCAACACCAGCAGTACCAGCCGTGGCTTCGCCGCCTGCCACGACGCCGCGCTCCGCAGCCTCGGCGATCCCCTTCCCAATTCCTACCCCAACCGGGCCCTTCTCC
>CADDZI010000033.1 GCA_902812405.1 bacterium | reverse complement strand
GTAGCGGTCGCGCTTGCGCGACCGAGAGAACGTGAGGCCCTGGATGAAGCGAGCGAGGCCGCCCGTGGGTGGCGGGCAGCCTCGAGTCGGGAGTTGCGCTGGGAGACCGAGTTGAGTGAACGGCTCATCACCGTTCGCAGATCATGGTAGCAGGTCCAGATTAACGTTGCGTTATCGCCGGAAGATTTTTTTGGGGTTTCCGAAAAATCGAGAGACGAGGACGTTTTGTCGGTCGTGCAAGCGCGACCGCTGCAGACCAAGGGGCGGACGGCAAGAGGGCAGGCGGAATCCCTTTTTGTAGCCGCCGCGTGGACGCGGCCGAGGGCCGGCGTTGAGTTGCATTAAACCTTCTTAAGCACAGCATCACACAACCTTAACCCGCATTACGTACAGTAGCCTCGAGAAGACCATGTGGTCTTCCCGGTGATTTCGGAGGCGTTGGGCTGTATTGTGATGCGATCGCTGCGCGGCCTGTTTGCCGCTTGCTCTGTTTTGCTTCTCAGCGTGGCGTCGGCGGCCGAAGTGCGGGCCGACAACGCGCCGCCGTCCGGCGCGGCGGTGCACGGCGTCGTCGTTGACGGCGACGGCGGCCTGCCCATCCCCGGCGCGCACGTGGAGGCGGCGTGCGCGGGTACGGCTGGTCCGGCTGTGACAACCACTCGCGGCGACGGCTCCTTCACCCTCACCGGCCTGCCGACCGGTCAGTGTGTCCTCACGGTCAGCGCGCCCGACTATCAAACCGCCCGTTCGCGCGACCTTCTCCTGGGTCCGGGCGACCGGCTGGAGCTGAGCATTGCTCTCACCCCCGTGTCGTCCGGTATCAGTGCGGCGCGCACGATCGGGCGCGTCACGGTGGCGGCCAACTCGACCCTTCAAACAAGTACGACGATCAACGCCCACGTCGAGCCCAGCGTGCTGCAAACCCACAACTACATGCGGGCCGGCGACGCGCTCATCTCCATGCCCGGTGTCAACACGTACACCAGTTCGTCGGTCGGCGACGACCTGGCCGTCAGCATCCGGGGCTTTGACCCCACCGAGACCGCAACGCTTCTGGACGACCATCCGATCGGCCCCATCGGCGCTTTCGGCAACGGCTTCGACTACCAGGTCTCGCCCTTCTTCGGCATCCGCGACATCGAGACGGTCTTCGGTTCGGGTGCGACCGGCATCTACGGTGCCAGCACCATCGCCGGATCGGTGAACTTCCAAACAATCAACCCGACCCAGCAACCGCATGTCCTGCTCGAACAAGGCATTGGCAGCAACGAGAAATCCCTCACCGGCCTCCAGGCCACGGGTACGGTGTCCAAGTTGGGGTACGCTTTCTCGCACGGCGTCGAGGGCACGGTCGGCAACTTCCCGCCGCAGTTGATTACCCAGTCCGGCCTGTTGGGCATCAACCTGCGTGCCTCCAACATCGCCGCCAATACGTACCTGGTCAGCGGGGCCTACGTCCTGCGCAACGATGTCGGCAAACTGATCTATGCGCTGACGCCGCGCACCAACCTCACCCTAACCGCCTACTCGGCGACCTCCTGGGACGACAAGAGCGGCAACGGCGACAACGACTACGTCAGCTACCCTTACAACCTGTACAACACGTTGCAGGGCCTGGCGGCAAACGGCGGCCAGTCGTCGGTGTGCTTGAGCAACTGCGGCACGCCGAGCGAAGTGGACGGCACGTGCACGAATTACACGCAGGCGGCGCTCACCGATGCGCCTGCCGGCTACAGCTGCCTGCCGCCCCAGGTGTATGCGGCCAGGTCCTCCGGTCCGGCGGGCGGCGGAGGCGGCCCGTGGCAGGCGATCCGCAACCAAGACTACCATGCGCGGCTCACGCAAGGGGTGGGGATCGGGCAGATCACGCTCGACGGATACGTTGACCACTACGCGCTGGACTACAACCGCGCCGTCGCCAACCAGTCCTTCCACAGCGACTTCTACCGGACGAGCGGCTTTCTGCTCGACGATGAGATCGGCGGTGCGGTCCACGACCTCACCTTCGGCTACTACTACCAGCATCAGCTGCACACCGGTACGGTCTATCCGTTTGTCGATGCGTTCGGCAACATCACAAACGAGCTGGCCGCGGCCCAGGCCTTCAGCCTGAACGTCAACAGCGTCTTCGTGCGCGACCAGTATACACCGACTGCACACTTCTCGGCATTTGCGGACCTCTGGCTGAAACATTCGGCCAACACGGGCATCACGTCGTTTGACCCGCGTCTCTCACTGCAGTTCCGGCCCACAAGCGACGACGTCGTGCGCCTGGCTGCCGGGCATTCCAACAGCGAGCCCGACCCGTCGCTGCTCTATGCCTTCCCGTCGTACAACACGACGCCCGGCAACATCAATCCCAGCTGCGGCGGGCTGCAGACGCAGATCGGCAGCGTCAGCAACCCCACCCTCGTGCCGGAAACCGCCACCGACGCCGAGGTGGCGTACGGCCACCGCTTCGGCGGCCTGAGCGTCGTGCAGGTGGACGTCTACGACACGTACGAGAACAACGCGTTGTTCAGCGGCAACCTGCCCCTCTCTGCGCTGGGCAAAACCCAAGTGCCGCCCGACCTTATTCAGGCCTACCTGCAGCGTATCCACGACATCTGCAAGGACAATCCGACGCTGGCCAACCTGTCGGTCAGCACGACGTACAACGCCGCTGCGGCCCGCTTCCGGGGCATCGAACTGGACGCAAGCCTGCACCCAGCTCGGGGCGTCATCGTGGGCGCGGATTACGACGTGCAGTCGGCGGCCTACCTCGGCGTTCCGGACAGCATCCTGCAGCAAAACGTCACGATCATCAACGGGTCGCAGATTGACGATGTGCCGCTGCACAAGGCCAATCTCGGCATCGAGTACGCGTCTCCCTCGGGGTTTGACATCGCCGTGGACGGCCACTACATCGGGGCCAACAACAGTTTCAACCGCCCGGCCTTCAGCTTCGTGAACGCGAGCCTCTCGCAGCAGGTGGCTCACGCAACCTTCACTCTGGGCATCAACAACATCTTCAACAGTGCCGCCCAGATCTACGGCTATTTCGGCTTGGGTGTCTTCCACGCCGAAAATCACTTCGGGACGGACCAAAACGCTTTTCAGCAGAGCAGCGAGCGCTTTGGTCTGCCGCCCAGTCAGTACTTCTTCACCGTCACCTACCGTGTATAAACAGGAGGCATACGACCACGTGACACCAACGCTCAAGGCACATCGACGCTGTCTGATCCGGCACATCCGCAGCGCCCGTCGCAGGCCGGCATTGACGCCGCAGCCGCACTCTGCGTTTCCAGCGGCATCAACGCAACGGCTCGCTGCCCCGCCCACGCCGGCGAGGATGCCCAAAGCCGGGTTCTCGCACCTCGGCCGCGCATGGTGGCCGCTGCGTAGGCTCGTGCATGCATGTCTTTGGGCGTTCTCGGCAATGATCGTCTCGGCCGTGGTGGCTGCGGCGGCCGACACGGCGCGCATCGACGGCAACGTCATCGAGGCGACGAGCGGCCTGCCCTTGGCCGGGGTCACCGTGCAGACCGAGGGCCCGACGCCCGCGAAGACCCGAACGGATGCCAAGGGCGCCTTCAGCCTGGATAATCTAATGCCCGGTCGCTACGTCCTCGTCGCCACCCTTGCCGGCTACGAGCGCACCGAGTCGGTGGCGTTCGACCTTGCCGCAGGCCAAGATCAAAGCGTGACGCTGGCCATCAATCGCGCGACGGAGGGTGCGGTGAAGACTCTGGGCCGCACGACGATTCGCGCCTCGTCGTCCCTCCAGACGGCGTCGGTCGTCGCCGCCGCCGTTCCGGCGCAGGTCATGGTCAAGCAATCGGTTTTCCGTGCGGCGGATGCGCTGCGCCGCTTGCCGGGCGTGGACGTCAACGGCAGCGAGACCGCGGCGCCGGGCGATGATATCGTGCTCACCATTCGGGGCATCGGCGCGCTCGAGACGACCGCGCTCATCGACGGCAATCCGATCGGCCCGGGCTTTAGCCGCGGCTACAACTGGGAGTTGTCGCCGGTCTTCGCGCTGCGCGGCGTCAACGTGCTCTACGGTTCGGGCTCCGACCTGTACGGCGTCAACGCAATCGGCGGCGTCATCGACATGCAGACGCTGTCTCCGACGCAAGAACCAGAAGCAACCTTCACGCAAGGCTATGGGACGTGGGACAAGTTGACGAGCGTCGTGCAGGCAACCGGCACCTCCACCGGCGGAAAATTCGGCTATGCTCTGGCCCTAGGGACGTCGGGCCAAGACGGGTACTTCCACAACGCGTACATCTACCAGCCCGCAGCGGCCTACGATCCCTTTGCCACCAACCCGGCGGTGCGCCGCCTGGGGATCTACAAAGACGACACCGCGCTCACGAACAAGGGCTCGCTCCTCAAGACCCAGCTCAATTTCAGCGATGCCTCGCACCTGACGCTGACGTGGCTGTCGGGCAACTACTGGGACGACAAGACCGGCAACGGCGATAACGACTACCTCCCCTACGAAGTGGCCTTGGCCACCGGGCAAACGCAACTTGCGGCGGCGCGCGCCTCGGGTTCGGACAGCTGCACGAAGGCCAATCCGGCGACCTTCACCGCGCCGCCCAACGCCAACGGCAGCCCGCCCGACAATTCAACCCCATCCAATCCGCTGTGCATCACGCCCCAGCAGTGGGCCCAGGCGACGTACGGCTGGCAAGGTGCCGGACCGGCCTGGCAGTCCTTCGGCGCCAACGGCTACAGCCTGCGCTACGAGAGCGTCGTGGGTAAGAACACGATCGCGCTGAACACGTTCAGCAACATCTACCTGCACACGTACGACCGCACCGCCCAGCTGCCGTACATCTACGTGCCGCCCTACCCGAACGGCGTGCCCAATCCGTACTGGTACAACGAGAGGGCGGCGGATACCGGCGCCACGCTGTCCGACAACATCATCGTGCCGGACAACGAGCTGGGCCTCGGGTACTTTTGGGAGAACTCGGCGTACTTCTACCGCGTCGGGGGTCCGGGCGGAGCTCAAGAAAAGCCCGCCCCCATCACTCACGACACCTCGTTCTTCATCCGTGATGCGTATAACCCGGTCGCCTCGCCCTTGACGACCTACCTCAATCTGTGGTTCAAGCACTCGACGGTCACCAACACGTCGTTCGTCGATCCGCGCCTGGCGTTCGTGTACAAAACAGGCGACAACGTCTTCCGCTTGGCGGGGGGCAAGACGTCGGCGCAACCCTTCCCGTCGCAGTTGCTGTCGGTCTTCAGCCCGGCCGCCTTAGGATCGTTCCAAGGGAACATCAAGTGCTCGGGGTTCAACTCGGTCGGTAACCTGCCGTCGTCGGACCTCAAGCCGGAGCAGGGCATCGACACTGAGTTCGGCTACGGCCACCGCTTCGGCGGCGATTCGACGGTGCAGCTTACCCTGTACAGCGAAAACGTCTTCCAGAAGATCTATAGTGCGACGGTGCCGCTGTCCGACCTCGGCGTGCCGTTCAACCCGGCGCCGTATGCCAATCTGGTCGCGTCGTTCTGCGGCGTCACGCAGGCCCAGGCGCTGAGCCTGCTCGGCGTGAGTGGTCCGATCAACTTGGGCCACATGATGGCGCGCGGTCTGGATCTCTCCGGGCGCATCCGCATCAGCCAGCCGTTCTCCATTGATTACGACTACGGCACGACGTCCAGCTTCCTCGTGTCCAGCGACCCGAGCCTCGTCAATCCGGTGTACGGGGGGAATCTGACGCTCATCCCAGGCTCGCAGCTGCCCAACATTCCGCTGCACAAGTGGAATGTCGCCTTCGACTACCTCATCGGCCAGCGCCTAGACGTCAACCTGGCGACCTACCACGTCTCAGAGAACAATCCCAAAAATCTGCCGGCCTACACCTACGGTAACCTGACGCTCTCGGCGCCCATCGGTCGCGGCATCCTCAGTGTCACCATCAACAACCTGTGGCAGACGGATGCCGACTATCGAGGCCTAATCGGCGAAGGCTATCCGCTGGCGCTCAACAAGTACGCGACGGCCTCGGACTACCAGCCCTTCTTTGGCGCACAGGCGACAGAGCGGTTTGGGCTACCATACCGGACGATCGAGTTCGTGTACTCGCTGCGGGTGCGTTAGCGAAGGTGGGAGGCAGCTTAAGGGACCTTAAGGTAGGCTTGACGGCGCCTTAATGAAAGTCGCCTAGACTGACCAAGGCACCCGCGGCCCGCCGGGACCGGTTGTGCCGCGGGTATGCACTGCGCACAAGGGGTGCGCGGCGTGCCTGCGAACAGCGGGCACGCCAGGCGTCTTTCCTAGCGTCCTCTAGCGCCTCTTCTTTGCATCATAAAGTCTGGTTCTGAAAGGCTTGCCACTCTAGAGAGGATCACCGCTCATGCGACCTGTCCACGTTCTTTTTGCCGCCGCGACCACTGTGTTGGTGCTGCTGCCGGCAACCCTTGTGCAACCGGCCTTCGCAGATGGTACGGCAGGTGGGCCATCGGGAGCTGCCGGTAACGCGATGTCCCAGGCTCCAGCGGTGGTTTCGCCGGCCGCCGTTTCCTCCGGCCGAAACTCTGGACTTTCGCCTGCGGGCGGAGCCGCTGGGGTGACCGGCCGGCCGTTAGGCGCCGGCTCCTCCGGTTCAGCGGGGCAAACGACATCGGCGCCAGCTCAGGCCGGCCAGACCGGTAGCACAGGTCCGGCAGGCGGATCCCCGTCGGCCAGCGCTGACGCAAGCGCCGATGGAGCGTCCAATGCGGCCAGCGCTGCGTCGGCCGGCGCCGACGCAAGCGCCGATGGTGCGTCCAATGCGGCCAGTCCCAACCTCGTCATCGCGACCGGGGCCGACAACCCGTTTGCGGATGTGCCGCCGTCATCCTGGGCCTACAAGGCGATCGTGCGTCTGCACGCGATGGGCTACCTCAAGGGCTATCCCGACGGCCTCTTCCACGGGCAACGCAACCTGACGCGTTACGAGATGGCGGTCATGGTTGACCGCGTCGTCGCGGAGCTCGAGTATCAGCTCAACGACCCCAACGGCGCGGTGAAAGTGAACGCGCAGGCGATTGCCGATGCGCGAGCGCTGCTTGATCAGTACGGCGCGCAGATCAAGGACCTGCAGACCAAGCAGGCCGCGCTCGATACCCGTCTGACGGCGGTCGAATCCACGCTCAACCGCATGCAAATTCACGCCTTTGCGTACGTGCGGGCGCCGGGCACCTACACCGAGACGGTCAGTGCCTTTGCACCCAATGGCACGCCGCTCAAACCTGGCACGCTCGTCAAAGACGATGCGCAAAGCTACGTCGTCGGCACGAACTCCCGCGGCACCGGTCTCGAGGACTTCCGCCTCATCTTCTCGGGTGACCTCGACAAGCGAACCAGTTACGCGGTACGGGTCGAGGCCCGCAACTTCTTTGGTCAGGCCAACGTCTTTGGCGTCGATACCACCGCTCAGAACCCGTCGGTGACCTTCTACAATAAGGGCGGGCTGTTCTCGGTCAACTACGCCTACTTGCGCTACCAGTTCGGCGCGTCGCCGCTATACGCGCTCGTCGGCAAGTACACGCTGCGCAGCGATCCGTTGGGGCTAGCCTACGACAATGACTACTACAACGGCGGCTTGCTGGGCTTTAAGACGCCCAAGGCGTACGGCTGGTTTGGCTTCGGGCAGACAGGCGGCCCGGATCTGGGGAGCACGCAGCCCTTCGGTTACGTCAACGGGCTGGCGTCGAGCGCAGCCGTGCCCAACACGCAGTTCATTACCCTGGCGCACCTGGGCGTGACCCCGACAAACAGGCTGCTGGTAACAGGCAGTTACGTGCAGCTGCAAGGCTATAAGAATAGCTTCTGGGTGCCCTCGCTGCAGACGTATAAGGGTCTGCTGGCCAATTTGGCCGTGGGGACGCTCGGGGCGAGCTACCAGCTGACGCCGGGCCTGAATATCGCGGTACAGGGGCTGACGCGCCTTGGGAAGGACCCGGGCACGGGCAGCAATTGGACCGATAACAACGCGTTCTGGGGGCAATTGCTTGTGGGACACGCCGCCGGGGCGGCCAACACCAATTACGCCGAGCTGGGCTACATCGGTACCGGGGCACACTCGGTCATCAATGCCGAGACGTTTCTCAACGGTGCGCCATTCTACACGTTCTACTACACCGGTCAGGCTAACGACCGCAAGATGGGATACATTGGGTTGCACCACTGGTTGAGCAACAACATGCGGGTCGGCGTCAACTATATGTACTGGGGGTTGAACACCCCGATCCCGCTTGTACCGGGTCCGGGCATTCCGAACGGGTCCTACATGCTCAATAACGACAACCGTGCGCTCTTCCTGAACACGTTCACACAGTTCTAGCGCGCAACCCCGCACCGGTCGGCCTTGGCCGACCGTCGCGCTTGCGCGACCGTCGCGACGCCGCCTCTTTACCCCGACAGCTCCACGTGAGCGCCCCGGGTCAGTCGCAAAAGCTCGCTTGCAGACGCGCGATTTTGCACGAGACACAGCCACCCGAAAGAATCTTCGACCAACCCGACTTCACCGTGGGCCAGGTCATCATAGGTTCGCACGCGGCGGACGCTTGCCGTACCGTCGGACAACGCAAGCCGGAACGTGCGGCACTCGTCCAAGCCGGCTGTCGTCAGAACCTCGGCTTTTGCGGACAGCCGGACGTTGCCGAAACGATCGATGTTGCTTACTTCGCACCTAACGCAACCGGCTGAGACCTCCAGCCGCCAGCGAAAGGGCGCGACAAGTTCCGCAGGATCGAGTACACGACCGATGCACTCAAACGCGACGCCCGTGCTCAGGTGAGCCGCGACCGGGCAGAAGATGTCGCGGGCATGGAAGGTTGACGATCGCGCGACCCCGTGGTAACGCGTCTCGTTGAGCTCGCGCGCTTCCAGAATTCCGCCCACCGCCTGCGCCACCGTGGTGAGCAAGCCGTTGTCGGGGCCCACGAGGACGTCGCCGCGGCCGCAGCGCAGCGCAATCGCCCGGCGCTGGGAGCCCACCCCCGGGTCCACCACGAGCACCGCGATGGCCGGCGGCGCAAACGGCACGACGTCCGCCAGCACCGCCGCAGCGCCTACGACGTCAAACGGTGCAAGCGCGTGGGTCAGATCGATGACGCGCGTGGCGGGAGCGATGCCCGCGATGACGGCGTGACAGGTGCCGACGTACTCACTGCCCGGACCGAAGTCGCTGGCAAAGAAGATGAGAGACACGGGCGGGTGCTCTTACGCCCCCGGCTTGTGAGAGCCTCCCACTGGCGGACGCGTTCGATGTGTGCTCCCAGCGCGATGACGACGAACACGAGCCCCGTCAGCGCGGCGGTCGACGACCCGATCATGACGGAGAAATTTGTCCAGGCGTGCAGAGCGAATGCGGCCTGCCTCATGCGCCGCGCGTCGCGGGAGCGTGAAGCGCAGCCGCGACCTCTTCGGCCGCCCGCTCGCCAGTGACCAGTGCCCCGTTGACCGTGCCGTCTTGACCGTCAATGGACGTTGCCTCGCCGGCAAAGAAGAGGGTGCCTGCGATCGAAGAGGCCAGCGCCGCGCGTGCGCCGGCTCCCCCGACCACGACGTAGCTGTACGCGCCGCGGGTGAACGGGTCGGCATCCCAGTCATGCATGAAAGCCTCGATGAATTCGGCGCGCACCAGCGCCGGCTCGCCGAAGAGTGTGCCCAGACCTTCCAATGCCTGCTCGACGATCGCGGACGGCGAGGAGTTGCGCAGGGCAACCGCTTTGGGTCCGCCCGCCCACGCGACGAGGTGCGTCACACGCAGGGGCAGCTGGGTCCAGTAGACCGCAAACGGTTGATTCGGGCGGGTGCGAAAGAATCCGGCATTGCGGTAACGGCCGCCGTGAATCTCTTCCCAAAAGGGCGTGCGAAACTGCAGTACGACCTTGATGACGTGACCCATCTCGAGGTAGCGCAACGCTTCCTGTTTCACCGCCGGCAGGGATGGTTCAACGGCGACTTCTGGTTCGTCTGCGGTCCCGCGTAGCACGCCGACCGGCAGCGTCACGATGGCGGCGCGCGCGGACCACATGACCGCGTTGTGCCCCGCGTTCCCTTCAAGCGTGACGAAACCAGGCTGCCACTTGATCCGGCGCACCGTGCTCGATAGGCGTATCTGAACGCCTTCGTCCTGACATTGCGCGGCGAGGAAATCGAACATGGGTCGGTAGCCGCCGCTTGGGCGTGCGCCACCGGCATCGACGCCGGACCGCAGCTCGTCGGCGATCGAGCCCACGTCGGCGATCTCGGGGTCGGCGGCCTCGAATCCCTCGACGAAGGCGCGGGCCTTGTGCACCAAGTCTTGGTTGGTGTGGTTGCCTTCCAGTCGCGCCAAAAAGGTGGCGACACTTTCATCTTGCAGGCTTGCGTGGTCCCCGGTAAAGACGCTCCGGGCGGCAGCCATAAAGTCGCTGTCCTCGAGCCGCAAGATGCCGGACTCGTCGAGAGCCCACGTATCGCCGCCGACTTCAACGGCTTGGATGCCGGCGCTGCGCAGCAGTGCCATCGTTTCCCTGGCCGGACCGTGGATGAACTCGGCACCCAGTTCTGCAGGAACGGCGCTGCCGGGAATGTCGTGCGAAAAGACGCGGCCGCCGATGCGGTCTTGCGCCTCCAGCACGATCACATTGAGGGAGCGGCGCGCCACGCTGCGGGCCGCCGCAAGTCCGGCAGCCCCGGCTCCGATCACGATGACGTCTGCATCCACTTGCGGTGCTTCTATCCTTGCGTCTTATTTACGCGTGTTCTTTACAACCGGCTGCTTTACGTTCGGCACTCTGACGTCTGATACCCAGCCGCACCTGGCAGTGGTTCGACCGCCACGATACCTGGGCATTTCGGGATGGCGTTAGCAGACGTCGCTACGCGCTACCTGCGCCGTGTGCTGTTCGGAGCTTTCTCGAAAGCAGATGCTATCGGCATAGCGAAGCCGGGGAGCGCAGCGTGCGTGAAGGTATCGGAGCGCGATAGTACCTTGCTGCCTTCCACGTCGAACGTGGTGAACGTTTGGCGTTCGGTATCGACGAGGACGACGAGCAACGTGCCTGATGCGGCTAGTACGGCTGCGATCCTCATCTGTGCGCGAGCGTGCCCCTCCTGTGGGTTCACCTTCTGCCGCGCGCGGCCGTTGATCCATTCCGTGGCAGGTTTGGTGCTGGGAACACCGATCTCGCCGATGTTAGCCATGTTGAGTCCTTCACGCAAAGTATATCACGGGTTGTATACGGGTTGTAAGGGAGCGGCCATGCCGGAACCCAGCACCTTGCCGTGCCACGCCTTGATAGGGACGGTTGAGATCCTCGACTGCGTACCCCTTAAGCGCTCGCTGGGGGCCTGGGCCTCCGGTCCATGTTGCTGGCTCTTGCTTCGCCCCCGCCCTATTCGTACACCCATTCCCATCCCCGGGCTCCTGGGTCTGCGGGACGTGCGCTCGCGCGTGCCTTCGCGCATTAAGCCGGCGTCACAGTCACAGTCCGCAGCTCGCCGCCGCTAGCCAATCCGCACCGCCCCGCCACCTCATCCCGCACTGACCCAAAGAGGCAAAAGACCCGCCCCGCCTAACCAGGCAGCATGACGCACCCGTGGGAGCGGCTTTTTGCTGCGTTCTCCGGCTTTTGCGTGGGGCTCGTTTCGCTGGTACCCCTAGCTCTCGTCGCGGTGCTGCTGTGGGCTCTCTTTGCTTCGCCGCGAGCAGTCGTCTTCCAACCACTCGGTCCGCCTCAACTCAGCCGGCTGCTAGGCCCTCTCATCATGACGCTGCTCGTGGGCACGCTGGGTGCCACGGCAGCCTGGGCGCTCGGAGTGGGGGCCGCACTGTGCAGGCACCAGCTGGGCAATCATCCGGCTGGAAGCATCCTGGCCCTGGCACTGCGGGTGTTGGAGTCTGCGCCAGCGGTCGCCGTCGGTTGGTTCATTGTGGTCGCGCTGGCCCTGCGCCCGCCGATCTCCGGCCTACACCTCTTCGTTGCTCTGTGCATCGTCGTGTCCCTGACCTGTGCTCCGCGGGCGGCATTCCTCACACGGACCCTCCTGGCGCGAATTCCGACCTCCGCATTCGAACTGGCTGCCGCCACAGGTGCCGGTGCGCGCCATACCCTGGCTTATCTCGTGCTACCCTGGTGCGCGCCCCGTCTGCGCGGCATCTGGCTTGATGCGCTTGCCCGCGGTCTCTGCGAGGCAACGGCCGTTTCGCTTGTGATTGCAGTCGTCACGCGGCAAGGCAGGCCCCACTCCCTGGAAACTTTGGCCTCGACAGTCATGGCGGTCAGGGGTTATCCGGATCCGAAAATCGCGCTGTGTGCCTTGCTGGTGCTGGCCGCCGGGGCGGTTGTCAAACACCATGCCGCACGGAAGTTGGACGGGATCCCGTGGGCATAACCGCGTTTTCGCCGCCGTCGCGGTGGTCTGCCGTGCTGCCAACTCAGATTCGCGGTACCGCGCTGTTTGCTGCGATCTTTGCCGCCGGAGTGATCCTCATTATCGTGGCAGGGGCGTTGGGCGCGGCACTCATCCTCGGTTGGCTTTGGTCCGGGCCACCCGGCCAGTTGCAGCCGCCAACGTCGCCCATATCCCAAGTCACGATGTCTCTCTCGCCGTGGGCTCCCCTGGAGACCACACTCCTCGTCATTGCCATCGCTTTGCCCATCACGGCCATCATTGCAGGCGGAGCCGCAGTCGGCATGTGGGACCTGTCAGCAGGCGCGACACGCATCCGCCGCGCTCTCCCGTCGTCTCTTGGATGGATGACGGGCATTCCGCCGGTTGTGATCGGCGTCGTACTCTACTTCGTGACGGAGCTCGACCGATCGCCGCATGTGGGTGCCCTGTCCGCTGCCGCCCTGGTCATTCTCAATCTTCCCAATGCCACCGCGAAGTTCGCTCACGTCGGTTGGCTTGTGCCACAGGAGGCTCGCGACGTGTCCGCAGCCTTGGGGGTCCGTAGTCCACTGGCTTTCCTGCAGCTGGTTCGTCTCTACGCCTCCTGGGCATGTGCCGCTGTCCTCTTTACGCTTGCCGCCCAGATGGCGGGAGAAACAGCGGCCATCGTACTGGCCGCGGCGTCCGCCGTAGGCAACTACCCACTGGCCGCCTCGGTATGGTTCGCGGCTTTGGATCCCCGACACGAGTTGGGCCAGGCGTTTGCGTGCGCGGTTCTCATCATCCTGGTCGGCGTCGGCCGCACGCTGGCACACGTGTGCCTGCGACGGCAGGAGGCGCAGGCGTGGCACTGAGCCCCGAGCGCAGCCCGGCGGTTGAGACCAAACTCGAGATCGCGCAGCTCAACGTGTGGTACGAGAGCACACAGGCCCTGCGCAATGTCAGCTTGTCCGTCGGGGCAAGCCGGGCCGTCGCTCTCATCGGCCCAGCCCAAAGCGGCAAGACGACGCTCTTGCGCGCCTGCAATCGCCTGCTCGACGAAAACCCGGCGGCGCGTATCAGCGGCAGCCTGAAGATCGATGGCTCGCAGATGCTGGGGCCCGCGGTGGACGTCGCCGTCCTGCGCCGCCGCGCGGGTATGGTGTTTCCCCGTCCGACCTTGCTCCCGCTATCAGTCTTTGAGAATGTCGCCTTCGGTTTGCGAGCCGCGGGCCTGTACGCTCCGGATGAGATCGCGGCCCGCGTCGAACGAGCGCTGCAACGCGCGCTGGTGTGGGATGTCGCCAAGAATGTCTTGCACGCTCCCGCCTACCGTTTGAGCGCCGACCAGCAGCAGCGGGTGTGCCTGGCGCGCGTTTTGGCCTTGGATCCGGACATCATCTTGCTGGACGACCCCACCTCGACCTTCGACCCGGTCGCCCAGCGCGAATTCGAAGAGGTCATCGGGCTCTTGCGCTGCGACTGCACGCTGCTGCTCGCCACCCACAACCTGCAGCAGGCGGCGCGGCTCTCCGACACAACCTGCTTTCTGGTGGGCGGTGAAATCATCGAGAGCGGCGAAACTCAACTCGTCTTCAGCCGGCCCACGGACCCCCGCACCGAAGACTTCTTGGCGGGCAGGCCGCCGCGGGCCTAAGGAAAGGATCATGCACCTCCAGGATTCGCCCGCCCTCCCCGGCGTGCTGCACGCCGACGGCATGCGCTACTTCGACACGGCCCTGGATGCCATCGGCGGCACGCCGCTCATCCGCTTGCGGCGCGTCCTGGATGGTGCGCCGTGCACGGTGCTGGCCAAAGTCGAGTACTTCAATCCCGGCGGCTCGGTCAAGGACCGACCCGTGCTCTCGATGATCGCGGATGCCGAAGCGCGCGGTCTTTTGCGCCCGGGCGGCACGATCGTGGAAGCGACCTCCGGCAACACCGGCGTCGGGCTTGCCATGGTCGCCGCCATCAAAGGCTACCGCTGCATTCTCGTCATGCCCGACAAAGTGAGCGAAGAGAAGGTGCGCCTGCTGCGCGCCTACGGGGCGGAAGTCGTCATCACGCCGACCAAGGTGCCGGCCAGTTCGCCCGAGTCGTACTACGGGGTGGCGGCCCGGCTGGCGAGCGAGATTCCGGGCGCCTTTCAGCCCAATCAGTTTGCCAACCCGCTCAATCCGCGCGCGCACGAATTGACCACGGGCCCCGAGATTTGGGCGCAGACGGCGGGCAAAATCACCCACTTCGTGTGCGGTATCGGTACGGGCGGCACGATTTCCGGCAGCGCTCACTACCTCAAGCGCCAAAATCCCGCCATCCAGATTGTGGGTGCCGATCCCGAGGGCTCTATCTACTCGGGCGATACCGCCAAGTCGTACAAGGTCGAAGGCATCGGTGAAGATTTTCTGCCGGCCACGGTGGACCTCAAGATCATCGACCGCATCGAGCGCGTTTCCGACAAAGAGTCGTTCCTCATGGCGCGCCGCGTGTGCCGCGAAGAGGGCTTGCTGGCGGGCGGGTCGTCGGGGACGGCGCTCGTCGCCGCGCACCGGGTGGCGGCCGACCTGCCGGCGTCGGCGGTGATGGTGGTGCTGTTGCCGGACAACGGGCGTGGGTACCTATCGAAGATCTTCAACGACGAGTGGATGCGCGCCAACGGCTTTCTGGGCGAAGAGGGTCTGGCTGCCACGGTCGGCGATGTGCTGCGCGCCAAGGGCGAGCTGCCCAAGCTCATTACGCTCTCCCCGCAGGATACGGTGCGGCGCGGAATCGACCTCATGCGCGAATTTCAAATCTCGCAGATCCCGGTGGTCGAGAACGGCGAGGTGGTGGGCAGCATCAACGAGGTCGCGGTCATGCAGTTGATCTTCGACCATGCGGATGTCGTGCACGGTCTCATCAAGGACGTCATGGGGCGGCCCTTTCCGCTGCTCGACGAGCGCGAGGAGTTGACCCGCGCCTATAAGGAGCTCTCGCTCGGCCACCAGGCGGTGGTCGTCGGTCACGAGGGCAAGGCGATCGGCGTCTTGACGAAGATGGACATCATCAACTACCTGTCGGCGGGTTAGGGCAGGCGATGGATTTTGCCACCAAAGCCATTCACGTCGGCCAGGACGCCGATCCGGCGACCGGTGCGACGATCGTCCCCATCTACCAGACGACAACCTACACCCAGGCTGCGCCCGGCGAGCACCGCGGGTTCGACTACTCGCGCAGCATCAACCCGACCAGGCTTGCCCTGGAGCGCTGTCTGGCGTCGCTCGAGAACGCCGCGTACGGGTTGTGTTTTGCCAGCGGGATGGCGGCGACGGCCGCTACGCTCAATCTGCTGGCGGCGGGCGACCACGTCGTCGTCGGCGACGACCTCTATGGCGGCACCTTCCGGCTCTTCGACAAGGTGCTCACGCGCTACGGGCTGCGCTTCACGTACGTGGATGCCGCGGATCCCCAGGCCGTGGCGGCGGCGTTGACCGAGGCAACCAAGCTCGTCTGGCTGGAGACGCCGACCAATCCGCTCATGAAGTTGTCGGACATCGCGGCGGTGGCGGCGGTGTGTAAGCCGCGCGGGGTGCGCCTAGCGGTCGACAACACCTTCGCGACACCGTTTCTGCAGAATCCGCTGGACCTGGGTGCGGACCTCGTCGTGCACTCGACGACCAAGTACATCGGCGGCCACTCGGATGCGCTGGGCGGCTTCGTCGCGACCAACGACGAGGGACTGTACCAGACGATCAAGTTTCACCAGAACTCGGTGGGCGGTGTGCCCGGGCCGTTCGACTGCTTCCTCACGCTGCGCGGGGTGAAGACCCTGGCGCTGCGCATGCGCGAGCACGAGCGCAACGCGCGCGCGGTAGCGGCTTTCTTGGAGGGCCGTGCGGACGTCGAGCGCGTCTACTACCCGGGGCTGCCTTCTCACCCGCAGCACGAACTGGCCAAGCGCCAGATGCGCGGCTTCGGGGGGATGCTCTCATTTGTGCCGTCGGGTGGTGCGGGGCGCGCGCAGGCGATCGCCTCCGCGACTCGCATCTTCTCGCTGGCCGAGAGTCTGGGCGGAGTGGAATCGCTCATCTGCCACCCGGCCAGCATGACCCACGCCTCCATTCCGAAAGAGGTCCGCGAGGCACGCGGGGTCTCGGATGCACTGTTGCGCCTGTCGGTGGGCATCGAGTCGGCGACTGACCTCATCACCGACCTGGAACACGCGCTCTCCTAAGCAGCGCCACTAGGATCGCCACGCACCGAAAGTTCCCGTAGCGGCCGCGCTTGCGCGGCCGACGGAGCATCTCACATTGATGTGATCGAAGGTGTCACGTTCTCGCGGTCTCGCAAGCGCGACCGCTACAGGAAAGACGGCAAACCTATCACCTCGCGCAAGCGCGACCGCTAAACGGGGATTCCGTAGCGGCCGCGTTCACGCGGCCGATGGAGCGTCACCCTGGTCGTACGCGAGGCGGTACGTTCCGTCGGTCGCGCAAGCGCGACCGCTACGCGAGCTTGCGCAACGGCGAGACTACTATCGCGACGAGGGGGAGCTTGCAGCGGCGGCCGCGCGTTCGTCGGCCGCCATGGTGGAGCGCCGGCTGCCGTATGCCAGGTACAGGACGTAACCGATTGCCAGCCACACGATCCAGGCAAGCCACGGCGCCGGGATGTGCAACCACAGCGGCGAGCGATATCCTAGGAAGATCATGAGGAAGATCGAGGTCAGCGCGGCCAGGACGGCGACCAGCGGCCCGGCCGGCACGCGGAAGCCGCGCGACATGTCGGGGTGGCGGCGGCGCAAGATGATGAGAGCGATCGAAACCAAGACGAACGCGAAGAGAGTTCCCATGTTCGTGATGGACCCCAGGATGCCAATCGGTTCAAACGCCGCCGCGAGGGCAATGAGCACGCCGAAAATCGCGGTGGAGACCACCGGCGTGCGCCACGTCGGGTGCACCCAGGCGATGAACTTCGGCACCAGCCCGTCGCGCGACATCGAGAAAAAGATACGGCTCTGACCGAACATCATCGTCAACAGCACGGTCGTAAGGCCGGCAATGGCGCCGATCGAGATGAGCAGACCGGCCCAGTTGAGCCCCGCCCGGATGGCCGCATACGCAACGGGCGAGGCGACGTTGAGCGAGGTGTAGGGCACCATGCCCGTCAGGACGATGACGACCGCAATGTACAGCACGGTGCAGATCGCCAGGCTGCCCAAAATCCCGATGGGCAGATCGCGCTTCGGGTTCTTGGCCTCCTCGGCCGTGGTCGAGACCGCGTCGAACCCGATGTACGCGAAGAAGATGAAGGCCGCACCGCTGAAGACGCCGGCCCAGCCATAGGGCATGAAGGGGTGCCAGTTGGCGGGATTGATGTGCCCGATCCCGATGATGATGAAGAACAGGACAATCGCCACTTTCACCGTGACGATGATCGAGTTCACCAAACTCGATTCCCGCGTCCCTTTGATGAGCAGCAACGTGATGAGCAAGATGATGCCGGCTGCAGGCAGGTTGGCGATGCCGTGCAGCGGTGCGCCGGTGGGACCCACGTCGTACGGTCCGTGCTGGAACTGCTGCGGAATGACGATGCCAAACGCGGTCTGCAAGAGCGAGGCGAAGTAGCCCGACCACCCGACGGCTACGGTCGATGCTCCGACCGCATACTCCAAGATGAGATCCCAGCCGACAAGCCAGGCCATGAGTTCGCCCAGCGTCGCGTACGTGTAGGTGTAGGCGCTACCCGAGATGGGGATCGAGCTGGCGACTTCCGCATAGCAGAGTCCGGCCAGCGCGCTGACGATGCCGGCCACGATGAACGAAATCGTGAGAGCCGGCCCCGCACGCGTGGCGGCCGCCACCCCGGTGAGAACAAAAATACCGGTGCCGATGATGGCCCCGATGCCCATTGCAATGAGCCCGAGTGGTCCAAGCGCCCGCTTCAACCCCCGGGTATCGTCGGAGCCCTCGGCAATAATGCGCTCGAGCGGCTTTACTCGGTTAGCCACGTGAGAGACATTGTACGCCCCAAAGGCAGCCGGTACCTGGCGGGCGGCAGGCCGATTTGGCTTTCGGTGTCGGCGTAATGGCGGCGCATGCGACACCACGCCGGCCACCGCCCCGGGCCTGGTGTAAAAAGTGCGCCTTTTCAGATTGCGGGCAGTTGGGAGTTTACAGACCGTCGCCCGCCAGGCCGGCCAGCTTGCGGGTGATGTCACCCGCGCTGCGCTTGACCTCGCCCGCAATGACCTCCAGGCGCGCAAGGTCAATGTGTCGAGAGAACCCCGCTACCCACACGATGGCGGCCAGGGAGCGCTGCGGACCCCACACACCGGCGGCAGCCGCGCGCACGCCTTCAATGTACTCGTCGACATCAAGGGCCACGCCACAGGTCTGCGTCTGTTCGACGGCGCGTTCGTAGGCGTTGGGCTCCGTGATGGCGGCTTTCGTGAACGCGGGCAGTACCGTATCGGCCAAAAAGCGGCGGCGGTGCTGTGTGTCCCAGGAGGCTACGATCACCTTGCCGACTGCACCGGCCAAGAGCGGGATAGAGGTGCCGACAGGCGCCGAGATTGACAACCCCGGCCGCCCGTGGACGATGTCCAAGATGGTGACGTGGTCGTCGGCCGGGATGCCTAAAAAGCTCGTCTGTTCCGTAGCCTCAGCTAGGCTTTCCAGGCTCGGCCGGGCGATCTGACGCAGATCCGGCCGGTGCGTCGCTCGGGCGCACAGGGCCGGCAGCAGCGGGCCTAGGCCGTACTTTTTCGAGCTGTTGGGGCTTTGCAGAACTCCTAAGGCCTCGAGTGTCGTGACAAGCCCGTGGACCGTGCTTTTGCCCAGCCCCAAACGCCGCGCAAGTTCGGAGACCCCTAGGGGAGCGCCCGCCTGGGCGATGGCGTCGAGGAGGCGGAAGGCTTTGGCCAGGGCCGGCACCCTTACGTTCGAGGGTTGGGCCTGCACACTTCGCGGCGCCACCTTCAAGAGGCCAGACACGTCTTCGAAGCTCCAGGCGGCCGGGGCCGGGGACCCTTTGGTGGGCCGCGCGTGAGTAACGCGGGTCACGTTAGGACGCCCGGTAGACCGGCCGGGACGTGATCTGCGGTATTACGCGAGGGCGGGGGAAAAGGGACAGCAGTTGAGTGGACCCGTTCGAAGGCCGGAACATACCACCAACTTGCCCTCCCGCGGCGTTGGGCCCTGCCGGGCAAGGTCGCTCTTTGGGACACGCATAAGTAGGCCCGGTCGATTAAAGTTTTAATCTGCGGAGGTTTTCCACGTGCAATCTGAGGCCCACTCCCAGCGCGTGCTGGATACGGCCGTGAAACGAGGGGCCACCTATGCGGATGTCCGCTTCGGGTCGACCCACGATCAGCACATCGAGGTGCGCAACGGCGTCATCAACAGCCTGTCGGATGCCGAAAGCGCGGGTTTCTCGGTGCGGGTCCTCGTCGACGGCGCCTGGGGCTTTGCCTCCAGTGCGGACATTACCGAAGCCGAGCTGGACCGCATTGCCTCCCAGGCAGTTGACGTCGCGCGGGCCAGTGCGAAGACCGACGGGCGCCCGATCAGCCTCGTTCCCGTGCCTGCCTATAAGGACAGTTACAAGACGCCGCGCGAGATCGACCCCGACAGCATCTCGCTGAACGAGCGTGTCTCCCTCTTGCTCGAGGCGGAGCGCGAGCTGCGGGCGGTCAAAGGGGTAACGGTTGCGCGTGCCTGGCTGGACGTCTGGCGCACGCAGAAGTACTTCGCCAACACCGAGGGCAGCGCGATCGAGCAGGAGATCCTGCAGTGCGGCAGTGCGATCCATGCTCTGGCCGTCGGCGAACACGACGTGCAGGACCGCTGCTTTCCAGGCACCAGCGGCCTCTACCAAACCGGCGGTTGGGAGATCGTTCGCAAGGCGAACCTGCGCGAGAACGCGCGGCGCATCGGGGAGGAAGCGGTGGCGCTTTTGAATGCCGACCAATGCCCCTCGGGCACGATGGACGTCATCTTGTCGGGTGACCAGGTGTCCCTGCAGATCCACGAGTCGATCGGTCATGCTTTGGAACTGGACCGCGTCCTGGGCTGGGAAGCCAACTTTTCGGGGACCTCGTTTGCGACGCTGGACAAGCTGGGCTCGTTCCGCTACGGCAGCGAGCACGTCAACGTCGTCATCGACATGACTTGCCCGCTCGCCTTGGCGACGCACGGCTATGACGACGAGGGCGTCAAGGCGACGCCCGTCTACCTCATTCGCGACGGCATTCTCGTCGGCTACATGGCCGGGCGTGATACGGCCGGTGTGGCCAACGTGCCGCTCAGCGGCTGCGTGCGCGCCGAATACTGGGGACGACTACCGATGATTCGCATCGGCAACGTCAATCTGGAGCCGGGCAGCGTGCCCGCCGAGCATCTCTTCGACGACGTCAAGCAGGGCGTCTACATGGAGAGCAACCGTTCGTGGTCCATCGATGACAAGCGGTTGAATTTTCAGTTTGGCTGTCAGATCGGCTACGAGATCAAAAACGGCAAGAAGGGGCGCCTGCTCAAGAACCCCACGTATGCCGGCATGACGCCAGCTTTTTGGCGCTCGTGCGATGCGATCGGCGATGCAGCGTCGTGGGTGGCGTGGGGAACGCCCAACTGCGGCAAGGGCGAGCCGTTGCAGACGGCGCGCTCGTGCCAGGGCGCGGCGCCGGCGCGCTTCCGCAACGTCAGCGTGGGGGTGGGATATGGCGGTTGAGGTGTGGGACCGGGCGGCCCTGGATGAGGTGTTGGAGCGGGCGCTGAGCGCTTCGACCGCCGACGAGACCGAAGCGGTGCTGTTTGCGGGTGAGAACGCGCTGACCCGCTTCACGCACAATGCCGTGCACGAAAACGTCGTTGAGAGCAACCACCAGTTATCGGTGCGCGCGGTCATCGGCAAGCGGACGGGTGTCGCGGCGACGAACAGGGTGGATGCAGAGGGCATCCTCGAGGTCGTGCGCCGGGCCTGCGAGATCGCCAAGCTCTCGACCGAGGACCCCGACTTTCCGGGGTTGCCTGGGCCGCAGGGAGAGGTCCGCGACGTCGCCGGCGCCTACGATCCGGCGACTGCCGAGGCGACGCCGGATGCGCGTGCCGCGGCGGTGTCCGAGATTGCGAAGGTCATGCGCCTGCACAACCTGTATGCGGCGGGCTACGTGTCCACCCAGACCGAGACGATTGCGGTCGCCAACACCAAGGGCGTGAAGCGCTTTCACCGCGGCACCGACAGCGCGATCAACATCAAGGCGATGGGGCGCGATGCCAGCGGCTACGCGGAGGGCTTCTCGCGGCGCTTTGACGATTTGGACCCGAAGGCGCTGGCCGAGCGTGCCGCGCGCAAGGCTGTGGCGGGCGCCCAGCCGCGGGCCTTGGAACCGGGCAAGTACACCGTCGTCTTCGAACCGCCCGCCTTTCGAGAATTCTTGGGCTACCTGTCGTGGATTGGGTTTGGCGCGCAGGCCTTCGAGGAGGGCTCGTCCTTCATGAGCGGCCGTCTGGGCGAGCGCATCGTCGGCGAGAACGTGACGATTCGCGATGACTACGCGCATCCGCTGGGGCACGGGATTCCGTTCGACTTCGAGGGCGTGCCGCGGCAGCCCGTGACGCTCATCGAGCGCGGCGTGGCGCGCGACGTCGTCTACGATTCCTACTACGCGGCGAAGTTGCACCATCCCAATACCGGGCATGCCTTGCCGGCACCCAGTTCCGACGGCCCGATGCCGCTCAACATCGTCGTCGACCCGGGCAGCCGCACGCTCGAGGACATGATCAAAGACGTCCACCATGGCGTGCTCGTCACGCGCACTTGGTACATCCGCCTGGTGGACCAAAAGCAAACCATCATCACGGGGATGACCCGTGACGGGCTTTTCCTGATCGAGCGCGGCCGCATCACCACGGGCCTCAAGAATATGCGTTTCAACCAGTCGATCATCGGAGCATTGGGGCGCTGCGAGCTGGCCTCGGCCCTCGTGCGCTCCGAGAGTCACGTTTTGCCGGGTGTGAAGTTCGAAGAGTTCAACTTCACAAGCGGCACGGAGTTTTAGG
>CADDZI010000032.1 GCA_902812405.1 bacterium | reverse complement strand
CGGGGAGCGCCTGCAGTCGGCAGGCCTGCCGCCTCCGCTTGCGCGGAGAAGCTTGGAACGGCGCTGCAGCCAGATTCGGGGGAGGAGCTGCCGCCTCCGCTTGCGCGGAGAAGCTGTCAGACGACGGTTCGCAGGCGGAGCGCCTTCCACGGGTCCGCACCTGATTCGCGGAGCGTGAGGTCGGCCGGTGAGGTTCGCTCCTCGAGCACGTTGTGGACCAGCGGATCAAGATAGGCAACCTCGTGCGGTGCGATCCGCCGCAAGCCGTCGTGCGCCGCCTGCACGGCGAGCGCGGCCACCGCTGCCACGTCCACACCCTCCGATCGCGCAGCCAACCCGTCGCGCGCGACAGCCATCTGCAGCCGCCGAAAGCCGGGCCGGTCCAAGCGCGGGGCAAATGACAGAGCCGCTTCGAGTGAGGCTGCGTCGTAACACAATCCCTTCCACAGCGCGGCGTGCGCCAGGACCAACGCCGGGTCACAGCTATCCGGGCTGCGCACCTCAACGTATTCGCGCAGGCGCGCCTCGGTGAAAACGGTGCTCAGCAAAAGCGGCAGGTCGGCGCTGCTGCGGTCCGCGATCTTGTCGAAGCGAGTTGGGGCGACATCGCGCAACCGCCCGTCGCGTTCTACAAACAAGGCCGGGATCGCCATGACGGCTTCGGCATAGCGATGGAGATCAAACGGTTCCTCCAGGGAACCGGGGCCGGGACCGGTTCTGTCGGGATCCGTGTCCAGCCACACCGCATAGCGGGTCGTTTTCAGCCCGGTCGCAACCCCATCTGCAAACGGAGAATTCGCAAACATGGCGGCCACGATCGGCCCAAGGCGCGTGGCCACGGTGTACTTGCGGCCCAGATCGATCGCGTCGGCGTAGTCGAGACTGGTCTGGATCGCCGCCGTTCTCGTCATCATGTCCCACGCGTGGCCGCCACGCAGAGCCAGATACGGGCGCATGATCGCATAGCGCTGCTTTCGAATCCACGACTGTTGGTCCAGTCCGCACACCGGATCGAATCCCATCGCAACAAAGAAGGCGTCGCTCGCTTGCGCGGCATCGCGCAAATCGTCGAGAAAGCGGTCAAGGGCTGCGGCACACGCCGCAAGAGACGACTCCGGAAGGCCCGAGAATTCGACTTGTCCACCCGGTTCGAGCGTGACATCTCCATACGGCATGCGCACCCCAACGACTGCCGTCTCCTCATACGCCGGGATGCCGCCGCGCTGCACAAATGTCTGCAAGAGACGCTGGACATCATCGCGCGACAGTCGCCGCTGCGTCCGTCGATCGTATCCCAGCAGTTCGTACTCCAAACCGACGCGCCACGCCCCGGGAGGCTTGGCATGCGCCTCGAGGTATGCACACAGGTCGTCCGCGCCGGCAGGACAGACCGGCTCGGCGAGGGGACCGTCGGCCCGAGGAATAGCTCCCAACATCGATAAACGCCTCATGATGAGGATCCCCACTCCCCTGCCCGCGGTGAGCGAGCGATTGCGCGCGGTTCGCAAGCGCACACTTGCCCTTTTCGGCCTGGTTACCTCCGACGACGTTCTGCGCTGCGAACCCATGACGGGGTTCCGGCCGCTCCTGTGGCACCTGGCGCACATCGGCGTCTTCCAAAATTATTGGCTGCTGCAGCAATGCGCGGACCGGCCGAGCACCAATCCTGAATATGACCTTCACTTTGACCCGATCAAAACGCCCCGCGAAGAGGCACGCCGGCTCCCCGAACGGGGCGAGATCGAGAGCTACCTCGACGAGACGCTTCGCGAAGCGGAGGATTTTCTGGCTGCAGCAGAGCCCGCGGTGCCATGTGGGCCAGCCAGCCTGACACCCGCCTATGCGGCGGACCTCGTCATCCAGCACGAATATCAGCACCAGGAAACGGTTGCCTTTCTCCTTCAGGCCTTGCCCATCGAGTGCAAACGCCAGGTACCCGAGCCCGAGGATGTGCCGCGGCGGTACCCTCCAGGTGACATCTACGTGCCGGCGCTGCGCGTCGGCATCGGAGCGAGGGATGAAGCCGGATTTGCCTATGACAACGAGCGGCCGCGGTACGAGGTCAACCTTGCGGCTTTCTTCATCGACCGGGATCTGACGACGAACGCCGAGTTTGTCGAGTTTCTCGATGCCGGCGGCTACGAGAACCGCGCGTGGTGGTCCGACGAAGGCTGGGCCTGGAAGGTCGAGCATGGTATCGCTGCGCCCCTCTACTGGGAGCGGGCCGCCGGCGGCGCCTGGTACGAGAAGCGCTTCGCCGGCTTGGGACCGATCCGTGCAGATGCGCCGGTGACCGGCGTCTCGTGGTTTGAAGCCGATGCCTACGCACGCTTTCGAGGCAAACGCCTCCCCAGTGAACAGGAATGGGAAGCCGCAGCAACCTGGGACCCGGTCCTTAACCGGCAAGCCAAGCCCGCCGCGCCGGACGACGCCGGACGACGCGATGGCGAGCTGCCCGAACGTTTCGGCCCATGCGCGGTGGGGACGATACGTGACGGGCGCACGCCGCTGGGCCTCAACGACGCGACCGGCAACGTCTGGCAATGGACGGCCTCAGCGTTTACCGGTTATCCCGGCTTTGTACCCTACCCGTACCCCGAGTACTCGTCTTTGTGGTTCGACGGAGACCACTACGTTGCGCGCGGGGGTTCCTGGTTCACGGCCCCGACCTTGCGCCGCCCCAGCTTCAGAAACTTCTATCGTCGCCACTTCCGGCCCGCGTTCCTTGGAATCCGCTGCGCCCGTACGGCGTGACGACAACCGGCTGGCGGACGCCATCCGCCGCTACCATGAACTCTGCCGGCAGAAGGTGCTCGCCGGCCCGGCTGTTATCGAGCGCTTCGTCCGCGCTCAGCATGAGGCGGGGCTGACCTTCGGACAGACCGTGCTGTGCCGCTCGTTGCGGCCCGCTTTTGTTACCCCCGCCATGGTTGCAACCTTCGAGGAAACGGTTGCCGCCTTCTACGACGCGATCCGGGTTATCGAACAGCGGGCTCTGACGGACGCGGCTCTGGCCACGGAACTGGGATTGAGCCAGGCCGAGCGGCTTTTGTGCGCGGTCGATCCGGGTTACGATGACGCCTCGTGCGTGGGCCGTCTGGACGCGCTGTGGTCCGACCGGCCGGTCATCATCGAGTACAATGCCGACAGTCCGGCCGGCATCTCGTTCCAAGCCTCTCAGGCCGCCCTCATCCGCGAGGTCCCGGTTTTTGCGGCCTTTGCAGCCGAGTACGAGCTCCGCGAGATGGATGCCACTGCGGCCCTGCGCCAGGCCTTGCTGTCGGTTTGGGATGAGTTTCGCATACGCTATGCTCCCGGGCGGTCGGCCACTCCCAACATCGGGATCGTCGATCTTGCCGGCGCCGCAACCCGCGGCGAATTCTCACTCGTTGCCCGCGACTTGCGGGATCACAACATCCCGGCGCTCGTCGCCGCGCCGGAGGACCTAAGGTATGAGGCAGGTGAACTGCGGGTCGGCGGCCGGCGCATTGACCTCGTCTACAAACGGCTGCTGGTTGCCGATTTTCTCTCCCGCTACGACGCGACGCATCCCCTGACGCGCGCTTACCGCGACCATGCGGTGTGCGTCGCCAGCTCATTTCGCTGCACGATCGCGCACAAGAAGCGGGCCTTGGCAGTCCTGCAAAGCCCGCGCTGGTCCGGTCTTTTGGATGTGCGTCACCAAGACGCCGTGCACATGATGATTGCGCCCACCTGGCGCATTGACGATTGGGCGGATGACGATCTCGTCGCACAACGCCAGCGCCTTGTCATCAAGCCCAACGACAGCCACGGGGGTGCCCAGGTCCACGTTGGCGCGTCGTGCGACGAACCGGACTGGCGGGCCGCATTGGTGCGCGCCCGTCACGAAGGCTGGGTGGTCCAAGAATATATCTCGCCCGCCCAAGGGATCTACCCGCTGTTTGATCCCAGCTATCCGGAGCGCGGCCTCACGTTGACGCCCTGCCTGGAAGATCGGAATGCCTTCCTGCTGCGGGGCCGGCTGGGAAGCATCCTGACGCGTCTGGGCGAAGGTCCCGTCATCAACGTCTCGCAAGGAGGCCAGGCCATTCCCACGTTTGTTCTGTCGGCGCATGTGTGATGCACATCCGGCGCAAAATCGTATATGATAGTCGGCGAACCGAGCTATATGACGCCATCGTACGACCGCACGGTGCGCGTCGCCGGATGGGAGCATCTCGGACATGCCGGTACTCGCGAAACGCAAAGAAGAAAAGCAGACGCAACCGCCGCCCCGGGTGGAAGGCTCGGGCGTCATCGCCATGCCGGTCTTCGATCCCATGGTCAGGTCGCGCGAGCTCGCCGCGGCAGTCGGCCAGCTCATCGGCGCCGCAACCGACATGGCCGGGGCGCGGGTTGGCTACCGTATCACCCCGCTCCTCAGCGGTGTTACGGTCTCTTGGGAGCGCCGGACCTTGCCCTCCCGGCAGTGGCTGCGCGACGTGGAACAGGAGATCATCACGTTTGGGATCTGCAATGGCCTGCAGGTCTGGTTCCGCGAATACTGACCCTTCCGCCGCAGCGGCGTTTAGCTCGTGGTGCGCTTGGCGCTGATCGTTTTGGCCAGCAGGAACAGCAAGAGGTAGTCCGGCCCGCCGGCTTTGGAGTCCGTCCCGGACATGTTGAAGCCCCCAAACGGGTGGGCGCCGACCATGGCGCCGGTGCACTTGCGGTTGAAGTACAGATTCCCCACGTGAAACTCGTCGCGGGCCCGTTCCAGCTTGCGCTGATCGCGCGAATACACGCTTCCCGTCAAGCCGTACTCGGTGTTGTTGGCAATGGCCAGCGCATGATCGTAGTCCTCGGCCTTGATCACCGCCAGGACCGGCCCGAAGATCTCTTCCTGGGCGATCACCGCGTCCGGCGCAACATCGACGAAGACGGTCGGCTCGAGGTAGTAGCCTTCGTCGAACGGGCGCTCCCCGCCGCGTAGCAGGGTCCCCTCGCGTTTGCCGATGTCCAGGTACTCCTCAATTTTCTGCAAGGCGCGTTCGTTGATCACCGGTCCCATGTGCGAGCCGGGGTCGACCGGGTCGCCCACGACGATCGCCTCGACGCGCCGGGCCAGTGCCGTCACGAAATCGTGGTAGACGGGGGCCTCAACGATGGCCCGCGAGCACGCCGAACACTTCTGACCGGAAAAACCGAAGGCCGAGACGGCGACACCCTCCACGGCGTCGGCCAGGTCGGCGTCGGCGGCGACGATGATGCCGTCCTTACCTCCCATTTCCGCCACAACGCGCTTGATCCAGTGCTGTCCCGGGTGCACGTCCGCCGCCAGGCGATTGATGCGCAGTCCGACCTCCTTGCTACCCGTGAAGGAGACGAAGCGGACGTGGGGATCACTGATCAGGGCGTCGCCGATCGAGGCCCCGGCACCCGGCACAAAGTTGACGACACCCGGCGGGAGCCCGCACGCTTCCAGCAGCTCGACGAAGCGGGCGGCAATGACGGGCGCATCGCTGGACGGCTTGAGAACGACCGTGTTGCCGGTGACGATGGCCGCCGACGTCATACCGGCCATGATGGCAAAGGCGAAATTCCAGGGTGGAATGACGACGCCCGGCCCCATCGGAATGTAGCGCAGCTCGTTGTCCTCGCCGGCCAGCGGCGTCAAGGGCTTGCCCTGAGCGTAGCGCAGCATCTCGCGACCGTAGTATTCAAGGAAGTCAATGCCTTCGGCGACGTCGGCATCCGCTTCCACCCACGTCTTGCCGACCTCCAGGATTAAGAGTGCAACGAACTCGTCTCTGCGTTTGCGTACTGCTGCCGCCGCGGAGAACAAGAGCTCTGCACGCCGCTCCGCCGGCACGCGCGACCATTGAGGGAAGGCATCCTCCGCTGCACGGACGGCCGCCTGAGCCTGGTCGACGCCGGCGGCCTGCACGATGCCGACGACCTCCCCGGGATGCGCCGGATTGCGCGACACAAATTCGCTGTGACCGGCCAGACGTTTGCCCCCGATGACGAGCGAGTAGGTACGGGCTTGCCGGCGCAGCTCGGCAATGGCGGCCTCAAGGGCGGCGCGCTCCTGGGCCGTGCGAAACGCGCGAATTGGTTCGTTGACGAAAGGTTGAGGTACAAGGGTCACAGCCATGAGTGGCGCCTTCGTCGATAAGACGCTACAGTCCGCCCGGTACCGCGCGCTCTGGCGCAGCGGAGGCTGACACAACTCGCACCCCCCATCGCCGCGGTTTTTCGTGCGCCACGGCGACACTCGGTACCCCAGACTGTCACCGTTGGGCACAGCGCCCGTCTGTGTGGTTGCAGCAGACTCCCGGGCGGTCTTGCAAGCTTAATGGTCGGTGGGTGGTGGATTGAGCGGACCCGGTTCTTCCGCAGCTGTGGGCCACGCAACGGGGTGACGGCGGCGGCGCAGGTCCGCCAGACCGGGTTTGGACATTTGCATGCCCGGCTGATCGATGGGCATTTCCTTATCGTGCAGGCGGCCGATATGTCTGAGGTCCAGGCCTTGAGGCTCGTCGGTCTGGCGGTTGTTCATGAGGCTCTCTTCATACACCCAAAGGCTTGCCTGACCCTCGGGACACTGCGAGGATTCCTGCGCCGGTCCAGGTAATCGGACCCCCTAAGCAGCCGGCGCCGCGCGGTGCCCGGCGGCAACCACCAAAGGGCTCGAGATGGTTGCCGTTTCTACCGCAGCGGGCCGCACATGCCGCACCTGCGAGGGTTTTTTCATGAACAAGTATCTTGCCGAATTTGTCGGTACTCTGCTGCTTGTCTTTGTCGGTTTGGGCAGCGCGATCTTTGACGGTAAAACGATTGGTCCGCTCGGCATTGGCCTGGCGTTCGGCATCACGCTCTTGGCCATGGTGTACGTGATCGGCCCCGTCTCTGGCTGTCACATCAACCCGGCCGTCACGCTGGGTGCCGCACTGGCCGGCCGCATCAAAGGCTCCGACGTCATACCGTACTGGATCGCCCAATTTTTGGGTGGCATCTGCGGCTTCGGCTTTTTGGCCCTCATTCTCATGGGGGCCTCCAACGCCGGACCCGATCTTCTGCACACCTCGGCCGCCGCAGTCTCCAACGGCTTTGGCGATCACTCGCCGAATAGCTACGGCCTGCTGTCGGCCCTGGTGGCGGAAATCATCGTGACCGCCGTCCTTGTCCTGACCGTGCTGGGCGCCACGTCACCCGCCATTCCCGCCGGTTTCGCCGGTATTCCGATTGGCTTTTCGCTCTTCGTCGGGCACCTGGTCGCCATTCCGATCGACAATGCGTCGATCAACCCGGCCCGTAGCCTGGCATCCGCCATTTACGCCGGCGGGTGGGCGATGGGCGAGATCTGGCTGTTCATCGTCGGCCCCCTGCTCGGCGGCATCCTTGCAGCCCTCGTCTGGCGGGTGGTGCAAAGCCGCTAGGCTCGGCGGCTGCCGAGGCGGACCTTGGCGCACTGCCGCGAAGAAGACGCTATGCCGCCGAAGTCCGCTCCATCCGATATCGCCGACCTCAGCCGCGAGGAACTGCAGCGTTACAGCCGCCACCTCGTCCTACCTGAGGTGGGGGCGGAGGGTCAGCGTGCCCTCAAGAGAGCTCGCGTGCTGCTCGTGGGTGCCGGCGGCCTTGGGTCGCCGCTGGGCTTGTACCTGGCGGCGGCCGGCGTCGGCACCCTGGGCCTCGTCGATGACGACGTCGTCGACGTCACGAACCTTCAGCGGCAGGTTGTCTTCGGGGTCGACGATGTCGGACTCCCCAAGGTTGAACGCGCCGCGCGTCGCCTGCGCAACCTCAATCCGCATGTTGACGTCATCGCGCACCACGAGCGCCTGAGCGCGGCGACGGCGGCCGGCCTCGTGACGGCCTACGACATCGTCGTCGACGGCAGCGACAACTTCCCGACGCGTTTTTGCCTCAACGACGCCTGCGTCTTCGCCGGCAGGCCCGACGTCTTCGGATCCGTGTATCGCTTTGAAGGCCAGGTTTCGGTTTTCGATGCACGGCGTGGTCCCTGCTATCGCTGCTTGTTCCCGCATCCGCCTCCGCCGGGCAGCGTTCCGTCGTGCGCCGAGGGCGGCGTCTTGGGTATCTTGCCGGGTTTGGTCGGCCTCATCCAAGCAACCGAAACGATCAAGATGATCCTGGGGATCGGTGAGACTCTCGTGGGGAAACTCCTCGTCGTCGATGCGCTGAGGATGCGCTTCACGCACCTGAATCTCCTCAAAGACCCGGCGTGCCCAGTCTGCAGCGCTCAGGCGTCCATCCATCAGCTGCGCGACGAGGCGTACACGTGCGAGCCTGTAGGTACCGATTGGGACGGGGACGAGTATGCCGTCAGCCCCACGCAGCTGCACGCAGCACTGCAGCGGCCCAACGCACCGGCATTGCTTGACGTACGCGAGCCGGCCGAGCGCGAGATTGCGACCTTGAACAACACGTACGAAATTCCCATCGACGAACTGCCGACGCGGCTGGCCGAGCTGCCGCGCGATCGCGACCTCGTCGTCTATTGCCTGAGCGGCGGGCGCAGCGCCCGTGCGGTTCGCCTCCTGCGTGAAGCTGGTTTCCACCGCGTGTCTCACCTGGCTGGCGGTTTGCGTGCCTGGACGGAGCAGATCGACCCGTCGCTGCCGCGCTACTGAACTGAAGGGACCTCGTCCGGCTGGGTGTGCCGGCGGCCGCATCGTGGTGAAGAGCATTTCCCATGCCGGGCCGATCCGCCGGGCGGCCCACACGAGAGGGGCCAAACCCGCGTGCTCCCGGATGCGTTGCAGGCCCGCGCCATGCAGGCTTTACCGAAATGGGCTGCCTCGCACCCTTGCAACGGGACATGCATCAATGGTATGATGGGGCCGGTTTTGGACTCGGCGGAAAGACTTGCCACGGACGTCGACGTCGGAAGATACTTCCACTCCTCTCCGCATACGTAAGCACCCCAGAGCCGAAAACCACCACCACCCGCGAAGAGGAGTTAAAAGGAAACCGTGTATACCGACCAATTGTTAACCTGCGTCGACTGCGGCGCCGAGTTTACGTTTACTGCAGGCGAGCAAGAATTCTACGCCCAGAAGGGCTTTCAAAACAAACCCAATCGTTGTCCGGACTGCCGGCAGGCCCGCAAGGCCAGCCGCAACGGCGGCGGGGGCATGCAGCGCAGCTACGGCACGCGGCAGATGTTCAGCACGACCTGCAGCAGCTGCGGCGGCCCGGCCGAGGTGCCGTTCCAGCCGCGCGGCGACAAGCCCGTTTACTGCCGCGACTGCTTCCAGCGCATCCGCGCCTAAACAGCCGCTCTCACGACGTCGGCAGCAGGCTCACTCAGGCCTGCTGCTTTTTCTTTCCTTTGGACCGCGCACCAGGATACTCAAACAGGACGGCAAGCGACCCACGACAGATGCACGATCTCGGACGGACCTGCGGCGCGACAGCCGGTTCGTGCGGCCTAGCATGCACCGAAACGCCCAACGTCAAACAGAGAGATAGGATGACGCGTCACGGTGTCGATGACGAGATCGGCGACGATCTCGCCGACGACACTGCAGAACTTAAATCCATGCCCCGAAAAACCGCAGGCCACGACGACGCGGTCGTGGTGCGGATGCCGTCCGATGACGAAATGCTCGTCCGGGGTCAACGTGTACATGCAGGCCGAGGATGCCAGGCATTCGCCGGCGGCGTCCGGCAGCCACGCGCGCAACGCATCGCGCACTGCGTTGACCTCGGTTTCGTCAACACGCCGCTCCAACGTCTCAGGATCGGCATATAGGCCCGAATGGTGGAAGGCGGCCTTGACCCCGGCGTCGTCGAGCAGCGGAAATCCATAGAGCATGGGGCGGCCCGGCCGGTCGAGGATGTACACCGGCAGCCGCGCAGGTTCCAAGAGCGCGTGGTCGGCGCCGGCGAGTGGCGCAAACCAGTGCATGACGTTGCGCTCCACGCGCAACGGCAGGCCAAGGTCGGCCAGAAGACGCCCCGCCCACGCTCCGGCACAGACGACAAGATGGGCGGCTTCCAAAACGGAACCGCTCGCCAGCCGGACCCGCACCGCGTGGTCATCGGCGGACCAGCCTGTCACCGGTGCGGAAAAAGTAAGCTGGGCGCCGTGCGCCGCAGCGACTGCCAACGCCGCCTCGATGCAGGCTTCGGGGAAGAGGACGCCGGCCGGCTCTTCAAACACGCCAACCTCATCCGGGAAAGGCCGGGTTGCCGGAAAGCGACGGCGCAGTGCCGTCGCATCCAGAATCTCATGCGGCAGGTCGTGAACCCGGGCACTGTGCAGGGTACCGCAAACCAAGGGGCTATCCTCGCGGCCGACCATGAGCCCGCCCGTCTTGAGATAGAGACGCCGGCTCGACGCAGATTCGAGATCCGCCCACAGTTCGTACGCGCGCCGCAGTAACGGTACATACGACGGATGCTCGAAGTAGGCCAGCCGGATGATGCGGCTGCGCCCGTGGGATGAACCCCGGTCGTGAAGGGCATGGAATTGTTCGCAACCCGCGACCCGCAGGCCGCGGCGGGCAAGAGCGGCCACAGCGCAGCTGCCCATGCCGCCCAGACCGATCACGATGACGTCGTGCGCCGCGTTGCCGCCCGCCACGTTGCTACCTCGCATCGCCTCCGGTAGCGTCCGGCGGCCGTTCGATGAGAACGATCGCCAGCTGCCGTGGCCCATGGGCACCAATGACCAGCGTCTTTTCGATGTCGGCCGTTCGGCTGGGCCCGGTGATGATGACCGCTTCACCGCCGCAGGGCTCACGTGCTGCGGCCTCCAGGCCGGCGAGCGCCTGCGCATCCAAGCCCGCCCGTACCCGAGACGCCAGGACGACGACGATACAGATCGGGGCCGCATAGGGCAGAACGCGGTCTGCCGCCGACCACGTGACGACGATGACCGAACCCGTATCGGCCAAGGCGGCCGTGGCTCCCAATAACGAACACACGGGGCCGCCGGGCAAACCGGGTGGTTCGTTGCACGCCAGCCGCCATGCCGCGTGGGTCATGTGGGCGGCCACGGCGCGAGCCAGGGGGTCGTCGTGCACGGCCACGTCGACCACTCCACACTGCGTCAGGTAGTTCTCGATCACCCGGGCGCAGGCGGCGACGTCACAAGCCGTGTCGGTGTAGGCGCCGACAGCGCGCGCCTCGCGCAGGAATCGCTCGGTCGCCACGCCGGGCAACGTTTGCGTGACGGTGGTCTCATCCTCAGCGGGCTGCACCTGCCGGCGGTGATGGTCTGCCGCGCGGGGTGATGCGCAGCGCGTCTCTGACAGCGCGGCACGAATGCGCCCCAGGATCTTGTCGCGCGACGACGTCATGCGGAGCGTCTCTTCTTCCACCACTGTCGAAACGTGCGGCGCGGCGGTCCCGCAAGGACGTGACCGCGCGACCAGGTGCGCAGCAGCGGAGGGTAGATGCCGGTGACGCCACCGATAGCCAGCACGGCGCGCAGGACGGCGGCGGATACGCGGTATGCCGGCAGGCTGGATATCGCCCAGCGCCATATCCGAAACCCGGCGGCCCGCAAAGGATTGCGCCGCGTGCGCTGCGCCACGATGCGCGAGCGCAAAAAGACCAGTTGGTGAGCGAGATCGATCTTTACCGGACAAGTCTGCGAACAGGCGCCGCACAGACTCGATGCAAAGGCCAACGTTGCAGCCGCCGGTCCCGGCTCAAGAAACGGAGTCAGGACCGCGCCGATGGGGCCGCCATAGGTGCCCCCGTAGGCCCATCCGCCCACCCGGCGGTAAACCGGACACGCGTTGAGGCAGGCGCCGCAGCGGATGCAGTGCAGAGCTTGCCGCGCATGCGGATCGCCCAGGAGCCTTGTTCGGCCGGCATCGACGAGGATGCAGTAGAGGTGCGTGCCGGCCGGCGGCCCGAGAAAAAGATGCGTGTAGGCGGTCAGCTTTTGGCCGGTCGCCGCCCGGGCCAAAAGAGGCAGGAAGACGCCGAGGTCCGACACCCGTGGAATGACCTTCTCAATGCCGATGAGCACGACGTGGACCTCGGGCAGCCCTGCAGCCAGTCCGCCGTTGCCTTCGTTTTCGACAACGACGACGGTGCCGGTCTCGGCAATCGCGAAATTGCATCCCGTGATGCCCACCTGCGCCCTGCGAAACTGCTCGCGAAGGTGACGGCGGGCGATATCCATGAGCGCCGCCGCATCGTCGGTGTATGGTACGCCCAGCCGGCGCGCGAAGAGTTCGCCGATGTCGCGTCGCGACAAGTGCAGCGCCGGACCGACAATGTGGGACGGGCGCTGGCCGGCCAGGTCCACGATAAACTCACCCAAGTCGGTTTCCACTGCTTTGATGCCCGCCGCACCCAGGGCTGCGGACAGACCGATTTCCTCCGAGAGCATAGACTTGCCCTTGACGGCAAGGTGCGCCTCGTGACGGCGGCAGATTGCCACGACGTGACGGACGGCCTCCTCGGCGTCGGCTGCCCACAGGACGCGTCCTCCACGCTCTTCGCACCGCTTTTCGAATTCGACCAGCAATGCATCGAGGTGGTCCATCGCGTCGCTTTTGATGGCCGAGGCTGCGGAGCGCAGCTCCTCCCAAGGTACGTCTGTGCGAGCCGCAAGCGAGGCTGCGTGCGCGTGGCGCAGCGCCGTCTCAAGCGCAGGCGGGCCGTCGGGATGGGCAAACCCTTTGCGGACTGCCGCCGCGTCAAAGCCCCGCGCCATCGCTTGCCAAAACTTCCGCCACGTGCACAAAGCGCATGCCTGCGCCGGCCAGCGTGCGTCGCGCGCGTCCGGCAAGGTGGAGCAGACAACTTGCGTCGCCGGAGACAACCAGATCCGCGCCGGTTGCAGTCAAGGAGCGCAGAAGCGCATCCGCCATCGAGGATGAGAGTGCGGGGTAGGCAACGCTGAAAAGCCCCCCAAAGCCGCAACACTCCGCGCCGTCGCGCACCGTCTCGGGCTCAATCAGCTCCAGGCCGCGGACGGCGCGCAAGAGGGTCAAGGAGTAGGGCAGAGTTCCGAGCTCGCGCCGTGCGTGGCAGCCCTCGTGGTAGACTGCGCGTCCGGCGTAGTACGCCCCGACGTCCGTCCTCCCGAGCACGCGAACCAAAAATGTCGCCAGGTCGTAGACACGCGCCGCGACCGCCCCGACTGTGGGGTACGCGCAGAGCGAAGGGAAGAAAACGCGCACCATGGCCGCGCACGAACCGGAGGGCGTGACGATCCACGGATATGGGGCGAAGACGTCACAGAAGCGTTGGGCAATCCGGCGCGCATCCTCGTGGTAGCCTGCGTTGAAGGCGGGTTGACCGCAGCACGTCTGCGCCTCGGGATACGTCACGGGAATCCCCAGCCGTTCGAAGAGGGCAACGCAGGCGACAGCGGCCTGCGGCGCGAGCAGGTCGCAGTAACAGGGAACAAAGAGTGCAACCTGCTCGCCGGCCCGGTAGGCGGGAGTCGCGCAGGGGGAGGGCACAGCCCTCGATTCCACGCGCCGCCGTGCCCTCCCTTACCACCGCATTCGTCCTTAACGCTCTCCGAAACTCAGGCCGAGGTCAAACAACCGAGGCGGGGCCACGTGGTTGCCCTGTGCGTTGAGCAGTGTCACGTCGTACCGGTCGTTGAACAGGTTCTGGATGCGCATCCTTAGCCGGGTCTGTCTGCCAAGCCGGATGCCTCGTTCGACGGACACGACCGTGTGCGAAGTACGCTTGCAGAATCCAGGGGTCGTCGGTGGACAAACGGCCGACGACAGCCCGCTGCCGTATTCGACATCCGCCGACCACCAACTGCCGTGCGCATCGTTCCACACCAAGTCTGCGGTTGCGCTGTAGCTTTGGTCGTGGTCGGCCGGCGTCCAGTCGGTCGGCGAACCGAAACACGGCGCCAGGAGTTGGGTCTCACAACCCTTGTTGAGGGACAGCGTGTGCGCCAGCGACGCGGTGAGTTGACCGTCACGGGGCAACGGCAGGCTGTAGGTGAGGGCTTCCTGGGAGAGGCGGCCCAGCGCGTAGTTGATATCCTGGTGGAGAAGCGTCACCCCGACCTGCGTGTCGTCGATCAGGTCGTTGGCGTTCTTTTGCCAGACGCGCAATCCAAGGCTTCCGGGTCCGAGCGGCAGGTGTGCGCCAAGTTCCAGTTGCGTATCCCTCTCGGGCTTGAGATCGAATTGGGCGAGATGAGGTTGCAGAGGCAGATTGAGCAGCTGAGCTGCGCGCGGATCCACGTTCTCCAAGGAAAACGGTTCGAAGAACCGCCCCAGGTAGACGTACACGCTGGCACGCGAACCAAAGAAGCGGGTCACCTTCAGGCGCGGGCTCAGCTGTCCGAAGGTGCGGGCGAAGTCCGTCGAGCGGATGCTGAAGACGTCGTCCCGCAGTCCGTCGTCTACTTCATACGCCGAACCCAGCCGCCACGAGTCCTGAAGGTAGACGCTGTAGGTACGGCCCTCATTGGGGTTGTCGTCCGTCACGGTGTAGGCAGCGCCGGGTGTGGCCGGAGTGAACAGCGGCGCCAGAAAATTGCCCGGCTGCAACGTGACCGCGTACCGCTTGAGGACCCGCGTCGCGTCCACGAAGATGCCGGCTCGCACCTCGTGGGGCCCTGCCCGTTGCACGGCGTCGGCCTGCACAAGCACATCCAACGCCGTTTTGTCGTCCTTGAGGGAATACCCGCAGGTGGTCGGCCCAAACACACCGGTGCGCAGGGAGCTCGCGCAGTCGTTGGGCGTCCCGCCGTTGCCGAAGGGCGGAGGTGCGATGTTGCGCGCCTCGCCAAAGGCGAAATCGTTGGCCGGGTCGCCAAAGTCGCGAATGTGCGACACTTTGAAGGCGGGACCCCAGCTCAGCGCACCATCCTGGGGCGTGCTCTGCCGGAACTGCAGGCTGAGAAACGTATCGGCTTGCGTCTCGTTGTCGTCGGTCGTCGCCGGCTCGCCGTGGGCAACGTCGTTGGGAATCTGAAATGTCTGGTAACTGTTGATGATGGTCAGGTCGGCAAAGCCGGCGTTGCCGCGCGGCAACGCCATGCGCAGGAATTGATTGGCGTCGCTGGCATGATTGTGGGGCGAATCGAAATCCGGCGGATCCAAGCCGCGCGTTGACTGCTCGAGGTGGACCGCCGCCACAAGCCCGCCCCCGCCGGACAGTGGGGCGTGGTAGGAGAGGTCGTCGTCGAGGAGGGTGTAGGAACCCGCGTCCAACGAACCGCTCCAGCCGGGAGGGCCGCTCCCGGCACGCGTTGCGATGGATAACGTCGAGCCAAAGCGCAAGCCGTACTGGGCCGGATACGCACCTTCGATCGCGTCCACGAAGGCTACGTCGCTGGGATCGATTTCGCTGCCGATTGCCCGGTTGAGGGCTTGCGGCAGCGGCACCCCGTCAATGAGGTAGTTGATCGCTCCGTGATCGCCGTTGACGTGAACGACCCCGTTGGCGCCGCGCACCGCTCCGGGCAGCTGGATGAGCATCTCGGGGAGACTGCCCGCGCCGGGCGAGCGCACCAGCATCTCCCGGTTCAGCACGACGTCGCTGGCGCTGCCCCGCAGCGGTGCGGTACCCACGACCGTAACGTGGCCGAGTTGCGCCAGCCGCCCCAGCGCCAAAACGACGCTTGCACCTGCGACACCGACGTCGACCCGGGCGCGTGCAGCCTGATCGCCACGCGCAGCCTGGACCTCGTACGACCCTGGGACAAGACCGCTCACGCTGAACCGGCCGTCGCCGTCGGTCGTCACATACAATGTGAGGTTGTTGCCTGAGATTGTGATCCGCACGCCCGGGGCGGGCCGGCCACCATCGGTGACGACGCCCCTCAGGTACGCGTTCGCACCCGCGGCAAATGCCTGTCCTGCGCCGGTCAGGCAAAGGCTTACCAGCAGCGCCAGAAACCACAGGGCGCCGCTTCGGTAGCCGCACCAGCTCGGACGGCATATCTGGGCACGTCTCTGTCCGAGTGTTGGATCAGTCTGTGAAGCCGTGAACATACGGCATACATCCTCCACGCGTGTGCGCCACGAGAGCACCACCGGCCGATGCCGAGGTGGGCTCGCATCGTGCAAAAACCCGCTCTATGTGGCGGCTGCGAACGCGAGGCCGGGTGGAGGACGATTACCGACCTGCGCCGACCAGTAGATCAACCCTACTGGGTTGACCGCATCCGGCCGGCGCGGCCGGTGATGGGGATGACGCTCTTGTCCGTGTGGGCGCGCCAAAAACAAGCACACGTCCCACGCCAGACGCGGGAGGCGCACCGCGAGGATGCGCAGGATGATCGCCAAGAGCAGGGCTGTCACGAACGCCCCCGCGACGGCGGCCACGACGTCGTGACCGCAGAACAAGCAGCCTTCGCCAACCGCGCTGCCCAGGCCCACCGCAAACTGCAGCAGGGCGGCCAGAACGACAAACGAGCCGCGGCCCCGCAGGGGCAGAGCCTCGCGCTTATTGGTGAGGCGCCGCCGCAGGTCGCACGTGTTCTCGGCCGCAGCGATGAAGCCGCTGGCGCGCACGGCAAGCGTGACGAAGCAGACCAGGGCGATCACGGCCAGGTAGGCGTGACGCGGCGTGAAGAGCGAGGTTTCCACCGCTTCCCCCATGCCGAAGAACTCGGAGGCGAAATGGGTGAGGATGCCGCCCAAACCCAGACCGGCCAGCATCGTCCAGCCCAGACCAAACCTGCGGAGCCGTCGCGAGAACATATGGGGGTACTCTTTTTCCTCTCCGAGGGTTATCGGCACAAGCAAACGCCGGCTCCGGGGCCGACAACCGTAGGGCCGACCGTCCAAGAGAGTTATGAATGAGAATCATTCTCAAATAAGGACGGGCTTCCCTCCCCAGGAATGGTCTCTATGACACTCTCTTTCTGAGAATGCCCTGAGAAAAATTACGGCACCTGCCGGACGGAATTTCGAGGCCCTATCGACAATACAGGGAAGGTCATGATGCGCGATCGCGCGGCTTGGATTGTCACGGCGGCCACCGCCCTCACTGCCATGCTCTGCGGTCACGCTTGCGAGCTGGCACTCGAGGCCCACCACGCGTTCGGCGGCCATCTCGCGCCCTACGCACATGCGGCACAGGGACCGGCCGCCGAGCTGGCAGTCGTGGGTTTCGCCGCCGCGATCCTCATAATTGCCTGGCGGGTGGTGAACCTGGCGTGCGGCCGGATGCATCAGGCAGCCGGTTTGCCGGCGTTCCACAGTCTGGCGCGCGTGCATCCCCTGGCGCTGACCTCCCGCGTCACCGGCATTCAGCTGGCAGCCCTCCTCGCGGTCGAATCGTGCGAGCAGCACCTGTCCGGTTTCCACGGCAACATGCTAGCTTCCATCGCCGGCCCCGGTCACTGGACGGCGCTGGCAGTGCACGTCGTCATGGGAGCGCTCTTCGGGCGTGTCCTGTGGTGGTTTGCACGCTACACCGCCGCCCGAACCCGCCAGCTCGTCGGAGCTGTTGCGGCTTTCATGAGGCGCCTCCACGCACAGCCTCGCGCAGGGATCTTGCCTGGCGCCCAGCGAGCTTCGCATCCCCACCCGCTGCGCAAACCCGCGCTTCTCTCCCTCGGCTTCGCAAACCGTCCGCCGCCCTTCTCCTTCGCCTTTTCCGCCTGACGGCCGCCCGGCTCAACCGCGCGACACGACAGGCATAACCGTGCCCCCCACCTTGCGGAGGAGATGTTCATGCGTTTGGCTTGTTTCTGGATATGGGTCGTCCTGCTCGGATTTCTCGCCGCGCCGCCGGTAGCTCCGGCGCTTGCGGACGTGTACGGGTCGGTGCGCGGCACCGTCGTGGACGCGGCAGGTCACCCGCTTGCAGGGGCGACCGTCACCTTGCAGGCTCCGGATGAGAAACCTCGCGTCGCTCGCACCGACGCCCAGGGCACCTTTCGTTTTGCCCAGGTGCCCTTCGACACGTACACTGTGACCGCAAGCGCCCCCAGTCTGTCCCCTGTCTCCGACATCATCACCGTCCTGTCGGGCAATGCCGTCACCCTCACCCTACGCCTGTCCGTCAAGACGATCGGACGCGTTGTGACGACCGCGATGTCAGCCACCGCCTCGGGGCAGCCTGTCAGCGTCAACGTCATCTCGCAGCAGACGATCGCCGAATTGCCAAACGGCAACTCGCTGCAGCGGGTCGTGCAGACGGTCCCCGGCATCGTGCCCTTCTCGTACAACGAGCCCGTCTCGCGCGGCTTTCACGGCGTCACGTACGAGATTGACGGCGTTCCCATCCCCCAGACGGCCGGCGAGAACTTCTCCGAAATCATCGATCCGCGGGATATCGATCGGCTGGAAATCTTCACCGGCGACATGCCGGCGGAGTACGGAGGGCAGCGCCAAGGAGCGGTCGTCGACATCCTGACCAAGCGGCCCAGCGATTTTACGGGTCCGGACGGCGGCTCCGTTTCTCTCTTCGCCGGGTCGTACGGCCAGGCTGGGGTCTCGTTTGATCAAATTGCAGGCAGCGGGAATTTTCGCGCCTTCCTGGGCGCCAATCTGTTCCGCACTGGGCGCGGGCTGGATTCCCCCACCCCCATCCCCCTGCACGACGACTCGAACCAAGGTGACGGGTTTGTGCGCCTGTCGTACTCGTCGTCCCCCTTGACGTCCTGGTCGTTCGACTATTCGGAGCAGTATGCGGCTTTTCAGATTCCCATTGACACGAATCGCAACGATCCAAACAACCCCAACTGGGCGGTGGCCGGCACCGACGACAACCAGCACGAGTACTCGCGCTTTTCCAACCTGACCTACGATCACCAGAGCGCAGACGGTAACGGGTTCTTCGAGCTGACCCCGTGGTGGAGTTCGGGCCGCATCCAGTACCTGCCCGACCCCGCGCGGGACCTGGCTGGGGCGGCGCAATCCTCAACCTACCAGGATCGGTATTCGAACTTTCTCGGCCTGACAAGCGCCTTCTTGCGCAGCTTCGGCAAGCACAATCTCAAGGTCGGATTCACGACCGACGTGCAGAACATGAAGAGTCAGTTCCGCATTCTCTTCATCGACCCCACGACCGGTCTCTTGAGTCCGCCGTTTGACGACAACGTCGCGCAGCGCGGTTCGAACACGGGAATCTACGCCGAAGACAAGTTCGTCATGACGGACTACGCGACGATCAACGCTGGTGTTCGGTACGACCATTCCACCGGCTTCGTCAGCGGCTGGCAGATCAGTCCGCGGGCCGAGCTCAACCTGCAAGCCGATCCGCGCGACGTCGTCCACTTTTACTACGGACGGCTGTATGCCGCGCCGGCACTGGAGGACGTGCGTCGAGACGCCATCGTTATCGGCGGGGGCAGCCCGGGGCGACTGCCGGTCTACGATCTCAAGCCGGAGCGGGACTCGGTCTACGAGGCCGGTATCGCTCATGCCTTCTCTCCCCTGGTCCACGGTTTCGTCACGATCTGGGCGCGCAACGTCAACAACGTTTTGGACACGACGCAAATCGGCAGTACGCCGCTCTTTACTGTGTTCAATTCGGCGGGCGGCCAGGCCCGGGGGCTGGAAGTGCGCGTCGACGGCCGCACCGAGACCGGCAACAGCTTCTACCTTTCGTACGGCGAGAGTTTGAGCCAGGCCGAGGGCATCTCAGGCGGAACGTTCCTGTTCCCGACCTCACAGTTGCAGGGTGCCAACAGCTGGGCGCTTGAGGATCACGACCAGACGAACACGATCAACGGCGCCTACACATTTGCGCTCGATCCTGAAGGGCGCTATGCCACGGTCCAGGCGCTCTACGGCAGCGGATTTCCGGTTCAATTTGAAAACGGCACCGGGCGGCTGCCCGTCCATTGGGAACTAGGCGCATCCTACGGCCAACGTGCCGGGTTGCACCGCCTGGGGTGGGAAATCAGCGGCACCAACCTGCTCAACCACATCTACCTGATTAAGGTTGCCAATGGTTTCAACTCGACGCAGTACGCGGCCGGCAGGACGATCACGCTGAAGCTGACCGCACCTGTCTATTGAATGGCGGGACGGGGCATGGGGAGCCGCGACGCGAGTCAGGTGGAACGCGTCGCGGCCGCCCCGGCAAGCAATGCGACCTCACATGACCGTGACAACTGAGACGTCAGCCTCTTTCGGTCGTGCAGGCGCGACCGCTACGCGTCGCGGGGGTGCGACGCCCAGGACCACCACGCAAGGTACAGGGCACACGCCAGCAGTATCGCGTCGCGCGCGACGGTCAACCAGGATGCGGGTTGGGTGTCATGCGGGCCGAAACAACCGCAAGGAGCCGGAATATGACGCACCACCAAAGATGCCACGACACCGACAAACAGCGCCAGCACAAGACTGGCAACGAGCGCGCTATAGCGTAGTCCTACCCCGATGACGAGGTAGATGCCGAGCAGAACCTCACAAGGGGGCAGAGCCAGCGCGATGATCGCGACGAGGGGAGGCGGTAGGCCGATGCGGAAAGCGGCAATGCTTGCGGCGAGGTCGGCGGCATGGCCGATTTTGAGCAGCCCGGCGGCAAGAAAGACTCCGCCTAAACCCACGCGGAGGAGGAACGGCAGCACATGAGCTCGCGCACCAAACGGGCGGTCCAGCATCACTCGACGGCCGGCACCCGGGGGCGCAGGCTTGGCGCCATCCTGGCAGCCGTCGTGGCGGTGGCCGCCCTCGTAGGCATCATCCTGTACGCGGTGTTGAATAGAAACCAGGCCGTTCCCGGGGCCGCCACGACCGCCGCCCCCATTCTCCCGCCGCCCTTGAGCGTGGGAAGCCAAGCCCCGCCGTTTACGCTGCGCAGCCCGATCGGCACGTTTTCGTCCTCACAACTGGCCGGCACTCCATACCTTTTGGAGCTCTTCGCCACCTGGTGCCCGCATTGTCAGCGCATGACGCGCGTGCTGCGGGAGATCCGGCAGATCATCCCACCCTCTCGTCTGGCAATGATCTCGGTGACGGGATCGCAGTACGCTTCCACATCGACGCCGGATCAGCTTGTCCCCGAGAATCAGGCCGACGTTGACGTCTTTGAAGCCGCCTTTCACGTCACCTGGCCGACATTTTTCGATCCGGATCTCAGCATTGCCAAGTCGTGGGGTCTGAACGGGTTCCCCACGATCTTCATCGTGAACGCCAAGGGTACGATCGTCTACGTCGCCAGCGGCGAGGTTCCGGCCGCCACGTTGCTGCGCGCGATCAAAAAAGCCGGCGCCTGAGAGACCCGTCACCGGCACAACGGCCTCGCCGCTCGCGCCAGCGGTGCCGGCCGACTGACGGCCCGGCGCACCGGTTTACACAAAGCGTGGCGGACGCGCCAGGTGGTAGCTGGTCCGCGACTGATAGGCTGCCGCGATCGCCACAAGTTCGCTCTCCGCAAAGGGAGGCGCTACGAACATGAGCCCCGTGGGCAAGCCATGCCGGCCGAATCCGTTGGGTACGCTGATGGCCGGCACCCCGGCCAGATTGCACGCCGTCACAAGTTCCCCGTCGTCCGTACCCGGATATGCCTTGTCGAACGGCAGCGCCACGGGCAAAGCAACCGTGCTGAAGGTGGGAGCAACCAAGACGTCGGCCGTCTCAAACAAGCGTGCAAAGTCGGCCCGCAGCTGTGCACGGCGGCGCATCGCATCGACGTAATCAACCGCGCTGACCGTCAGGTACGCGTAGGCTCCCGCTCGGCCTGCGGGGTCTCGCAGCTGCTTGACGCGCCCGTCGTTGATGATGTCGCGAAATGAGGATGCCGCCTCGGCGGCGATGACCGCGCTGACCATCGCATCGTACGGATACGCCGGTAGTCGGACGCTCGTCAGCGTGCAGAAATCGCGCAGCGTGCGCAGCGAACGTTCGAAGTTGTCCGCCACCTCCGGTTGCAGCTTGGCGTGCGTGCCGGCCACCGTCGCGACGCGCCAGTGCCTGACCGGCGCCTGCCCGAGGGGCGCATCCAGGGTCGTCATGTCGTTGGGGTCGCGGCCCGCAATCGCGCTCAAGACGGCTCCGGCATCCGCGGCGGAGCGACACAACGGGCCGAGTTTGTCCAGCGTCCAGGACAGCACCATGGCACCGGCGCGGCTGACGCGACCATACGTGGGCCGCAGACCGGTGACGCCGCAATATGACGCGGGGTTCGTGATGGATCCGTCGGTTTCCGATCCGATGGCAAACGGCACGAGTCCGGCCGCCACGGCGGCGCCGCTGCCGCTCGATGAACCGCCGCTCCAATAGTCGGTATTCCACGGCGTGCGGCAGGCGCCGGTCAGCGATGCATCCGCCCGGTTGTAGCCCATCGCTCCGGCCAGCTCGACCATGGCCAGTTTGGCGACGAGCACCGCCCCCGCGTCGCGCAGTTTCGCGACGACCGTTGCATCCCGTTCAAAGTACTGGTGTTGAAACGGCGCTGCGCCCCACGTCGTGGGCGCACCCCTTGCGGCAAGCAGATCTTTGGCGCCATACGGAATGCCATGCAGCGGACCCCGATCGCGCCCGGCGGCTAGGTCCGCATCGGCCTGTTTGGCCTCGGCCAGCGCGCGCTGGGGCATGAGGGCTGCCACCGCGTGGAGTTGAGGCCCATAACGTTCTAAACGAGCCAGAAACGTCTTGGTCAACTCGACGGACGTCGTCTGACCCGCTCGCAGCCTGCGCCCCAGTTCGGTCAGCGATGCATAGGCAAGCGCGGAGGCGCCGGCGGGCTCACCCATCTCGGCGGCTCCAAGCTGCGTACCGGTCACGGACGGATCTCCGGGCTGGCTGCAAAAACAAAATCCGGCGCGGGCAGGTCGTGCCGTGGCAGGTTGCGCAGCGCGTCGTCAATCCCAAAGCCGTCCTGAATGGCTCGCGCCACGGCCAGAGTTTCTTGCTGCGTGAGCTTGGCCTTGGGAAGCACCCGTGCCAGCCACCCGGCGGTCGCGCGAGCCAGCAGCGATGGAGATGCCGGCTCGCCCGCAGCGGGTGAGACTGAAACGGGGGGTACGGGCTTTGGCGGTGAGGCCGGCACCCCGCCCCCGGATTTCTCTACGGGTGAAGGGCGGGGTGAGGGGGCGGCGCGTCCGATCCCGTTTGAGCCAAGGCTGGCCAGCGTGCCCGCGGCTCCCGCGATCCAGGCTAAAAAGCTACGTCGTTTT
>CADDZI010000031.1 GCA_902812405.1 bacterium | reverse complement strand
ACCGCAGCCCGCGAACGCAACACTCGAAGCCAGGACGGCCATCGCGCCCGCGCCGCCCAGCCACCTGAAAATCTTCTGAATATCCAAAGCCGCACTCTCCTGCGCCCTGTCCATTGCGCCCCTCGTGCAAACCGGCGCAGGTGAGGCGACAGGGCGCAACGCCCCACCCGCACCATTCAGGGTAGCGCGACGCTCTGAAACAAAGATGAAAAACGAAGCTGAAAAATCAGGAGTACTTAGGGGCAGACGACCGTAATGACCGTTCTCATTTGCGGGTTCCCCAGGTACTGGTAGTAGTCCCCGAACTGGAACGAGCCGGGCGTATTGCCGGTCGAGTAGACGAGCGACGCGGAGGGATGGACAGAGTTCCCGGACGACAGCAAGCCGGTCGAAAACTGCGGGTAGGTAATCGGCGTCAGCTGTGGGCTTGCCGTGCCGGCACCGTTGACGTTGTTAAACGTCGGCGGCCAAGAGGAGCCGGTGACCGGTCCGTTCAGCAGCGAGGCTGTATGCGGCGATGTCGCGTCGATGTTGAAAAATTCAATGTTCTGATTACAGTGCACGGTGATCACTTGCGAGCTGATCGTCGGCAGCGGCAAGGGTGTGGTTGAGGGTGCCGCGGAGCCGGGCGCAAACGGCACCTGAGCATAGCCCTGCACTTCGCCGAAAGTGGGGTCGGTCGTCGGCGGGATGCTCGGATAGTCCATGACGACAAAGACGTTGGCCGTCGGAAGCGGCGAAGGGCTTGGTCCTGGCGACATCGAGGGAATGGGCGTCGGCGACGGGGTATGGCCCGGTTGCGGCATGGATGACGACGAATTACAGCCGCCGGAAGCGATGAGCCCGAGGATGACCAAAGCCGCACCGCCCAGAGTCCAACCCGCGAGCCGCGGGCGCCGTGTGCGTCTTGAGACCGGATTGGTGCTCACTCTGCCTCCCACAGGTCGGCCCTACCTCCCCGCCAGCACGCGGCTTGCCTTTGCGATCATCGTGTCGTATGTCATTTCCCCGTCCACCGCATCCCGGATGATGCCATGCGCGTCGACAAAAAAGGAACTGGGCAGTCCCACTATGTGCAGCATCGTGCCGACGCGCTGATCGCGGTCGACGTACACCGGGAAGGTGACGCCGAAGCGACGCACGTAGGCGGCGACGGTCTTAGGGTCTTCACCCTGATCGATGGCGATGACCGCCAGACGAGGCCCCATGGCACGTGCCAGATGTGTCAGAGCCGGCATCTCCCGGCGGCACGGACCGCACCAGGTGGCCCACACGTTGACCAACACCGGCCGGCCCACAAGCAGGTTTGTGTTGAGATCCGGCCCTTGCAGAGCGGGCAGCGTCACCTCAGGCAGGCGGGTTCCCACAACCTGCAGCGGACCCCGTTCGGGTGCAACGGTGCTGGGGTAGAAAGCTGCGATAAGGACGACAACGGCGACCACCGCGAGGCCGCCGGCGAGAAGACGAAGCACGCGGCCCATCTTGGCCCCGGCCAGGACGGCACCCTTCTGGGAGAGGCCGGGCCTTGGTGTAGCGGTCGCGCTTGCACAGACCGAAGCACGCCCGGTGATGTAGCGGTCGGCTTTAGCCGACCGTCGTGCTCGTGCGACCGCGGGTAGCGGTCGGCTTTAGCCGACCGTCGTGCTCGTGCGACCGCGGGAACGTAACGCTTTGACGTGGGATCGTGCGCGGTGCGAGGTTCTCTCGGCCAGTGCAAGCCCGGCCGCTACAAAGCCGACAATGCCTGGCCGGTACAAAGAGACTATCCCCGGCCGCTACAAAAAAGATCGGGTTAAGCCGCCATCGACGCAGATCGTCTGCCCGGTAATGTATCCCGCCTGTGCGCTTGCCAAAAATGCAACGATCGGTGCAAACTCCTCCGGCTCGCCCAGCCGTCCCATCGGAATATCGCGTGCCGCTGTGACCAAGCCCTCTTCTCCGTAGAGGGCGACAAGCCGCTGCGTGCGGATGCGGCCAGGACAAACGTTGTTGACCGTAATGCCTGCCGGCGCCAGGTCGCGAGCCAGCGACTTGGCCAGTCCGATGACGGCCGGCCGGATGCCATTGCTGAGAACCAAACCGTCAATCGGCTCCTTCACCGAGGTGGAAACCAAATTGATGATGCGGCCGCGGCCGGATGCGCGCAGATGCGGCAGCGCCGCACGCACCAGGCGCGCGACCGACAGGAAGGTCAGCTCGAATGCCCGTTGCCAAGCGTCGTCGTCGATGGCGGCAAAGGCGCCCGCCGGCGGACCGCCCGCATTGGTGACGACGATGTCCAGCCGCCCGAATGCGTCGAGCACGCTCTTCACGAGCATCGCGATGTCCTCGGCGCGAGAAAGATCGCACGCGATGCCCAGCGTCCGGCTGCCGGTGCGATCCGCTACCTGACGCGCCGCTGTCTCAATGCGCTGGGAGTCGCGGCTGGCAAGGGAGACCTCCGCACCCTCATGCGCCAACGCCTGTGCAACCGCGAATCCCAAACCGCTGCTTGCGGCCGCCACCAGCGCCACGCGACCGCGCAAGTCAAAATCCATCCGTCTCTTCCTCCTCGTGTCGACCTGCGCACAGTTTAGCGCAGGCAAGCCGCTCTCCCGTAGTGAAAAAACGATCCGGCATGCAGTCTGGCCATCCTCCGGTGCCCCCGGTGAACATCCCCGCCTCCATCGATGAGGTCAGCCGGTTGCTGGCCGGTCAAAGCTATGTTGCCGACCGCCCGCTTGCGGTCTCGATCTTCTTGGCGATCACACTATCCAAGCCGCTGTTCTTGGAGGGCGAAGCGGGCGTCGGAAAGACGGAGGTTGGCAAGGTGCTGGCCCAGGGGCTGGGCCGCCGCCTCATCCGTCTGCAGTGTTACGAAGGTTTGGACGTCAATCATGCCGTCTACGAGTGGAATTACGCGCGTCAGATCCTCCACATCCGGTTAGCCGAGGCACGCGGTGAAGTGCCGGCAGCTGGGGCCGCCGAGCGCGAAATCTTCGGTCCCGAGTTTCTCATCAAGAGACCGCTTTTGCAGGCCCTCGAAGCGAGCGACGGTGCACCGCCGGTCCTCCTCATTGATGAAATCGATCGGGCCGACGAAGAGTTTGAAGCGTTCCTGCTGGAGATTCTGTCGGATTACGCCGTCACCGTGCCCGAAGTCGGGACGTTCCGCGCCGCCCAGCCGCCGATCGTCGTCCTGACCAGCAATCGCACGCGTGAGGTGCACGATGCTCTCAAGCGGCGCTGCCTCTACCACTGGATCGACTATCCCACGGTCGAGCGCGAAGCGCAGATTACCCAGACTCGGGTTCCCGGCATCGGCGCGGTGCTCGCCGGCCAGATTGCGGCGTTCGTCGCATCCCTGCGGGCCGACGCCCTGTACAAACATCCCGGTATCGCGGAAACGCTGGACTGGGCGTCGGCCCTGACGGCCTTGGGCCAAACCGAACTCGATGAAGATGTCGTTGCCGACACTCTCGGAGCGCTGCTCAAATATCAGGAAGACGTCGCCAAGGTCAGCCGGCGCGATCTCGCAGAGCGGGTCGCCCAGGCCCGCGCGGCTGTGGCGCGATGACGGCACAGACGGCTGACGATCGCCAAAGCGGCCGCTTCGTGCGCAATGCCGTCGTCTTTGGGCGCATCCTGCGCCGCCATGGGCTGGGTGCTCAGCCCGACCGCATCGTGCTCTTCGCCCGCGCCCTCCGGGAAATCGGCGTCGAGCGCCAAGACGACGTGCGGGAAGCGGCACGTACGATCTTCGTGTCTCACGCAGAACACCGCGCGATCTTCGATCGCATCTTCGATGCCTTCTGGCACCTGCTGACGCACCCGGCCTCGGCTGAGACCTCAACCCGCGACCAGCGCTCCTCGCAGGGGGAGGGACCTGCAAACCGCCAGCGCGAGGCAACGGCCAATGCCGCCCTTCGCGGCGCACCCGCGTCGCAAACCTCAAGCAGCCTGCGGTCCCTTCATCCGCAGGAGGCCGGCGCGCCGGCCCTCGCCGGCACCCTGACCCCGGGCGGAGATCGCAGTTTTACGTACAGCTTCGCCGAGGCGTTGGGGGCGCGTGACTTCTCACACTTGAGCGAGGCCGAGCTGGCCATGGCCATCGAGCTGACGAAGTACAAACGTCTGCAACTGGGTCTGAGACGCTCGCGGCGCACGGTTGCCGGCGGCGGCGCGCTCGTGGACCCGCGTCGAACGCTGCGCGCCAACCTGGCCCGCTACGGTGAGCTGGTCGGCATTGTCCGGCGTGGCCCGGCGGTGCGTCAGCGCGACCTCGTGCTGCTCTGCGATGTCTCGGGGTCCATGGACCGCTACAGCCGGCTGCTCCTGCAGTTCATGCACGCACTGCGCCATGCCCTGGGGAGGGTGGAAGCCTTCGTCTTCGGCACTCGGCTGACACGGATCACGCGGGACCTGCGCCAGCGCGACGTCGCCCAGGCTTTGGACCGCGTCGCCGCGCGCGTGCCAGACTGGGGTGGCGGCACGCGCATCGGGGAATGCCTGCGCGAGTTCAACCTGCGCTGGACCCGGCGCGTGCTGGCGCGCGGTGCAACGGTCATCGTCATGAGCGACGGCTGGGATCGCGGTGACGTCGAGCTCTTGGCGCGGGAGATGCGCCGCCTGCAGCGGGCCAGTTACAGGCTCGTGTGGCTCAATCCGTTGGCGGGCACCCCTGCGTACCGCCCTCAAACCCTGGGCATGCAGGCGGCGCTGCCCTTCATCGACGACTTCTTGCCGGCTCACAACCTGCGCAGTCTGTCGCAGGTCGTGCTGGCGCTGCGCTCGGTGGACCGTCGGCGGCCTGTCCGGCGCCAGGTGCCCGGCACTCATTCCCCGCGTGAGGTTCACGCAGGCCGGCTACCGCCGACTCCTCTGACAACCACGAGCGATGCTCACTTCTCAGGCAAGGCCCAAGGAGGCTGAAGATGGACGAACTGCAGGACGTCATCGCACGCTGGACCACGGCCGGCCGGCGCGTGGCTCTTGCGACGGTCATTAACGTCGAGGGTTCGGCGCCGCGCGGCGAGGGAGCCAAGATGGCGGTCAGCGAGGACGGTGCCATCGCCGGTTCGGTGAGCGGTGGATGCGTGGAAGCCGCCGTTGCTCACGAAGCGCTGGAGGTTCTCGAGGCGCACGAGCCGCGGATCGTCAGCTACGACATCGACCGCGCGACGATCTGGGAGGTCGGATTGTCGTGCGGCGGTGCGATCGACGTCTTCATCGAACCGCTGCCGTCTGTGGTACCGGAGGACGACCCGCCGGCGCCGGTTGCCGTGTGCACGGTCGTGCGCGGCCCGCAGGGCATCGGGCGCAAGATGCGCGTGACCGCGCAAGCCGTGGAGGGCAGCCTCGGAGATGCGGCTGTGGACGCCGCGGCGGTGGCGGCGGCGCGCCGGCGCTGCGAAACGGGTACACCCGGCATGGAACGGTCCGGCGAGTATGACATCTTCGTCGACGTCGCGCTGCCGCAGCCACGGCTGCTGCTGGTCGGAGCAGTGCACATCGCCGAGCACCTCTGCGCGATGGCCGCCCGGGCTGGTTTTCGCGTCGCCATCATCGACCCGCGCCCGGCCTTGTGCACCCGCGAGCGTTTCCCCGACGCGCGCGACATCTTCGTCCGCTGGCCGGATGAGGTGCTGGCCGAGTATCCCCCGGATGCCGGCACCTACGTCGCGGTTCTGGCACATGACGAGAAGTTTGATGACCCGACGCTCCTGCGCGCTCTTCCCTCGCCCGCGCGCTACGTCGGGGCCATCGGATCGAAGAAGACGCAAGCCAAGCGGCGCGAGCGTCTGATCGCAGCGGGTCTCGCTCCGGAACACGTCGCGCGCCTGCACGGACCCATCGGACTCGACATCGGTGCGCGCACGCCGGCGGAGATTGCGGTTTCGATCCTCGCCGAGATGATCGCAGCGCGTTCGCAACGCTCCGGCATCTCACTCCGCGACTCGTCCGCGGAACGCATTCACGCTTGAAGGAATCTTCGCACAGGATGCGCAACGTGACGCCTCAAGCTCAGGATCGTGAGCGAATCACTCCATTGACTCCGCAGAATGGAGGTGTTGCAGAATGGCAAAGAAAAAAGCAAAGAAGACAGCCAAGAAAGCTAAAAAGAAGAAGTAAGCTCGATCGCATCGAGCACGACACAGACAAAAGAGCGGAGTTGTCTTCGCTCTTTTTTTCGTCGAGGCTCGCGTGCTTTTGTGTTTTACGGTTCGCTGACGACGACGATGCTGTGCCCGCGATGGTCGCCCAAGAATGCCAGACCCTGCTGCATCCAGGTCTCGAGGCCCGAGGTGCTGTGCTCGGCGACCTCCTGGACGATGTGTTCGCGGTCGCGCAGCCAGCGGACGTTGACGCCGCCCTGGCTGAGCCAGACGACCTCTCCGCAGTCTTCGCAGGCCAGCCCGGAGCGGCGCATGCAAACCCCTCCCTGAGCGGTCAGCGGGCGAACGTACGTTCGGCGACGCCCGCTGCCGGAGCCGCCGCTTCCGGCGTGCCGAGGAAGGTCACGACGAGCAATGCCAGGTCGTCGGCGATGCGGCCGCCGGACGTGCGGTTGACCTGGGCCACCACGAAGTCGGCCATGGCTTGCGGCTGGGCCGGCGCCTGGCGTAGGATGCGCATCGCACCGCTCTCATCCAACATGACACCCGCCGTATCGCGGGCCTCGGTCAATCCGTCCGTGGCCAGCACCAGGATATCCCCGGGCTGCAGCTGCTCGGTTGAGGCGGCAAACGTGTCATCCGGGCGCAGCCCGATGAGCGGCCCAGTCACCGGGATTTGGCGCAAGTCGCTCCCGCGCCGCACAAACACGGGGGAGTGCCCGGCGCTGGCATAGTGCAAGATGCCGGACCGTGCGTCGAGGATCCCGGTAAAGAGGCTGACGAATGACGCCTCGTCGCGTACCGATTTCAGGAACGCCAGGTTGAACTTGCGCAGGATCAGCGAGGGGTCGTCGTAGTCGACCGCCAGCGAGCGCAGGGAGTACTTGACGAATGCGGTGTCCACCGCGGCATCCAAGCCCTTGCCGCTGATGTCCGCGACGACGAGGAGCGCGCGGTGGTCATCGAGGCGGTAGACGTCAAAGAGATCGCCGCCGATGGCGACGTGCATCGCGGCCGAGACGTACGCCGTCCCGACCTCGAGGAACGGGCAGGTATCCCAGCCGCTCAAGAAGGCGCGCTGCAGCGTTTCGCCGATGACGCGCTCCCGTTCCAGGCTCAACTGGGTCCGGGACCGGACCATGTCGGCGATGATGGCGGCCGCGCCGAAGACCAGGATGAGCGCACTCGTTAGAAGTGCGGCTCGCAACAGGAGAGCGCGCATCATGTCGGCGGCCACACCGGATTGGCGCTGCAGCAGGTCACCCAGCGCGTGGTAATCGGACCGGACGCGATCGACGATTACCTTCCCGCGCTGGAGAAGCACAATTTCCCCTGGAGCCGTGGGGTGCGCCAGGAGCGGACGTGCGACCTGGGTTTCCCACAGACCGTGGCTGCGTTGCAGGTCATCCAGCAACGGATAACTCTCGCTCAGCCCGGCCCGCTGCAAGTCGCTCTGGAGCGCCGTCAGGTTCTCCGAGAAGACCGGCCGCGAGGTATAGTACGGTCCCAGGTAGACCTTCTGGCCGGATGCCAAGTAGCCGCGCAGGGCGTTCTCTTCGTCCAGCTGGGCGCGCAGGATGGTATCCAGGCGGCCTTTGGCGTCGGCGACCGCATTTTGCTGGCGATACGCCTGGTCGACGCGCATGTACGTGACGGCCGAGCCGGCAATCGAAATGACGAGTGCAATTGCCAGGACCGTGGCTGCGGTGAGCGTGGGACCGCGCAGTTCGGCCAAACGGCTGCGCGCCGAGCGGCGGTCGGCGCCCGGCCGGGCGGGACGGGGGTGCGTCGCCGGCACCTGGATTGCCCTATGCGGAGACCGGCGTCAGGCCGTGGCGTCGGCGACCGCGTCGCCGAGAATGCGCTTCAGCTCTCCGCTTTCCAGCATCGGACCCAGGACGTCCGTATCGCCGTAGAAGGTGCCGTTGATGAAGACCTTCGGCAGCGTCGGCCAGTTGGTCATCTCGCTGAGTGCCTGGCGCTTGGCCGGGTTGTCCAGCACGTCGATGACCTCGAACGGGACGCCCAACCGGTTGAAGAATTCGATCGTCTCCAGCGTGAAGCCGCAGCGCGGCATATCCTTCGTGCCCTTGCCGTACACGAGCACCTTGTGGGCTTTGATTTCGGCTTGAATTTCCTTTACCAGATCGTCGTTCATGATGGTACTTCCGTTTTCAGTTCGACGGCATGCAGGCGGCCGTCCGCGAGGGCGCCGGCCAGTGCGTCGTAGACCATGCGATGTTGGTCGAGCAGCGGCTTGCCGGCAAAGCAGCTGGACACAACCCGGATCACATAGTGGTCCAGTGTCCCGGTCCGGTCGCGGGTTTCGACCCGGGCGTCCGGGAGAGCGGTCCGGATCAGCCGTTCGATGCTCTGGTGCGTGATCATGGGTCCGTTTCCTTTCTCTGTTGGGCGGCGGATTCCCACGTCTGGGCGGGCATGGACTGGTCCGGCCGCGACTTTTTGCCGATACCTGGAAGAGTCATGAATTGGTCGCTCATCAACAACGTCTGGGAATTCTCGGAGCAGATTGGGGACGCGGTGGACCACCACCGCGCCCTGGCCTGTCTGGCCATGTACGTCGGCGGCGTCCTGAGCAGTCTCAGCCCCTCCAGCGTGCCGCGCATGGTCGCCATCGTCAACTACGCGGGACGCGAGGCAAAGCGGTTCTGGGGGGCGGTCGTTCTGGCGGTGGCGTTCGTCGCCGGCATCTGCACGGTCTATGGGTGTCTGGGGGTTGTCGCCAGTTCGTTCGGCAGGCTGCTCGCCATGACGGGCTTCCTGTACTATTTTACGGCCGCCCTGTGCTTGTTGATGGGCTTATCGATGATTCGCCTCATCGAGCTTCACTGCTCGTTCCCGGCCATCAAGGCGGTCTATAGCGGAGCGATCGGTGCGTTTCTCCTGGGAGTCGGCTTTGCGTTCCTCATTGCGCCGGATGCGACGCCGTTCATGATCGGGGCGCTGGCCGTGACTACCTTCCATGGGCGGCTGGCCTTGGGTGCCCTCCTCATGATCGTCTTCGGCATCGGCCACGGCACGCCGGTGCTCTTCGCCGGCGCCTTGGCGCCGTTGTATGTGCGCAATCCGGCGGTCAAGCGCTGGCATGTCGCCGCCGAAATGGTCGCCGGGTATGTCCTCGTCTTCTTGGCCTTGTTCTTCACGGTGATCGCATGAATGCAGGCCGCGCCACAAGAGGCTTCTTTCAAGGCCTCGGAGAGGTCGCATGACGGAGACTGCGGCGGAAACCATCGCGGCGCGCGATCGCGGTGCGGAACCGGCGGTCGAACCGCAGCCCTACATCATGCGGACCTACGACCGGTGGATCGTCCTCGTCCTCGTTGTGGTCCTGGGCTGGGTGATCTTCCGCCCGCTGTTCGCCTTCTCGGTATACTACCGGGGCCTCAGTTTCGAACGCATGTTTCAGATGACGACCGCCCTGCACTACTATCGGAAGTCCACGCAAGTGGATGCCCACGTACCTTTTGGCTGGCAGGGCTGGGCTGAGCTCGTCATGATGCGGGCTCCCTCCGACCCCGTCGCCCGTGCGGATGCCATCTCAATCCTTCGGCGCGGCATTGCGAACAATCCAACGTACGGCCCTCTGGAATTCGACCTCGGACGCACGTACTTCATGGGCAAGAATTACCTCCAAGCCAGGGAGGCGTTCGTTCGAGCCGCCCGGCTCATGCCCAACGACCTCTTCACGTGGGACTACGCCGCATGGTCCAGTTTCCACGCAGGTGACGTGCGGACGGCGCTCAGCTACTGGCATCAGGTCCTGCGCATCGATCCCGGGAACAAGGTGGCACGCCAACAAATCGCGCACTACGAAGACGGCCGCAGCTGACACGAGCTCCCTATAACGTATGACGTAGCGGCCGCGCTTGCGCGGCCGACGCAACGCGCCATCATGACGTAACGCTCGCGTTCCCCTAAGACGTAGCGGCCGCGCTTGCGCGGCCGACGCAACATGTCACCCGGAAGCACCGTACGTGCAAGGTTCCGTCAGTCGCGCAAGCGCGACCGCTACGAATCCACGCGTGCTCTCGCCATTCGGACTGCTCGTTGCTTGCGCTGCGAATTCAGGCGTGGCGGTCGTTTGCCGTCGATGTTGAGGCTGCTGCAAACGCTGCGAACCAGTTTCAGCCAAGCCTGGCGTTCGCGGCTCGGAGTAACCAGTGGGTGCAGCCGGCGCACGTGCCGGCGCAGCCGGGACAGAAAATCGGGTTCCGTGGCCGCGCGCATCAGGAGCTTCGCCAGCGCGGCTGTGTCGCGAACCGGAAAGTAGCCGGGGTAACTCCCGCCCAAAAGCCCCACGTTGCCCTCCACCTTGGAGGCTAGGATGGGGACGCCTTGGGCGATCGCCTCACACACGACATTGGCGCCGCCCTCCAAGAGCGACGATACAACCGTCACGTCGCTGGAAGCCAGCAAGCGCAGAGCTCGCATGTGGGATACCGGTCCAAGCCAGGTGTAGCGGGCATCGCGTTCCATGGCACGCCGTGCGGCTCGTGCATAGCGCGGCTCCAGGGCGGCGCCCGCTTGGACAATGCGCACGGGAAGGTTACGCGGCAGATGCCGCAACGCATATGCAGCCCGCAGCGGGTCTTTGACCGTGCGCAGGTGGCCCACGACGCACACCCGGAACGGCCGGCGCGACCTAGGCGGCCGATGACGCCGGCCGCAGCCTGCGACCGGCATCCGAGCGGCGGACTGGATAATGGAGATCGCCTTGCGCCGCAAGGCCGGCGGCAAGCAGCGTAGCGCGAGCGGCTGGAGTGCAACGATGTGCCTCGCGGCCCGCAAGGCTGCGAGGGCCTGCCGGGCGGTGCCTCGCCGGGTAAGATCCCGGTAGACGTCCGTTCCGGTCAGTACCACGATGACTGGTGCGCCGGGGTGTCGCCGGCAAAACGCCAGCACCGAACGGGCGCTGCGTCGAGCATGCAGCGCGATGAGCAGTTCCGCCCGTTGCGTGCGGTAGCGGCGCGCCAGCGTCACGCGCCACCCCGCGCTCCTCAAAAAGCCCGCATAGCGGCGGGCCGTCACGGCGTTGCCCAGCGTGGAGCCGGGACGCGCGGGCGTCAGAATGAGGGCGGAAGGTCGTCTTACTCGCACCTCAGAAGCCGCCTCATCAACCGCACGGACGCCGTGCGGCCCCTGAAAGGGCTGCGCAATGCTCCAAATTTCTCGCGCTGAAGAAGTGCTGCCTCTCCTTGCAGACGCGCGGCGGCGTAGCCACGCCTACACGGCGGACTTGAGCGACGAACAATTCCGAGTGCCGCTTTTGGACATCATCAACCCGTTCTTGTGGGAACTCGGTCACATTGCGTACTTTGCCGAGTTTTGGATCTTGCGGCACGTGTACCGGCAATCCCCCATTCTGCCCAACGCTGACCAGTTGTATGATTCGGCCAAGATTCCCCACGACGACCGCTGGTCGCTGCCACTGCCCTCGCGCGAGCAGACGCTCGCGTTTATGGCTGAGGAGTTGCGCCGGGTGAAAGAGCTGACCACCGGCGGTGCCCCCACGCACGCGGATCCTCTCTACTTCCTGCGCCTGGCCCTCTACCACGAGGACATGCACGGTGAGGCCTTCCTCTATACGCGCCAGACGCTGGCCTACCCGCGGCCAAACGTCACACGCTTGACGCCGCCGGAGGCCGGCCCCTTCCCGGGTGACGCATACGTGCCCGGCGGCGTGTACGAGATCGGTGCCCGCCCGGATGACGGCTTTGTCTTTGACAACGAAAAATGGGCGCACGAGGTCCGCCTGGAGGAGTTCGCCATTGCGCGCGCCCCTGTGACGAACGCCGAGTTCGCCGCGTTTATCGCGGACGGCGGATACCGCCGTCGCGAGTTGTGGACCGAGGAGGGTTGGGCGTGGCGGCAATCCGCCGAGGCCGAGCACCCGCTCTACTGGCGGCGGGCTGCCGGTGTGGGCGCGGCAACCGAGTGGGAGCGGCGCCATTTTGACCGCTGGGTGCCCGTGCGTGCGCACGAGCCCGTGTGTCACGTGAACTGGCATGAAGCCCAGGCCTACTGTGCGTGGGCCGGCCGCCGCCTGCCGACCGAAGCCGAGTGGGAAGTCGCGGCAACCGGAGGGACGCGACGGCGCTATCCGTGGGGTGATGAGCCTGGACCCGCCGGCCGCGCCAATCTCGATGCCGCCATCGGCGACGTGGTTGACGTGGGGGCCTACCCGGAAGGCGACAGCCCCTTCGGCTGCCGGCAGATGATCGGCAACGTGTGGGAGTGGACGGCCACACCGTTTGGCCCCTATCCCGGTTTCGCGCCCGATCCGTACAAGGAGTATTCGCAGCCCTGGTTTGGCACCCACATGGTGTTGCGCGGCGGAGCATGGTCGACGCGCGAGCGGCTCATCACGACGCGCTGGCGCAATTTTTACCGCCCATTGCGTCGCGACATCATTACGGGCTTCCGCACCTGCGCGGCCGCCTAAAAAGGCAGAGTCGACTCCCGCCACATGTGCGGCGAGCTCACGAGCCCTGATCCGCTTTGCGGTTAGCGCGCACGTAGGCGCAAGAAGCGCCGGGCCAGCGTCTGCGAGCGCAAGATGGCAATGCCGATGACCAAGGCGAGGCACAATGCGGTCAAGACGACCAATTCCAGCGGCGATCCCTGTGCGCCCACTCCCTCATAGCCGGGAACGCCGGACATCGTCAGGACAAGAATGCGCCGCACAACGGCCATGAGGCCGACGATCAAGAAGGGCTCCGCGGTCAGCATCTTGCCACGCAACGGCACGCTGACGGTGTACGCCAACTCCGCAAAAATCAAGACGGCCAGAATGCGGTCCAGGACGTGCGAGGTGGCTGTGAGAGCGGCGGTGGTCCAGTCCCCCAGGGCCATTTGCCACACGAGCGGAACGGTCGAGGCAAGCGTCAGGATCGCGCAGACCCACAGCAGGGCGCTGACCGCAACGAAGAGAGCGTGCTCGAGCCGCACCAGGACGGGTACGATCGAGCGGAATACGGGATCGGGGGTGTGCAGCGCACCGGCCACATCGGAGTTCATAGGGAACAAGTCTAGTCGAAAGGGCAAGCCCTGGCAACGGCCACATGGCGATAGAACGCTCCCGGGCATACGCCACGTGCACAGGATACAGGTCACACCCGCAGCGCGAGGTCAGTGCAGGTAGCTTGCGATCCACCCAATCCAGCGCCGGAACACGTCTTGCTCCCGCACCGGGTCCGACGGGAAGTGTCCGGCGACCGGATAGGCCCAAAACTCAACCCGCGCCCCGCGGTCTTTGAGCGCATGGTACATCTTGTACGACTGCGTGATGGGCACGCGGGCGTCGTTGACGTCGCTGAGAATCAACGTCGGCGTCGTCACCTGCCAGGCGTAGCTGACCGGAGACTGCGCGATGTACGCCGACAGCCGGTTGCCGGTGAAAGGTGAGCCGCCCATGTTGTACCGCCAGCCCACGCCGTTGTCCGCCAGGGCGTACTCGTCAATGAGGTCGTTGACCGCAGCGCCGGACACGGCCGCCTTCCAGACGTGGTAGTGGCCGATGAGCCAGGACGTCATATAGCCGCCGTACGACCAGCCCGAGACGGCAATGCGGCTCACGTCGATAGGATACGCCCGCTCGACGGCGGCTAGGCCCGCCATGACGTCGCGCCCCGGTCCCGCACCCGAGTCGTTGACGATGCCGTACCAGTAGCGTTCGCCCAGGTTGTCGCTACCTCGGTAGTTCGGATTGAAGACGATGTAGCCGCGGGCAGCCAGCAGCTGATTGAGCAGGCTGAACGACGTGATCGAAGCCGAATTGGGACCGCCGTGGATGACCAGCACGAGCGGGTACTTTTTGTCCGAGGTATAACCCGGCGGTAGGGTGACCACGCCGTCTTCCGCAAAGCCCTCATTCTCCCAGGTCAGCGGCTGCACCGCACCCAGGTCGAGCGCGGCAAGGGCGTCGTTGTTGTGGGTCAAGCGCTGCGGCGGCGCATCCGCGGAGGCCATGTAGTACACCTCGACCGGATGGTCGGGTTCGCTGCCCGCAAAGGCAATGGCGCCGCTGCGGCTTACGTCGCCGTCCAGCCAGAATGCCTGAACCGGCTGCACCGCCCCAAGATCGATCCGTCGCGGTGCCCCGGCAAGCGGCACGATCCACAACGCCGCATCCGTTCCCTTGTGGCCGGCAACCAGGAGAGACTGCCCATCCGGCATCCACATCGCCCGCACGACGTTTGTGTCGACCGTGTCGGCCGTGACGTCCACGCCATCGCCGCCGGTTGCGGGCGCAACGTCGATGTCGTTTTGCGCGGCACCGTCGCCGTGGTAGGGATACCAATATGCGATGCGGCTGCCGTCCGGCGAAAATTCACCGTAGCCTTCGAATTTGCCGTGCGAGGTGAGAGTCCGGATCGTACCGGTTGCCACGTTCAGCACCGCGACGACCGCCAGGTCGGCATCCGCGTCATACGCGTTCGGCATGCGCGTGAAGGCTATTTGCGTGCCGTCCGGAGACCAGGAAATCGGAGGGCCGGGCGAACTGGGCGGCTGGGCGCTGGGAATGCTCCAGGGACCTTCGGTCAGACGGCGATTGCCGCTGCCGTCTGCGTTGACGAGCCAGAGGTGATTTGGCGTCGGGGCGGCACGATCGTTGAAAGCCTGATCGCCGACGACGAATGCATCCAGATGCCGTGCCGCGAGCGCCTTGTTGGCGGGTTCGTCGGCGGTGACGTAGGCCAATGCCCGTCCATCCGGCCGCCAGGCAAACTGTTGCACTCCCTGCGGTGCGTGGGTCACCTGGATGGGGTCGCCGCCGCGCATATCCATGACGAACAGCTGCTCTTGTGCGTCCTCGCCCGAGCCTGCGAGAGCCAGAAACGCGATACGGCCGCCGTCCGGTGAGAAGATCGGCGAGGCAATGCCGCGGCGCTCAAAGGTGAGCGGTCGTTCCTCTTTGCGTGCGACGTCGTAGAGCATAAGTCTTTGCTGCCACCGGTCGGCGTGCATGTCGGCGCGCGAGGCGACGTACACGACCTGGGTGCCGTCCGGTGAGAGGTGAACATCGCTGAGGTTGACGATGCGGGGCAGATCGTTGAGGCTGATCACGCGTGTCGCGGCGTGTCCGGCGCCAGGTATGCTGACAGCCATCACCGCCAGGCAGGCGCAGACGACGGCGGCTTTACGATGCATGGCAGTACTCCTCGATCCAGGCCAGCCAGCGCTTCTCGACGTCTTCCGAACGAACCGGGTCGGAGGGGAAGTGTCCCTCGACGGGATAGGCGACGAACTGCACCGTCACGTGGTTGTCTTTCAGCGCATGGTAGAGCTTGAACGAATTGGTGATCGTCACGTTATTGTCGCCGATGTCGCCCATGATGAGCGTGGGTGCCGTGTCGTGCGCGGCGTAAAGGATGGGCGACTGCTCACGCCACAGCGACGTGTAGCGCGGATTCCAGGGGACCCCGCCGAAGAACGGCACGTCGGTGTACACGTAAAAGGAGACGTTAAAGTCGTCAATCCAGTCATCCAGCGACGCGCCCGAGACCGCCGCTTTCCACACGTGGTAGTGGCCAATGAGCCAGGACGTCATGTAGCCCCCGTACGACCAGCCCGAGACGGCGATGCGCGACGTATCCACGATGCCCAGCCTTTCCACCGCCGCAAGCCCGGCCATGACGTCCTCACCCGGGCCTTGCCCCGTGTCGCGGGCAATGGCGTGCTGGTAGCGGTCGCCCAGATTTGTGCTGCCGCGGTAGTTGGGCCGAAAGACGAGATAGCCGTGCGAGGCAAAAATCTGCGCTTGCGTGTCCCAACCCAAGACGGATGCGCCCTGCGGGCCGCCATGGATGAGCACGATGAGCGGCCAACGCCGCCTGGCACCCGCTTGGAAGCCGGGCGGATAGAAGAGAATACCGTCTTCTCTATAGCCGCCGGGCCCGGTCCAGGTGATTCCCGCAACGCTGGCGCGCGTTGTGCGCGCAACGAAGGCGTTGTCGTCGGTCAACTGGCGTGGCCGCGCGGTGGGTGAATCGAGAACGTACAGTTCGTCCGGGTGATCGGGGCGGCTTGCAACGAAGACCACGCGGCCATCGTGCGAGACGTTGCCGAGTTCGGCCGGCGCAAGCTCCCCCAGGTTGGCGGCGCGGGCCGGCCCCGCCAGCGGCTGGTACCACAGGACCTCGCGTGTGCCATCGCCGGTTGCAATCCACAGGGCGTTGCCGTCGGAGCTCCACGTCATCTGATCGACGTTGCGTCCGATATCGGCGCGCACGTCCACGCCGGGGCCGCCCGACGCGGGTGCGACCAGCGCGGCCAGGCCGTTCATCGGGTCGCCGTTCGTGTTGCGCTCAAACGCGACGCGGTCACCCCGGGGCGACCACAGCGGGAAGTTTTCGAGTCCGCCATATGGCGTCAGCGGGCGCAACGTTCCGGTGGCAACGTTGAGCACCTCGATGCGCTCGCCGAGGGAATCGCCGTAGATGGGCGTGGGGAAGCGTTCGATTGCCAGGAACCGTCCGTCCGGCGACCAGGAGATGTCGCCACCTCCATCCGGGTCGATATCGGCAACGCTCCACGAACCGCGGGTGAGCCGATGGGCGGCGCTGCCGTCTACCTTAACGATCCAGACGTGGGCCGGTGGAGTGGCCGACGTATGGAGATAGTCGTTGTCGCCGACTTGGAATGCGTCGAGGTGCTCGTCAACGAGCTTCTGATCCGGGTTGTCATCTTGGGTGACGTAGGCGATGCGCGAGCCGTCCGGGCTCCAGGCAAAGGAGATAACTCCGTTGTGCGCATGGGTCACCTGGTGCGCGTCTCCGCCATCCATGGGCATGACAAAGACCTGGCTCTGGGCATCCTTTTCCGGGCCCGCCTCGGCAATGAAAGCCAGCGCGCTGCCGTCCGGCGACCAGGCGGGCGACGAGACCCCACGCCGATCGTACGTCAGCTGCCGGGCTGCTCCCGTGCGGACGTCCACCAAGATCAGCTGACGGTCAATGCGATCCTTGGCGAAATCTTTGCGCCCCCGGACGTACACGACGCGCAAACCGTCCGAGCTGATGCGCGGCGTCGAGATCGAGACGATGCGCCGGGCATCCGGAAAATCGAAGGCTCGCGCGGGATGAGTAGTCCCAAGAAGCGATGAGCCAAGAACAAAAAAAATGGCGAGAGTGATCGCTGGAGGTGTACGCATGGACGCCTCTTTGGCGCGGCCTGCGCCCCCACCCTGCGGGATGGGGTCTCTCTCTCGGTCGCGCAAGCGCAACCGCTACGTGAGAGGGTGTCGTCGCGGAAGCACGGCCGCGCCCGCACAATGTAGCGGCCGCGCTTGCGCGGCCGACAGAACGGGATAAGATCGTGTAGCGGCCGCGCTTGCGCGGCCGACAGCCTCCGACGCGGTAATGTAGCGGCCGCGCTTGCGCGGCCGACAGGACGTCACGCCTTGACGGGCGGGCGCCTGAGTCTTACAGCCGGTAGCCGATTTCGACACCCAGACCGTTCGGACTCACGCCCAGTGCGGTCGGCGCGAAGTGGTAATCGACTTGCAGCGCGGCTTGGTCGCCCAGATCGAATCCGACAAAGACCTTGCCGCCACCGCCGGTCGAGTTACCGGACTGCGTCCCGCTGGGATTGCGGACCGCGGTATTGTAGATGCCAAAACCCGCACCGGTGTACACCGGACCCCGGGTCCTAAACGTGAGACCCAAGCCTCCAGCGTGGACGTAGCCCGACCGCTGTGTGCCCGTCATGTAGTCGAAGTACAGTCCCGCGGCGCTGGGGTTGCGGCCGTGGGTGGTGGATAGCAGGTAGTCAACCCCACCGAAGAACTCGGTGTTGCCGCCGAAGTGCTGCGTCAGGCTGGCGCTGGGAAAGAGCGCGCCGAGGCGGATCGCAAGCTCGTTTGGCTGCTGCGACAGCCCGTAATCGGCAAGCGCCGGCGCAGACCCGAGCGCGAGCATGATGGCGGCGAGAATAGATGCAAGAAGACGGCCTTTCATCTCGGTTGCACCTCCTTATCCTCCCGGATTTGGGGTACTCTCCCCGGCACTAATTATACCCGCGGCCACAAGAGCAGAAAACACAGCCGGCCGGTCGCGCGGCGGTGGATCAGTCAGCCGATGCTGCGGACTCGAAAGCCGTCCGGGCCACAAGTTTATAATAACGAAAGGCGGCGGCCAAAAGTTGCGCCCGCGTGGCCACTCGAGGTAGCGGTCACGGTGACGGGCACGGCCGGCGACCCCTGCGAGAGGATAAAAAGACGCACACGCCCAGACGGCTAAGAACACCACAATGAACAGCCTACACCATAGGCCGCGCATGCTGAATTCTTTCTGCACGCAGGCGCCCTGTTCTGCTGGTCGGCGATCCCGCCGGCGGCACTGCGCCAGGTCAGGCGGCTGTCGGCGCCAAAACGTCCCGCGCCTGCGGGCGCCGGGAGCACGGGGCTTTTTTCATGGATGGAGGTTGCGCGTGACGTCAGGTTTTCAAGCTGTATTTCTGGCAGCTGCGCTCATTGCGGCCGGTTTGGTCCCCGCGACGGCTGTCGTCGGACCGTCGCAAGCTCAGCGGACGGTCGCTCAACCGATTCCAGGGGTGCGGGACGATGAGGACCCCTTTTTGTGGCTGGAGCAGGTGACAAGCCCGCGCGCTTTGGCGTGGGTCCACCGACAGGATGAGCGGACACTCTCCATGCTCCAGCGCGATCCCCGTTATCCCAACCTGTATCGCGAAGCCCTCGCGATTGAAGAATCTCGCGACCGCATCGCCTATCCATCCGATATCGGCGGTGCGATCTACAATTTTTGGCAAGATGCCCACCACGTCCACGGCATCTGGAGGCGCACGGATCTTGCCGCCTATCTCGCGAATCAGCCGGGCTGGACGACGGTCCTCGATCTTGACGCGCTGGCCGCCCGCGAGAACGCGAACTGGGTCTGGAAAGGTGCGGACTGCGAGCCGTCACCCCATCGCGACTGCCTGCTGTCGCTGTCAAACGGCGGCGAGGACGCGGTGACGGTGCGCGAATTCGACGTGCAGACCCGGCGCTTCGTGCGCAATGGCTTTGTGCTGGCGCGCGGCAAACAGAGCACGGCCTGGGTAAACCGTAACACCTTGCTCGTCTCGCGTGCCTGGCAGCCGGGTGAGGTGACAGCTTCCGGCTATCCGTACGACGTTCGGCTCCTGCAGCGCGGCCGGCCCTTGTCGTCTGCGGTTCCGGTCTTTCGCGGCAGCCCAAGCGATGTGGCTGTTGACCCCCTTGCGCTGCGCGATGGTGCCGGACACGAGGTCGTCCTCATTGATCGCGGGGTGACGTTCTTCACGAGCCAGTACTACATTCAAACCGCACACGGGTGGCGCCGGCTGGACCTGCCGCCCAAGATTGATGTCGGCGGTCTTGTGGATGGTCGCCTCATCCTGCACCTCAATCAAGCCTGGCGTACGGGCGGCAGCTCGTTTGCCCCCGACTCCGTTGTTGCGGTGAGTCTGAAGGACGCGCGCAGCACGCCCGGGCGGCTACAGCCGACGCTCGTCTTCGCTCCGGGTCCCCGCGAGGCGGTTGAAAGCGGCGGCATCGCGACGACAGCCCATCGACTCATACTCGTCATTTTGCACAACGTGCGCGGCCGCGCGTTGGTCTTCACACCCCGGGGAGCGGACGGCTGGTCGCGCAGCACCCTGCCGTTGCCCGACAACGCAACGGTCAACGTCGTGGACACAAATACCGACAGCGACCTCGCATTCCTGACCGTGACCGGCCTCCTCATGCCGACGACGCTGTATGTCGCCCGGGTGGACGAAGGAAAGACGCGCGTCGTCAGGAGCCTACCGCCGCAGTTTGACGCCTCCCGGGATGTCGTCGAGCAGGACTGGGCGACGTCACGGGATGGCACCAGGGTGCCGTATTTCATGGTCCGCCCGAAGCGCCTGCGGGCGGCCATTCCCCAGCCCACGCTGCTCACGGGGTACGGCGGTTTCGCCGTCCCCGACACGCCCGCGTATTCGCCGATCATCGGCAAACTGTGGCTGGAACGCGGCGGCGTCTACGTCATCGCGAATATCCGCGGTGGCGGCGAATTTGGACCGGCCTGGCACGAAGCGGCCATGACGGTCCACCGCCAGCGAGCCTACGATGATTTCTACGCGGTTGCCAAGGACCTCGTGACGCGCGGCATCACCGACCCGCGGCACCTGGGCATCAGCGGTGCGTCCAACGGCGGCCTGCTCATGGGTGTCGAGTTCACCCAACATCCCGACATGTACAATGCGGTGGACATCGGCGTGCCGCTGCTCGACATGATGCGCTACGAGCAGATTGCCGCCGGCGCATCCTGGGTGGGTGAGTATGGCAGCGTGGCGAACCCGGCGCAGCGCGCGTTTCTTCGCTCGATCTCACCCTACCAGAACTTGCGCTCCGGCGTCGCCTACCCCGAGCCGTTCATTTGGACGACGACCAAGGACGATCGTGTTGGCCCGCAAGCCGCGCGCAAGTTTGCAGCTAAGCTGGCGGCGATGCACGTCCCGTACTTCTTCTACGAAGAAACGGCGGGCGGCCATGCGGCGGGTGCGAACTTGAAGGAGAGCGCCCAGAACATTGCTCTCCAGTTCACCTACCTCATGCGCCGGCTCATGTGAGCGGTGCTGTCGTCGGGAGGGCGTTCGGCTGTACAGGTGGTGGGTTGTACGCGGCAGCCAGCGGCGGCAGAGATGCCAGCCATGAGTGCCGGGGCGCGAACTGCGGCAGGCGCGGCCGCCGCAGTCGGCTGGGAGACGCCACTCGCGATGAATGACGCGGCGCGCGACCGTCTGGCTGCGCTGGGCTACCGCCAGGAGCTGGCCCGCGTCCTCTCGCTCTTCGACAACTTCTCGGTGGCGTTTAGCTACCTCAGTCCGGTCGTCGGCATCTACTCGCTGTACACGCTGGGCTTGGGAACCGGCGGTCCGCGCTACCTGTGGACCATGCCCGTGGTCGTCGGCTGCATGCTCCTCGTCGCGCTGGTCTTTGGAGAACTGGCGAGCGACTACCCGCTGTCGGGCGCTCTCTATCAGTACGGGAAGCTGACCGTCGGGCCGCGCTTTGGCTGGTTCATCGGATGGGTATACGGGTGGGCGCTCCTGGCAACCGTCGCCTCGGTGGATGCGGGCGCGGTGGGCTACGTCACGGCGCTCTCCAATACGGTCCTCGGGACGCACCTCGATCCAAACCACCATCTCACCATCTTCGTCATCGCAGGCGGCATCATTGTTCTCTCGGCGTTTCTGAACGTGATCGGAGCGGCCATCATGGGCCGGGTCGCGCGGTGGGGGGTGTACGTGGAGACGATCGGCACCTTCGGCGTTTTTGCAGCGCTTGCGCTCCACGGCTTCCACCAGCCCTGGTCATTTCTGTTCACGACGCAAGGCGTCGAAAGAACGGCGGCGAATCCGCTCGGTCTGGACCTGGGCGGCAACTGGTGGACCCAAGCGGCTCTCGTCGCGATTTTGGCCAACGTGTACATTTTCTACGGCTTTGAATCCGCGGGCGACATCTCCGAAGAAACCCACGACGCGCAGCGGCAAGTCCCGCGGGCGATGCGCAGTGCACTGCTCTACGGGGGGCTTGCCTCGTTCGTCCTCGTAGCGGGCCTCCTCTTATCCACTCCGGCCGGCGGAATCCGCGACGTCGTGACGGGCGGCATCAACGTCATTTTTGGCAGCCTGCCTCATTCCGTGCAGACCTTCTTTCTCGCGTTGGTCGTCGTCGCGTTCTTCAGTTGCGGCACGTCGGTGCAGGCGGCTGCGGCTCGGGTACTCTACGCCCTCGGGCGGGACGAGGCGATTTTCGGCAGCCGCTTCTTGCGCCGCGTCTCCGAGCGCCACCATACCCCGGCCAATGCGATTACCGTCGCCGCCATCGTTCCGTTCGCGTTCTTGCTGCTCGTGCTCATCAATCCGTCGCACACGGTGCACGTGCTCTGGTTTGACTACCCGGCAAACGTCAACGCGCTGTACGCATTGGTGTCCTTTGCCACCTCGGGCATCTATCTGGCGTTTTTGCTCACGGTACTCGGAGCAGGCATCGCGCGATTGCGGGGGTGGAGGCCGCAGGGGCCGTTTCGGTTGGGCCGTCCGGGCATGCTCGTCACGATCGCGGCCGCCATCTACTTGTTCGTGATGCTGTTGAACATCGTGTGGCCCGGTTCTCTTGCCGGCGGGCGCGCCATCTTCAACTATGGGTGGGTAACCCTTCTCGTTATGCTGATCATTGTGGGGTTGGGCGTGATCTGCCAGTCGCTAATCCGGCCCGCCGCCCCCGGACCCGAGCAGTGCTAACCCGGCGGCTGCCACGAGGGAAAGCGCCTGAGCCGCAACGCAGGGCCTAAAATGGTGGAGATGAGGGGACTCGAACCCCTGACCTCTTACATGCGAAGCAAGCGCTCTACCAGCTGAGCTACATCCCCACGAGGCCCGGTGCCTTTCGCCGCAGGCCCTGCGGATTCCCGGCGCGCCGGCTTGGGCGAGGTCGCGCCAAGCGGGCCGCTCGCGCTATCCGCGACAGTCGGTCAACGGTTCGCCGATGATGATGCGTGCGATCCGTATGTAGCGAATGGTTGTGTTGTCGTCTTGCACGACCAGTTGCACGAACCCGTGGCCCGTCAGCGGGCGCAGATCTTCCATGTAGGCCAGCAGCACGAGCTGTCCGTTGAACTGCTTGGTAAACTCGGGGAAGCTGACGATGGCCGACTGCCCGTTCAGCCCCTGGACGAAGACGTACTTGCGCATCAGGGTCTGGGGATCGGACGAAAACCGCGGCTGCGCGAGACGAATGACGTCCGTCAGGGGCACGCCCGTGTAGACGTGAAAACGCAGCGTCAGGGACGCCGGACGCATGTGTTCCAAGTCTTTCAGCGTGAGCGTCAAGGGACGGTTGACGTCGCCCAGTACCTGGATGTAGGCGATGCCGAGCGGCGGTGCCGGGGGAATCGCAATCGGGTTTCGGGTGGCTTGCGTGGCCGGTGCGGAGGCCGCCGGTGGCGGCGCCGGAGCCGGAGCAAACGACGTTTGGGGTCCCGGCATGGCGGGCAGCGTCGTGACGGACACCGTGGGGACGGGTGATCCCGGGTCGTTCGTGGCAGCTGCGGCACGGCCGCCGGACCCGGCATGCCAGGCGGCCGCGGCGAGCACGCCGGCTGCTAGCACGCCGGCCAGAGACATCCGCTGGACGTAGGTCACCTTCATGCGCGTCCTCCCCTTTGGCATTGCGGTCAGCCGTTCGACTGCGGTGCACAGAAGCCTCGCGCACGCAGCCATCGCAAGATGGCGAATTTGGCGCGCTCCGCGCAGTCGGTGTGGGTTGCAGAGATCACCGCAAAGTCTTTCGGTTCTCCGGCGGCCTCGAACAGAGCTCTCACCGCCGACAGCCCGACGATGGCGTCGTTGTCCGCCGCGACAACGAGCAACGGCCGTGGAGCGATGGCGCCGATGCGTGTGGTGCATGCATCCATCGTGCGCGTGATCTCCTCGGGCGGCGGTCCGGCGACGTAACAGGCGCGGTTGCGCAAGCCGCCGATGAGAGCCCCGCTCTCCATGGCCAGACTGCGCGCCAGGCCCGTGCACATTGCGATGACGCCCGCCACCTCGGGCGCCTGGGCTGCGGCGGCGATGGTGGCCGCCGCACCCATGCTGTGCCCGGCCGCCACCACGGTGCGTACGCTGGGCAGAGCGCGCGCGCAGGCACAGGCATCGAGGACGTTGCGCACGAGATCCTCGGCACGGGCGAGCGGGAGGGAGCTGCAGCCCAACTTGTGCCCTTGGAAGTCAAACGTCAGGGCGCGCAGACCTTCGGTCGCCAGGTAAAATGCCAGGCCATCGAGGTTATGCTTGCTCGATGAATAGCCGTGCGCCAGCACGACGCACGTGGCGGGTTCGCCGCGTGCGTACGTGAGACCGCGCACCGTTCCCCCCGCGCTCGGGAATTCGATGCGCTCAACCTCGATCCCCGACAGATCCCGGATGCGTATCATCCAAGGCCTCCGCTGCCGTCGGTGCCCCGCGCGCGCGGTGTCAAATGAGGACTCGCAACGCGAACGTCGCGCTGTGCGCCATGCCGAATCGTCGAAACTCGACGCGCACCTTCGTCCCCGGGCTGCCGTCCAAGAGCTCGCGCGCGAAGTCGAGTGTGGCCGGCGCCAATCCGTTGATGGAGAGAATTTCGTCCCCCGGCCGCAGATGGGCTTCCGCTGCACCCGAACCGGGCACGATCCGGTTGACGACGATCGCACCCCGGCGCATGGCGAGCACGAGCCCGCTGGGGTCAAAGAGTTGCGCGCTGGTCGCTCCGGGCGGTGCGACGAACGTGGCCGAACCTTGGGTCTCGTTCAGCGTCACGATGAGGCGCGACAAGAGCCCTGATCCCAAGGCGCCCGCCAGACCGGAAGCCGGACTTTCCTGCGCACCGACCAGCGCCACAAGCGGCTGATAGAAGAGCAGCCCGCCCAGGCTCATGCTGCGAGCGCGCACGAGGCGGCCGGTCATCGCGCCGCCGTACGGCGTCTCCTCGGCGTACGGTATCCATCGTTCGCGTGCCAGCCGGCTTGCGATGTCCGACCCCGGCTCCAGCCGCACGCCGACGCCAGCCCCGGTCGCGAGGGCAAACCAGGATGGCGCCTGCCCGTCGAGGGAGGCGGCAACGGCCGGACGGCCATCCAGGACGCGCAACGCAAGCGTCGTCGCACCGGCCGGCGGGGTTGGGCTGGGAGCTCCAGAGCGGTAGAGAATCAAGGTTCGGTGGGGATAATCTAATGTCAGCGGTCCGGCCTCGAGCAGATCCCGTCCGATAACCGCATCCGCCGTACTTCCCAGAAAGGTTTCGCTGAAGGCCTGCACGGGGGCCGCGACGACGGCCACGTGCGGGAGGTGCAGTTCCCCAAACTGTACCGCGACGATGCGGCGTGCCATCCGATTGCCGATGATCGCCGGGTCGACCAGCGTCGTCACGGCAGAGGTGTCGAGGATGAACACTGCAGGATGGCCGTTGAGAAGCCCGCTGACGTAGGGGCGTCCGGCATGGAGCGCCAGAGGCAGCGCGATCTCTTGATCGCCGCCAAGCCACATGCTGTCGGGCAGGGATGCCGCGGGTGCCGGGCTGATCGCGCCCAGAGGAGGCGTCGTCGTTCGCACCGGGGGAGCATCATGCGGCGGTACGAGCGGCGGCAGCGACGGCATGGTTGACGTGGCAGACCCGGTGGCCGACGGCGCAGCCGAGGGCGGCAGAGCGTTGGATGCTGCGGGGCTCGGTAGGGGAGACGACGCGACGCCGGACGGCTGGGCGGCTTTGTTGTCCGCGGCATGCGAATGGAAAACCGTTTGGGCGCCGGCAGCTCCGCCCGGCCAGCTCGATACGATGGTGCACAGGGCAGCTGCCGCCGCCAGTCCAGCGCCGGCCAACCGGATTTGAAAACCAGACCTTCGCGTCACGCGCTGCCTAAGAACTCCATCACCAGGTGGGCGAACTCGGCGGGGCGCTCGACGTGGGGCAAGTGACCGCAACGCTCGACAAGCACGGTTCGTACGTGCGGCAAAACCCGCTGAGCAACTTCGGCATCGCGTGCCGGCAAGATCGGGTCCTTCTTGCCCCATACGAGCAAGATCGGGTGGGGCAAATTGGTCAAACGGCGGTGGAACTCGCCCAGGTCACGCGAGAAGCGGACGACTTCGTGCAAGGTCTCACGCCCAGCCCGCACGAGCTCGGGGTTGCTGCGCCGCTGCATGGCTCCCTCCACCGAAGCCTCGTCGATCTGCTTGGAGTCGTAAAACGCGGCAGCATACCCGGTGCGCACGAGGGCGCGTGTCGGCGGCAGCGACAGCCACAGTCCCACAAGCGCCAACACTGCGTCGTCCAGCGGCGGTCGCGGCGCGAGGGTGAAGCCTGCCGGATCCGTCAGGACGAGACGCCGAAAGAGCACCGGGCGATCGAGCGCGGCGAGCAAAAGGGCCAGGCCGCCGAACGAATTGCCGATTGCATCGACCGGACCCGCGGCCAGCGCCGTCACGAAGCCCTCCACGATGGACGCATAGAAAGCTGGGTCCGGTTTTCGGCGGGCAACCGGGCTTCGCCCGTGGCCCGGGAAGTCGGGTGCGAAAGCGTGATGCTTCGCGGCAAAGAGGGGCAGGGTTCTCAACCACGCGGTTGAGGAATGCCCCAAACCGTGAAGCAAAACCAGCGGCGGGCCGCTGCCGCTTTCGAGGTAGGCAATTTCGTGACCATCGACCCACACCGTTTTGCATTCGTGATCCGCAAGTTGCCGCACGAAGGAACGCTTACGGAAACGTCTGCCGAATGCCCTGGAGGGGCGTCTTCGAAGGTCCGACTATTGACGCGCGGGGAAGTGTGCTTGGGGCTGTGCCGGTGGTGTCCAACCCGGGCCCGCGCCCGAACCCGGGCCGAGGCGCGGCGCGAACTCTTCAAGCGTGATGTTGCCGGCGTCCGACGTCACCGTAATCTCGGGACCGCCGCCGTTCACAGGTACCGAGAGCGCATGCTGACCTGCCGCCGCGGGCGGAGCCCCGGGGAGTGCATTGGTAACCGTGCCCAGCGTGCTTTGGGCATCCACTTGCGCCGCGACGTTGGGGAGGAATTGAAGGTCAATGTCGCCCTGCCCCGAGTGGAATGAGTAGGCACCGGTACCGACCTGTGCAAACCGCCACATAATGGGCCCGTACTCCGAGCGGACGTCCGCCTTTTGGGCGTGGCTTCCGAAAACCCGGATGCGTCCGCTGAGAGTCTGGATGTGAACGTCGCCCCCGACGTTGACGAGCGTGATGTTGCCGGTCGTGGTGCGAATGAGGCCCCGCCCGGCAACGTTGCGTAGCACGACGTTGCCGCGAGTGGCCGCGATCACAAACGGACCGCGGAGCTTGACTGCGATGACGTTGCTCTCGCGGGCGTCGACGAAGAGCGCACCCAGCCGCTGCGGCACACCGAGCGCCACGTTGCCGCCGGGATTGACGACGTTGATACCCTGATTGCCAAAGCGCGCAGCGGGAACGGCGAACTGACGCGGCGGCAGACGGAAGATCTGAAAGCCGCGGCCGACCCGGCGGCGGACAACTTGACCGGGCACGATGATCGGCGCAGCGGGGAAACGGTCGGGGACAAAGCGTGTCACCTGCAAAGCCTGACCCGGCACCGCCGGCCGTACGTGCACCGCTGCGTCGCCGCCGCCTTGGATGCGAATCGTACCGCCCTGTGAATGAATCGTCAGAACCGGCGGACCGGACACCGGGAGGTCGTCGGCCCTTGCGATGTACCCGGTTGCGATCATCGCAAGGCCCAGCAGGACGCCGACCGAGG
>CADDZI010000030.1 GCA_902812405.1 bacterium | reverse complement strand
TGCGCGACCGAGAGAACGCTACGCCTTTGCGGCGTGCCGCGAGTATTCCGTATCGAAGGGTTACGGGTTGTGGGCGCCCACCTTGGCCGAAATCGGAAGAGTAAGGTTGCTGGAGTGGATGGGATGCACCTTATTCGCCGGGTTGATACGAACCATGGCTTGATTGACCGCAATGGCGGCCTCGGAGGTTCCGCAGGCGATCAACTTGAGTTTGCCTTCGTGCGACACCACGTCCCCTGCGGCGAAGATGCCGGGCACACTCGTCTCCATCGTGTACGGGTTGACGACGACGCCGTGCCCCTCGGTCTTGATGCCCCAAGCGGCGACTTCGCCTACATCCGAGACGAAACCCAGCGCGCACAGGATGGCATCCGCCTCCAGCCGCGATTCTTCCTGGGTCTTTTTGTGCACGATCGTCACGGCTTGAACGGCACCGTCTCCGTGAACCTCCTTGACCTCGTAGTCGGGCTGCCGAATGTCGACCCGCGATTGGCGCAACAGGGAGACGCTGTGGGGATGTGCCCGAAATTGCGAGCGATGGACGAGAGTGACGGCTTTGGCCCGAGGTTCGAGAGCCAGGGCGTAGTCCACCGCTGAGTCGCCGCCGCCGACGATCACGACGCGCAAGCCGTTGAAAGCATCGAAGCTCCGCGCGTAGTAGAAGAGGCCGCGATCTTCAAATGCGGCCGCGCTGGGTGCCGGCAGTTTCCGCGGCTTGATCGCCCCAATGCCCGAGCACAGGATGACCGTTTTGGTCAGGTGTTCGCCCTTGTCGGTTGTCAGGCGAAAAACACTGTCGTCCACGCGCCGGATGTTCGTCACACGCTCTTCCAGGCATACCGCATGCGGCCACTGGAACGCCTGCTCCACGCAGCCCTTCACCAAGTCTGCAGCCAGAATGGCTGGAAAGCCGGGCATGTCGTAAATGTATTTTTCGGGATAGAGTGCATACAGCTGTCCGCCGAGCTCGGGCAAGGCATCAATAACCTTGGCTTTCGCGCCGCGCATGCCCGCGTAGAAAAGCGCAAACAGGCCCGTCGGGCCGCCGCCGATGACCGTGATGTCGTAGAGGTCCACGGTTGCATCGATTCGTGCGTTGCACTGCCCGCGCCTCCGCCGGCCCGGCTCCGGCCCGGCCGTTCACACGTACCGTCATCCGGCCGGATGTTCACGACGTAGCTGTCCGCAAGCTGCGACGACAACGCAGCAGGTCGCCCCGGCGGCGCCACGGGCAGGAGACAGGCTCGATCGCGGTTCAAACAGACAGCCGCCACGCTGCCAAAGGATATCTCCGATGCTTTCTCCTGCACCACGCTATGCCGCCTGGCTCGCGATCCTGCGCATCTACACCGGTTTGTTTTGGCTGTCACACGGGATACCCAAACTCCTGGCGGGGCAAGGGTTTTACGGCTCGAGCGGTTTTCTCGTTGCAGTCCTCACCCAGGCAACCCGGCAGGGAAGCGGCCCCTACAACGCCTTCCTCGTCCACGTCGTGCTGCCGCACGCGGCACTTTTCGGCTACCTGGTTGCGTGGGGCGAGACCCTGACCGGCATCTGCCTGACGCTGGGTCTTCTCACCCCCGTCGGCGCTGCCGTGGGCGCTTTCCTTGCGCTCAACTACTTCCTCATGAAGGGATCCTACGGCCAGATCACATCGGTGGGCGGTCTGGATGCGGCGGCCATCGTCCTCAGCCTCGTCAACCTCGTCCTGCCGACCGGCCTGGTCTGGGGCCTGGATGGGCGCCTGCGCACCCGCACGCCGGGCGCAGCGGCGGCCGCTCGGGCGGGTGAAATGCGCGGTCCGGGCGAATGATGCCGCCCGCCCTGACACGACCTTTGCGGAGGTGGCAATGATGCTGACCAAAGTACGACGGCCGACCCTGGATGATCTGCACGTGGGACCCGGCAAGCGAGCGCGCTTGCACCGTCTGCTCTACGAGTACGGGCCAGCCAACGGCACGCTTCTGCTGCTGCCGATCGATCAGGGGCTGGAACACGGCCCGGTGGACTTCTTCGACAATCCGGACAGCATCGACCCAGAGTTTCAATACCGGTTGGCTCTCGAAGGCAAATACTCGGGCATCGCCCTGCACTACGGTCTGGCCAGCAAGTACTTCTGGCCGTATGCCGGCAAGATTCCCTTGGTGTTGAAAATCAACGGGAAGACGAACATCCCGAGCGACGACGAGGCGTTCTCGCCGATGACGGCCAGCGTTGAGGACGCGGTCCGTCTGGGAGCGGACGCGGTCGGCTATACGCTCTACGTGGGCAGCCCGCGCCAGGATGACGACATCGCTCAGTTGACCCGCGTGCGCGAAGACTGCGATCGCTTTGGGATGCCGCTCATCGTGTGGTCGTACCCTCGCGGCAAGGCGGTCAAGGAAAAGGGCGGCCAGGACTCGCTGTACGCGGTGGACTACGCAGCGCGTGTCGCCTGCGAACTGGGTGCCGATGTCGTCAAACTCAACGTTCCCAAGGTGACCGACAGCGACAAGCAGCCCAAGCCGTACCCAACCGAGCAGCTATCGGAGGAAGATGCCATCCGCAAGGTCGTCCGATCGGCCGGACGCACGATGGTCCTCATTTCCGGTGGCAGCAAGATCGGTGACGAGGACCTCTTACACAAGGCGCGGATTGCCATGGACGCGGGCGTGACCGGTCTTATTTTCGGCCGCAACGTGTGGCAGCGCCGCTTCGACGACGCGATGGCGATCACGCGGCGCATCCACGAGATGCTCGCCGGCTACGGCGCCTAGTCCAAACCCTCAGTTCAAAGAAAAGCGAACTCCCGGCGGCCGGGGTGAGTGTCGACGCACCGGCTCGGGTCGCCGGTGCAGCCGCTCGATCTCCGACTCCAAAAGGCGGACTTCAGCTGCCAAACGCTGGGCAGCGCCCTCCGCTTCGAGCAGGGCTTGCTTCACTCGGGGTGCGACCTGCAGTGCGTCGGCGATGACGAAAGAGGCGAAGCTCGCTTCCTCCGGCAGCACGAGTCCATTCGGATCGTCCAGCGGCCGCGCCAGCAGCGCTTCGACGTAGTCGCGAAATCTGGCGCTGGCAAGTGCGAGCAGGTCGCGCACGCCCGACGTCTCGGGCGCCTCGGGCAGCGGGCCGACCTGCGCCAGCCAGAACGGCTGCGTGGCGACAATCCGCCGGATGCGAAAGCGCTCGTGGCCGCTCGCGATGACGTAGAGACGTCCGGCAGACAATCGCGACAGGTGGCGGATATGAGCGGTCGTGCCGACGGCAACCGGATGCAGCTCGTCGCCGACCTCGCGCCCCAAGCGATCAAAGACCACGCCGAACGGCCTCTGACGCTCGAGGCAGTCGGCCATGAGCGCTTTGTAGCGGTCTTCGAAAACGTGCAGCCGCAGTACTGCGCCCGGCATCAGCACCGCGTTGAGGACGAAAAGACCGAGCTCGCCGTTCATGCCAGCCGCCTAGGCCTGGTGGGCGAGTTCCTCGCTCCAGGCTTGGGCGATCCTCTCGAGGGTGGCCGGGTTGACCTGCTCCGGGTCGTCTTCGAAGTCATCGAGTTCGGTCACGAGACGCAACAGCTCGGGCAGAGGCAGCTGACGCGGATCTTCCTCGGGATAGGTCTCCGCCAATTCGATGGCGATGTCCTCAACGTCTTGCCAGGTCAGTCCCATGCCCCCACCCCCTTATGGCCGCCTCACCGGTTGCGGCTCGGAGCCTTGCACGCCGGCGGCAGGCGAACCTGCCGTCACGCGGGCTGCCACCGTCATGCAATCCCAACCATGTTGTGGCCCGCATCAACGAAGAGCACGTGCCCGGTCACCGCACTCGAGAGGTCGCTTGCCAAGAAGATCGCGGCGCCAGCCACATCCTCGGCCGTCACGTTGCGTTGCAGGGGAGCGGTGGCCGCCACCTGCCCCAGGATCTTGGTGAAGTCGGCAACCGCCCTGGCGGACGCGGTCTTAATCGGTCCAGCGGATATGGCATTGACGCGCACGCCGCGCGGCCCGAGATCGGCTGCCAGGTAGCGAACCGACGCCTCGAGCGCGGCCTTGGCGACTCCCATGACGTTGTAGTTGCGGACGGCCCGCGAGGAGCCGACGTAGGTCATCGCCATGACCGATGCGCCGGGCGTGAAAAGCGGCGAGCACCGCCGGCACAGCGCAACCAGCGAGTACGCGCTGATATCCATGGCCAGCGCAAAACCGGCGCGCGACGTCGCCAGGTACTGTCCCGCGAGCTCTTCCTTGCGGGCAAAAGCCAGGCTGTGGACGAGGATATCCAAGCCGCCCCACGTCGCATCGATCGTTGTACCCAGCGCCTCGATGCTCTCGTCGGAGGTGACGTCACACGCCGTGCAGGGAGCATTCCCCAGTTCGCGCGCCAGCTTTTCCACCTCGTCGCGCGTTCGCTCACCCTCGTAGGTCAGAATGAGGGATGCTCCGTGCGCATGCAGGCCGCGGGCGATCGCGGTGGCGATACTCCAGCGGTTGGCAACTCCCAGCACGCATGCCCGCTTGCCGCTGAGCAAGCTCATCGCGTCAGCGTGCCGCTCCGTTCAGACGCCGCGCGACGGCTTCCCAATCCACGACGTTCCACCAAGCGTTGAGGTAATCTGCGCGCCGGTTTTGATATTTCAGGTAGTAGGCGTGCTCCCACACGTCGTTGCCCATGACCGGCCACAGCCCTTGGGACAGCGGGTTGTCCTGATTCGGCGTGCTGATGACGGACAGCGCTCCGTCGCGCGCCCGCACGAGCCACACCCAGCCGCTGCCAAACTGTCGCAGACCGGTGTCGACGAAGAGCTTCTTGAACTCCTCAAAGCCGCCGAACGTCGCCCGCAGTGCATCCGCGAGCGCCCCGTGAGGCTCGCCGCCCTTGCCGGGCCCCATGATGGTCCAGAACATGGAATGGTTCACGTGACCGCCGCCGTTGTTGCGAACCGCGGTCCGAATGTCGTCCGGCACGCTTTGCAGGTCGCGCAGCAGGTCCTCCGCGCTCTTGTGGACGAGTTCGGGGTGCTTCTCCAAGGCCGCATTGAGGTTGGCGACGTACGCAGCATGGTGCTTGTCGTGGTGGATCTCCATCGTTTGCTTGTCGATGTACGGTTCGAGCGCGTCGTACGGGTAAGGCAGCGGCGGTACTTCAAAAGCCATGTCCAACCTCCAGGTCTGTCAACGTGATGGTGAAGAGACACAAGGCGTTTAGGCCGCCCGGCCGCCTTCTCCTAGGACAGCCGTGCCGGAACCGGCAGGGTGCCGGCACAACGCTTGTTGTACACCACGGGATACGAACATGCACGTGAGAATTCGCCTCTTTGCGGCCCACCGCGAGGCCGCCGGGCAGGACGACTACGTCGCCGACCTGCCGGCCGGCACGCGCGCCCACGATGTCCCAAGGCTCCTGGAGGCGCGTTTTCCGGGTTTGTCGGCCGCCGCTCCGTCGTTTGCCTACGCCGTCAACCGTAAACAGGTTCCTGCGGATACCGAACTGCGCGACGGCGACGAACTGGCTCTTTTGCCTCCGCTGGCGGGTGGCTGATGCGGCTGCTTGCCTTGACTCGCGATCCGCTTGACGAACCGGGGCTGGCAGCGGCGGTGGCGCGCCCCTCGTCGGGAGCCGTCGTCACCTTCGTCGGCCGGGTGCGCGACCACGCGCCCGGACATGCGGTCGAGTATCTCGAATACGAGGCGTATCCCGAGATGGTTGACGCGGTCTTTGGCGAGATTGCGGATGAGACACGCGAGCGCTTTGCAATCGACGAGGTCGGCATCCACCATCGATGCGGCCGCTTGGCCGTCGGCGAAGCCAGCGTCGTCATCGCTGTTGCCGCCGCCCACCGCGGCCCGGCTTTTGAAGCCTGCCGCTACGTGATCGAGCAGATCAAACTGCGGGCGCCAATCTGGAAGAAAGAAGTCGGCCCGCAGGGGGCCGTGTGGGTGGACACGCGACCTTAGACCGGAGACCGGCGGTCCTAAGAACCGGACGACGCGGGCTCACGCCGTGTGGAGGCCGTGACAAGGCGTGCGGGTGGTAAGGGGGCGCATGCCCGGTCGACAAGTCGGCCAAGGTTTGTCCTTTTGCCCGGCGCTGCGGCCTTGAAGGCAAGGGGCCGGGTACAGACGGGCTGAAGCAAACCCGGCACGTATGAAGACCCAACCCCGCGATCACGTCACGGACGACGTTGCCGCGCGCTTAACAGAAGCCTGGAAGGCGGAGATCGAAGCGCGCAGCGTCTACGAGCTGCTCGTTCAACGTGAGAAGGACCCGCGACGGGCGGACATTCTCCGGCGCATGGCGCAAGCCGAGGAGGGCCATCGCCGGCGGCTGGAAGCCCGTATGATCGAACTCGGCATTACGGTGCCCGATCCAGCTTCGGTGCGGCTCTCACCGTGGCTGCGGCTGCAGGCGCGCGTCGCACCGGTCGACCGTCTCCTGGCGGCGCGCGAAGCCGCCGAAGTTTCCGACATCGAAGAACGCTACGCCACCCCGACGGGGGACGAGCGTACCGACGAATTGCTGGCTTCCATCCGCAGCGAAGAAGAGACTCATTCCCGAGAGCTGGCCGGGCTGCGGGCCCAACCCGCCTCCGCATCCCCGTCCCTGCCAATGGTACCTGCGCAGGCTCGTTTGGATCGCATCTTGCGGCGCGAGAAGTGGCATCGCGGCGGTTCGAACTGGGTTGCGGGAGCGATCTACGGTGCGAACGACGGTCTTGCAGCCGTTTTTGGAATCATCGCCGGTGTGTCGGCGGCAACCGGCGGATCGAGTTTTGTCCTCACGGCGGGTCTGTCGGGAGCCATTGCCTCCGCCGTTTCTATGGCAACCGGCGCGTTCTTGGCGGATCGCTCGCAAGCCGAAGTGGTGGCCGCCAATCTCGAGCGGGAACGTGAGGAAATTGCGGAGCATCCCGAGGAAGAGCGCGAGGAGCTGTCGCTCTTTTACCAGTTGAAGGGCATGTCGAAGGAAGATGCGGACGACCTGGCCGCCAAACTTGCCCGTAATCCGGATGCGATGCTCAACGTCCTGGCCGCCGAAGAACTGGGCGGCGCAAAGGCCGAATCCCATCCATTCCAAGCCGCGCTCGCGGCAGGCATTAGCACGGGCGTGGGAGCCGTCATCCCCGTACTGCCCTTCTTCTTCATGCACGGCCTGCCCGCGATGATCGCGGCAGCCGTTGTATCGCTCATAGCGCACTTCTTGGTTGGTGCGGCCAAGTCGCTGGTCACCCTGCGCAGCTGGTGGTCGTCCGGCTTAGAGATGACGGCCGCCGGCGTCATCGTCGGCGGCGTGCTGTATGCCGTCGGTCTGCTGTTCAAGGTGACGGGACAGTAGGCCGGGCTCTCCCGAGGACGGCAGGGGTGTGAACCTAGGAGCCGTCTTCATCAAGGATCACCGGCTCCGGCCGGGCTGGCGGGTGCTGGTCTATATCGTCGCGACGCTTGCCGGAGCCGAGCTTTTGCTGCGGCTGATTTTTGCCGTGTCCCCGGTCTTGCGCACTGCGACCGGTCTCGGCGCCGCGATCCTCGGCGAAACCTGCCTGGCGGCATCGGCCGTCGGCATCGGATTCGCTTTCCGGGCGTGGCTCGACCGCAGGCCTCTGGCATCCTTGGGCTTGACGCTCGGCCCGTCGGCGCTGCATCAGTTTGCAATCGGCGCCGCCTTCGGCGCGGGTATGCAGATCCTTGCCGCCGGTGCGGGCTGGCTTGCGGGCGGCGTCCGCGTGACAGGCTTCGCCCCCGTGTCCGAGGACCTGCGCTACCTGCCACCCGCGGCCGGCGTGCTTCTGATCGCGGCACTTGCCGAAGAGTTTTCGATGCGCGGCTACATGCTGCAGAACTTTCGGGAGGCCTGGGGCCGGCCTGCTGCCGCCGTGGCGACCGCGATCATTTTTGCCGCGGCGCACCTGGGCAACCCTCATTCTCACGGACAGCTGATCCTGACCTTGACAGGCTTGTTTTTGTTTGGCATATGGGCGGCGTACAGCGTGTTTCTCACCGGTTCCCTGTGGCTGGCCCTGGGCGCGCATCTGGCGTGGAATCTCTTTGAGGGCCCTGTTTTGGGGCTTCCCGTCTCAGGTCTGACTATGCCGTTTCCCACCGCGATGCGCGAAACGGACGGCGGACCGGATTGGCTTACCGGAGGTTCGTTCGGCCCCGAAGCGGGCGTCAGTTCGCTGGTTGCCCTGGGGGTGGGTCTTGTCGTGCTTCGGTTGTCGGCGCTGCAGGGCTTGCTCGGGCCACGACCGGCCCAACCCGGGGAAAAATAACGCGCCCCTTCCAGCGTTGGCCGCGGCCGCTGATGACGTTCCACGCCGACGCCATCATCACTGAGGCGGCAAACATCCCTGCTATCGGCATCGCTGCAAGCGAATCGGCCGTGGTCCGGATACCGAACGTCGGGTCGCGCAGCAGCCGGCAAGCAACGCCGGCGCCCATCGAGATAGCTGCGGCCCACGCGAGGCCGCGGCGTCGGTTGTCTCGGCGCCCCTCGGCCGTGCGGCCGCCGGACGTCTTAGACAGCAAGGACCACACCCAAACCGGTACCGGCAGCACAAACATGGCCACCAGGCCCGCCGTGGCGAGGATGGCTGCGGCCGGGTTACGGTAGACGCCCTCGTAAAAATTCTTCGTCCATCCCGCCCACATGTCTGCCCATCCCTCATACATGCGCACGCGCAGGAACCGGGTGCCGTCGGCGATGCGAATGCGGAACCCAAACGCCTTGAGGCGCTCCGCCAAATCCCGATCCTCGGCAATCGAGCCTCGCACTGCAGCGTGTCCGCCGACCAGCTCGTAGGCAGGCCTGCGAACGAGCAAGAATCCGCCGGCCAAAATGCCGCGCGTCCACCGGTCGCTGTTCGTGACGCAAATGGGAAAGCCGGTGAAGATCAAAAGCCCAATAACGGGCATCACCCACCGTTCGGCGAGCGTGCGGCATTCCAACCGGCACGTCGCGGACAAGGCGTCGGCATGCCACGTAAGGGCCGCGTGCAGCGCCCCGCCGAGCAAGCCCGGTTCCATCCGCATGTCGGCGTCGCTGAACGCGATCCACTCGGTGCGAGCCTGCAGCGCAGCGTTGTGCGCCGCCCACGTCTTGCCCACCCAGCCCGGCGGCGGCGGGGGGCAACGCAGAACGCCGACGCGCGGATCACCAGCCGCAGCCCGCAGCGCCGCACCGACAGTGTCGTCCCCTGAGGCGTCGTCGGCAATAATGATTCGCAGGCCGGCGAGATTTTGGCGCCGGGCACCATCCAGCCAGGCCTCGATGTGGCCCTCCTCGTTGCGCACCGGGACGATCAGTGTGACCCCGGGCAAGTTTGTGAGGGTCTCGGACTCCGGCAGGCACCGAAGAGCACGGCGATCGGCGATTGCGAGCGCAAGCGCTCCCAACCAGGCTGCGCCGCTCACCCAGGCCACGATGACAAGCGAGGCATGTCCGATGGACATGCCTCGCCGACGAGACACCGGGGATCCGGGACCGGGTTTAGTAGTCCTCGTCCGAATCGTCGCCGTAGTTTTCCTCTTCCTCGGTGTACGTCTCCTCGAACTCCTCGCTCTCGTCGTACCCGTCGATCTTCATGGATTCTTCTTCATGACCGGTATGGCCGTGTTCGTGTCCCGTCTCGGGCGAAGCGTGCCGCTCGGCGTGAGCCGTGCGGTTCTTCGTAGGCTTCGCGGCCTTGGCTCCCGCGGGCGCTCCGTTGCGCCGCGCGGGTGCCGCATGAGTCCGCTTGGCCGGTGTCCGTTTGGGGGCGGCTTTGGCGGTCTTGGCGCGCGCGCCGGAGCGACCGGCACGGGTCGCCGGTTTGCGCCCTGCAGCCGCCGCCTTCGAACGTCCGGCACGCCGGGCGGCGGATGCGGTACGGCGTGAGGTCTTCTTCCGGGTCGGCGCAGATGCCGAACGCTTCTTACGTTTGGGGCTCATGGGGGCCTCCTTAAGTCGATTGCGTGTTGCGCGCAGGGCGCGCAACGAGTGACATGCGTGCAGTTCGGCCGCGGATTTATTGAGCGGCTGAAAGTCTCCTGCTCGCTTTTTTAGGAACTCATCCCGCGGACGACTTCCAGAACCTGCGCCGCATGACCGGGCACTTTGACGGCCTCAAAAACGTAACGGACGATACCCGAGCGATCGATGATGAAGGTCGTCCGCCGGGTCTTGCCCGTTACCTCGTCGAGCACCCCCAGGACCCGGCACATACGCCCGTCGGGATCGGCCAAAAGCGGCGGCTCGATGCCCGCCACTTCGGCAAACCGCCGGTGCGAATCCAGGCTGTCGCGGGAAAGGCCGACGAGGGCCGTATCGAGAGCCGCAAAGTCAGCCGACCGCTGACTGAAATCCTGAGCCTCGCTTGTTCAGCCCGGTGTCGCGTCTTTGGGATAGACCCACAGCACAAGCTTACGCCTGCCCCGAAATGACGCCAGGTCAAGCCACCCGTACTGCGTAGGCCCGGACAGGTCCGGGAGAGGCAATCCAACGCCGATGCTCACGTGTGAAGCGGCACGAGCGGGCGCACCCAAAAGAGCTGGTCGCCCAGGGACACCAGGCGCGGCTCTCCCCGGACCGGCGTCAGGCGTGCCCGCAAGCGGCATACCCCGACGTCGGAGTCGCGAACGTACACCTGGCCCTCGTACAGGGTGTCGGAACTGCGGGCACAGGGCGTTCCCCGAAAAGGAGCATCCATCGGGTGGCCGACGGGCACAAGCCCGACTTCACATTGCCCGATAAAGCGTTCGTAGAAGTAGACGGCCACATTGATGACGTCCCCGGGGTTATAGACCTCTTTGTGGGGCGTCGCCACAACCCGATCGATACCCATTCGGGCATCCCGTTCGCGCCGGGGGCGGTGCCACCTTGCGCCGAATGAGGCTTTTCCATGCAGCCAGACCTGGTCGAGCGTTTGACCGCCATTGTCGGGCCTTCCCATGTCGTGCGGGATCCGGCCGAACTGACGAGTTATCAGTATGACGGCTCGGCCGACCGTGCGTTGCCCGACGCGGTCGTCTTTCCCGCGGATGCGGAGCAGGTACGGCTCATCGTCGAGGCGTGTCGGGAATTCGAGTGTCCGTTCGTCGCCCGGGGGGCGGGGACCGGATTGTCGGGCGGCGCCCTGGCCGAGGCCGGAGGGGTCCTCATTGTCACAAGCCGCTTGCGCCACATCCTGGAGCTGGACGTCGCCAACCGGCTGGCCGTGGTCGAGCCGGGAGTGGTCAATGCCCACGTCAGCGAGGCGGCCAAGCCCTACGGATTACACTTCGTGCCCGATCCTTCCAGCCAAGGCGCATGCAGCATCGGCGGCAACGTAGCGGAGAACTCCGGCGGCCTGCACTGTTTGGCGTATGGGGTCACGGCCCACCATGTTTTGGGCTGCGAAGTGGTGACGCCCGATGGGGATCTGGTGTGGCTCGGTGGCAAGCGGTACGACGAGCCGGGATACGACCTGTTGGGAGTGTTCGTCGGATCGGAAGGCACGCTCGGCATCGCCACCAAGGTGGCGGTAAAACTTACGCCCTTGCGGCGGACCCGCCACACTCTGCTCGCCTCATTTACGACACCTGATGACGCCTCGCGTGCGGTTTCGGAGATTATCGCGTCGGGTGTTGTACCTGCGGCCCTGGAGATGATGGACGGCCTTTCGGTCCGGACAATCGAGGACTTCGTCCATGCCGGCTTGCCGGTCCAAGCGGGCGCGGTCCTCCTCGTGGATGTGGAAGATCTGCCGATTGCCGCGGCCCAGACCGCCGCACATGTGCGGACTGTCTGCGAGCGCGCCGGCGCGGACGAGGTGCGGCAAGCCCGTACCGAACAAGAGGCCCATCGGCTGTGGCTTGGCCGCAAGAGTGCCTTCGGTGCCATGGGCCGGCTGAGCGCCAGTTACTACGTCGCCGACGGCGTCATCCCGAGGACGAAGTTGCCCCAGGTCCTCGGCGAGGTTGCTCGGATTGGGGAGCGTTACGGTCTGCGCATCGCCAACGTCTTCCACGCAGGCGACGGCAATCTTCATCCCTTGATTGCTTTTGACGATCGCACCCCGGGGGAATATGAGCGGACGGTGGCCGCAGCGGCGGACATCCTCCGAGCCTGCGTCCGTGCCGGAGGCAGCATTACCGGCGAGCACGGCGTGGGCGTCGAAAAGCGTGACTGCATGACGCTGCAGTTCTCACCGGCCGACCTCGCGCTGATGTCCCGGCTCAAGGCGGCTTTTAACCCCGATGGGTTGTGCAACCCGGGAAAAATCTTTCCCACCTCACGGCGCTGCGGGGAGAGCGCGCGGATCGCAAGCCGGGGCGGTATCGCCCCCGACACGGCACGTGCCGCCGGGGCGGCTTTTTGACGTGGCTCGGGAGAAGCTGAAAACGCCCTTTTTACCGCCGGTGGACGATCCCCAAGTGCGCACCGGCGTGCGCCCGCTGGTTCGGCCCGAAGACTGCAGGACGTTTGCGGTCGCAGGGGTTGTGCCCCAGATTGTTTCCTCATTTCGCTCGCTGGCCGATGCGTCCGCCTGGATCAAGACGCTGACAAACGAGGGCGCCTCGGTCGTCATCCGCGGCGCGGGCACGAAGCAGTGGCGTCCGCCCGCACCGCCGGCCGTCGATGCCGTGCTGGATACGACGCGTTGGGCTGGCATCGTCGACTATGAGCCCGCCGATCTTACGGTCACCGTACGATCGGGGACCCGTTTACGCGATCTCCAGACCGCCCTACACGCACATCGGCAATTCTTTCCGGTGGATCCGCCGTTTGCCGAACGGGCGACGGTGGGAGGCGTGCTCGGAGCAGCCTGCAACGGCGCGCTGCGCCAGCGTTACGGTTCGCTGCGCGATAACGTCCTCGGCATGCGCGTCTGTCTCTCCGACGGAACGCTGGCACATGCCGGATCCAAAGTCGTCAAGAGCGTCGCGGGATACGACATCCACAAGCTCTTCGTCGGAGCTCACGGCACGCTGGGCCTGATCGGCGAGGTCACCCTGCGGCTCGCTCCCTGGCCCGCTCACCAGCACACGCTGTGCGCCGCGTTTGACACCCCGGGAACGGCGTGTGAGGCTCTCGCGGGCTTTGACCGCCGCGCGCTTTTCCCCATGGCAAGTGTGCTCCTCGACCCGGCAGCTGCCCAGCGGGTGCGCAGCCTGCCGCCACGCGGAGCCTGCTGGTCGCTGGTCGTCCGGTGCGGCGGGGCTTCCGCCGCTGCGGCGGCTGAGTTGCGCGATGAGGTGGCTGCTGCGTGCCGGGAGTCCGGGGCCCGAAACTTTTCGGACCACGACTGGGACGGTACGCAGAGTGTGTGGGCCGATATTGCCGAACTCGCCGGTGGCGAGATGTACCCCGCAGAGTCCTGGCTCTCGGCACGGGTATCGTGTCTGCCTGCCGACGTGCCCGAAGCTTGTCTCCGGCTCGAGGCCCTCTGTCCGGGAGCCGAGCTGACGGCGCATCCCTTCACGGGAACGATTTTCGCCGCGGCCCCCGTCGTTGGTGAACCGGAGGCAGACCCCGTGCAGCGTGCTGCACGCTTGGAAGAGGAGTGCCGCAAGGCGGGTTGGGCGCTGGCATACCTGGCGGCGCCGCAACATCTCGCCGGGCTCTTGCGCCAGCCCGTGCCGCAGGGCGCACCTGTGTCTTTGATGCGCCGCGTCAAGGCTGCTCTGGATCCTTCCGGCACCTTCAACCCGGGCGTCTTTTTGGCGGGCATATGACCTCTCTTCCCGCCCCGGGCGGGCCTTCGCATGTCGACCCGCAGGCCGCGGATTCCTCCGTGCAGCCGCCAAGGGCACACAGCGGTTTTTCCGGCGAGCCGCAACCCCGGTTGCAGGACCTCGACCGTTGCACGCGGTGCGGCCTGTGCGAACAAGCCTGCCCGACGTATCGCATCTTGGGGGTCGAGTCCGACTCGCCTCGCGGCCGCGTTTTCCTCATGAAAGAAGTGGCCGAGGGGAGGGCTGCCATCGACCTTACCCTTGCCACCCACCTCTACCGGTGTCTGGGATGTCGGGCATGCGAGACGGCGTGCCCGGCTGGAGTGCCGTACGGACGGCTCCTCGAGGCGGCGCGGTTTCAGATCGAACAGCGCGGGGAGATTGCACCGGTGCGGCGCGGCTGGCGGCGTTTCCGGCACGTCGCGTTTGAGAGCATCCTCCCGCGGCCCGGTCTGCTCCGAGCGGTGATGGCGCCGGCCGTCGCCCTCCAGCGTTGGCAACCGCTCTTGCGCGCGGCCCAGGGTGCGGCCGCCGGCACCCGCGCGGCGCATCTTCTGCGGATGATTCCGCTGGGGCAGGTTCCCGCGCCGTACCTCCGCCACGCCCTCGGCCGGCCGCGACGTCTGGCCGACGGCAGTCTGGTTTGGCCAGCGCAGGGAACTCGCCGGGCCCGTGTCGGTTTCTTTCGAGGCTGCGTCACGGACGTGCTGTTTACCGCGACGCAACAGGCGACGCTCGTAGTGCTCATCGCCAACGGATGCGAGGTGGTCGTACCCGCCGGGCAATGGTGTTGCGGTGCACTCAACCTGCATGCGGGCGAGCGGCGCCACGCACGGGCGATGGCCGGGCGAAATGTGCGTGCGTTTGCCACCCACGACCTCGACGCCGTCGTCGTTAATGCCGCCGGGTGCGGTGCAGTCCTCAAGGACTATCCCTCTCTCGAACCCGGCCCGGAGGCGCAGACATTTTCGCAGCAGGTGAAAGATGTGACGGAATACCTGTGGGAACGTGGACCTCAGGCGGTCCGCCACCCGGGATGGGGTCGCCTCAGGGTGACCTATCAGGACGCCTGTCACTTACGCCACGGTCAAGGCGTGCGCGACCAGCCCCGGCACCTGCTGGACATGTTGTTTGGACCCTCGTATGTCGAGTTGCCGGATGCAGATCAGTGTTGCGGAGCAGCCGGGACGTACAGTCTCACCCAGCCCGGCCTGGCCGCCGAAATAACAAGGCGCAAAGCCGGGGCCATCGCCGCTCTGGGGCCGGACGTGGTCGCCGTCACCAATCCGGGCTGCGCCATGCAGATTCAAGCTGGCCTGTGGAACAAGGGTTCGCCCATCGCGGTCCGTCACGTGGTTGACCTCCTGGCCGAGGCGTATGCCGGCTGCGACCGGGGTGTCACAACCGCTTCCCGTCAGAGGTCACACCGGTAGGCGTCATGCCATCATCACAACCCTTTTCCGAGGGGGTCCCGTCGCTTCACTCGGATGGCGGCACGCTGGGCCGGCCGGAGGCGCGCCATACGCCGTCGTTACCGCGGCAACGGTCCTTCTTCAGCCGCTTGCTGGAGCTGGTCCGCGGGCCGGATGATCATTTCTTTGCCAACCTGCACGTCGTATTGCGCGAACACGTGGATGCTCCCATTATGGTCGCGGCGACCGTGGATGCCGCCGCTCCCGACGGATTCCGAGCCGCGTATCAGCGCAACCTTGACGATCGCGAGGCGTTGCCGGTCATCGACCGCCGCTGTATCACGCACGCGCTGCGGTCGGGACGACCGATGACGTTCGGCCGGCTAGCCAAGCTGCCCACCGGGGGATTCCTGCAGGCGGCGGGCGACGGGACGGGATCCGTGGCTGTCGCTCCCATGCTCCACGATGCCAAACTGCTGGGATATCTGGCCGTGCGTACCTGGCGCGAGGGCATGTACGGCGAGCGCGAGGTCGAGTACCTGGCGGCGGCCGCCAGTCTTGCGGCGCTGACCGTGCGCGGCCGCATGGTGGCGGACGAAGCCCGGGCGCGTAGTACCGAACTGCGACTCATGCTGGAGGCCGCGCGAGCCCTTTCCGCCGAGCGCGACCTGCGGCGCCTGTTTTCGCGACTCCACCGGCTGGTCGGCAACGTCATGGACGCAGGGACGTTCTACGTGGCCCTGGGCTCCTGGGAGCAAGGCGTGATGACGGCGCCGTACTGCGTCGACCACTACAAGTTGGTCGAAACGCCGGGGCCGATTCCGCTTGAAGGATCGCTCTCTGGGCACGTCTTCCGGGAAGGCCGCCCGATCATCATTCGCGACGAGGCGGATTGGCAACGCTATCCGTGGATCGAGCGCGGCGACGACAACAACCCGCCGTTGTCGGCACTCGTCGTCCCCATGCGCGTCGGGGCGCGAACCATCGGCGTCATTGCCGCCCAAAGCGCACGCGCCAACGCGTACGGCGAGCGCGATCGGGATGTCCTGGTCGCGATCGCCGAGCAGGCGGCGATCGCCGTCGAAAACTCCCAGCACCTGACCCGCGCCGACCAACGAGCCCGCGAGCTGCAACTGCTCGCCGAAGTGTCGCGGGCCTTGTCCTCGCAGTTGTCCATTCGGGCTTTATGTCAGACGGTCTGCAACGAGGTGCGCCGCGTCATGGATGCCCAGGTTTTCTTCGTTGCACTGACGGCCGACGACGGCGCCTCCATGCGGCTGGAATTTGCCATCGAAGGCGACGAGCTGCTGGAGTCCGAGCCGGTCAAGCTTGAGAACACCTTCGCGCGTCGCGTGCTCGAGACGCGCCAACCGCTTGTCATTCAAACCAGCCGGGAAATCACACAGACGCCGCACCGGACGATCCGCTGGTCGGATCGGGGCGCCGTCCGATCCCTGGCCATGGCGCCTCTGCGCCTGGGTGACCGCTGCATCGGCGTGATGTCGGCGCAGTCGTACAACGAGTGCGCCTTCGACGAGACGAGCGTCCGGCTGCTGACGGCCATCGGCGAGCAGCTTGCCCTGGCGGTCCAGAACGCCCAGCTCTTCGGCGATGCGAAGAGCCGGGCCGACCGCGACCCGCTTACCAATCTCTTCCACCACCGCTACCTCAAGACTCGCCTCGAAGAGGAGATTGCGCAGTCCCGCTTTACCAACCGGCCGCTCGTCGTCCTCATGATGGACATCGACAACTTCAAGCTCGTCAACGATACCTACGGTCACCCGGTGGGCGACGACGCTCTGCGCATGCTGACCGGCGTCTTGCAGGCGACGTGCCGGGGCTCGGACGTCATCGGGCGTTACGGCGGCGACGAGTTCATGATCATTCTGCCCGACACCGACGTCGAGCAGGGCATGCGGATTGCGGAACGGATTGAAACCGAAGTCGCCGGCCGCAGCCTGCACCTGCACGACGGGACGACGATCCCCCTGCGCTGTTCGATCGGCTTGGCCAGCGTGCCCCAAGACGGTCGCTCGCCGGCCGAGATCATCGCCAAAGCCGATGCCGCGCTCTACCAGAGCAAGCGCCAGGGGCGCCCGATGGGGCGGCTGCAGCGTGTGGGCACGACCCAGTTACGTCTGGAGGGCAATTTTGAGCCTGTCGCCGAGCTCTTGGCGGCACTCTTATCGCGCGACCCGGCAACCCGGACACACCTCGAGCACGTCAACCGCTTGGGCAAAGAGTTCGCCGAGCGGCTGGGCTTGTCGGAGCCGGACACGCACTCGCTGCTTCTGGCCAGCGTCTTGCATGACGTCGGCAAAATCGCCATTCCGGATCAGGTCTTGCGCAAGCCCGGCCGGTTGACGCGCGACGAGTACGATCTCATCCGGCGCCACCCCCAGATCGGCGCCATGCTCATCGAGCATATCCCCGGATTCGCCGACGCGGCACGGGCCGTGCTCCACCATCACGAGCGCTGGGACGGGCGCGGCTACCCGGCCAAGTTGGCGGGCGACGACATCCCCTTGCTGGCCCGCATCGTCACGCTCATCGATGCCTTCTCGGCCATGGTCATGAACCGTCCCTACCACAAGGGAATGGATGAAGACGAGGCGATTGCCGAGATTCGCAAGGGTGCCGGCACGCAGTTCGATCCGCATCTGGTCAACGAGTTTGCCGCCATGATCGCCGCACACGCGGCCACCGAGCCGGCGCAGGAGACGCCGCCCGCCTCCTGAAGCGTCCCGCCGTGGACGCGCATTTTGCCTTCACCGCGTTTGCGACTGCCTTCACCATCCTCGACCCGGTGGGCATGGTCCCAACGACGATTGCGCTGACGGCTCACGCCACGAGCGACCAGCGGCGACGGATCACCGATCGTGCCGTCCTGGTCGCGGCGGTCATCATCCTGTTCACGGCAACCATCCTGCGGTCGCTGCTACGCTATCTGGGGATCACGTTGTATGCGTTCGGGATCGCGGGCGGCATTTTGCTCTTGCTGATCTCCATCGACATGCTGTTTGCCCGCCCGTCGCGAGCCAAGGGTGAGCCCGAGGACCTCGTTGAGCCGGCGGACGTGGATGCCGTGGCCGTCTTCCCGCTGGCGATCCCGATGATTGCCGGGCCGGGAACGATCGCGACGGTGTTGTTGCTGGCCAATTTGACGAACGGCAGCCGCGAGCGCCTGGTCATCCTCTTTGCGGCCTACGGGAGCGCCTTGCTGGCGACCTGGCTGTGCATGCGCGCCGCCGACGTCGTGTTGCGCATTTTGGGCAAAACCGGCGTCAATGTCCTCACGCGCCTGCTGGGCATCGTGATGGCGGCGCTGGCGGTCCAGTTCATTCTGAACGGCCTGCACGAAGCCGGCTTCGGCCACCTCTCACCTCTCGCAACCCGGACCCTCAAAGCGTAGCGGTCGCGCTTGCGCGACCGACGCAACTCGCCCCTTGCGCCCACCCAAGCTGTAACGTTCTGTCGGACGCGCCAACGCGGCCGCTACACAAGACCGGGCCACCGCCGGCACTTGCCAGCCCGGGCCCTCAAAGCGTAGCGGTCGCGCTTGCGCGACCGAGGGAACCCGCCCCCTTCGAGCCCGAGACCAGCCGCACCGAAAAGGGCACCCCGAGAAACGCCGAATACCGGTCTCCCAGGCCCAACCAACCGTGCGGAGGTAGACGAGCGATGGATCTGGCCGAGAGAACCTGCATACCCTGCCGCGGCGGCGTGCCTCCCATGACCCCGCAGCAGATCGCCGAGCTTCTGCCCCACCTGCAGGGCTGGACGGTCGTTGACAATCACCATCTCGTCAAGTCGTATCGCTTCCCGGACTTCGCCAGCGCCCTGGAGTTTGTCAATCGCGTGGGAGCGCTGGCCGAAGAGCAAAATCACCACCCCGACATCTGTCTCTCATGGGGCAAGGTCGACATCTCGCTGTGGACACACAAGATCAACGGACTCAGCGAGAGCGACTTCGTCTTCGCCGCAAAGGTCGATCGCATCGACCCGTCCCGGGACCGGCAGGCTGCGTCCTGACCATCCCGGCACGGGCAAAGGCTTAGGACCGCTCGGGTGCCAGGGTCTCCAGCGCCCGGCGATTGGTACGCGGCCCCCAAGCGGCAATGAGCGCCGCCGCAACGAGCATGGCCAGGGCGATACTGTCGAATGCGGCGCGCGTGCTGAAGGTACGTACGACGAATGCCAGCCAGTAACCGGTCAGCGCGGAACTGAGGCGGCTCCAGCTGTAGGCCAGACCGACCCAACCGGACCGCGCGTGGGTGGGAAATAATTCCGCTTGGTACGCGTGAAACGCGCACGAAAACCAGGTATTGGCGATCGTGATGAGGGCTCCGCAGGCAACGATGGACCCCGCATGCGCCGCACGCGCCAGACCCAACCCGAACACGGCTGAGGCCAGGGCCAACCCCGCGATCTGCCATTTGCGCTCGGCGACATCGGCAACACGCATGGCCAAGAGCGGACCCACAGGGGTAACAAGGGCGACCCAAGACGTGTAGGCAAGCGAGTGGATGAAGGTGACACCGCTCTTGTACAGCAAGAGCGGCACCCAGGCCGCAAAACCGTAAAAGCCCACGGTCTGCACGAGGTTAAAGGCGCTCAGCACAACCGCGCGACCCGCATAACCCCGCGGGCGTGGGAGCAACGGCGGATCCGGCTCCGTGGTGCTAAGCGCGCGACCCGCATAACCCCGCGGGCCTGGGTCCGCCGAATCCGGTATGGCCGGACTCTTCTCTTGGGTCAGAAGACGGCCGTGAGCCCCCGCCGCCCTCTCGATCGCCGCACACGCCTCATCTGCTTGCGCCAGCCTGCCGCGGGCTGCCAGCCAGCGAGGCGACTCCGGCAGACCGGCTCGCAGCGGCCACGCCAGAAAAGCTCCCACCGCACCCGCCAGCGCCACCCAGCGCCATCCCTCGATTCCTCCCGGGGTGTGGGGCACGAGTAGGTACGAGAGAAACGCAACGACCGGAACCGCCGTGTAGGTAATGGCCTGACTGAGTGCGATCATGCGGCCGCGCACCTCTTTGGGTGCGATTTCCGAAATGTACGCATCGATGGTAACGATCTGCACGCCAATGCCGATGCCGGCCAGACAGCGCCATACGTCGATGGCGGCAGGCCCGCTGGCGAGCGCCATGCCGGCCGTGCACGCCGAGTAGGCGACGAGGGACCACGCGAAGGTGCTCCGCCGGCCGGCGCGATCGGCGATCCAGCCGAAGGCCAGCGTGCCGGCGAACATGCCGCCGAAACCGGCGGCCGTGAAGGCGGCGATGCTTGTGAGGCCGTTCCCAGTTGCGTCGAAGAGACCGTGATGCACGAGTCCCAAGGCGATATATCCGGTCATGAAGAGATCGTAGAATTCAAACCACCCGCCGGCGGAGACGCGGGTGATCAGGCGGCGCAGGCCCGGCGTCTCGCCTAGCGCTTCCAGGCGCGCGGCGATGGCTGTCGGACCTTGACCGCGGCTCATCGTGCTTCCCGGCGTACGACGGGCATCGCCGTCGCGGCAAGCGCTAGCACGAGGTACCCGAGGGTAGACACGGCAATCGGCAATCGCGCGCCGCCGAGATCGGCCAAAAGTGGGCAACGTCGCGCAGGCGGGGCGGCGGCCCGGGACAATCCGGACCCAAGGTGGTGATCTGCCACAGCGCCGCAAACGATACGAAGTAGGTCACCGCGTTCACGAGCAAGGCCGGCACGGCACCGCCGACGGCAAACAAGGCGCCGCCGATGGGAGGAGCGACGAGATTGGCCGATTGTTCGGCCGCCACCAAGCGGCGATGGCATTGGCAACCCGCTCTCTGCCGACGTCGAAGGGCACGGAAGAGGATTCACCCCCCTATGAAGACCGCATCGCTGAGCGAGATGACGGCGACGACACCGTAGATACCTGCCAGCGCTGCGCGGCCGATTCCACCCAGGACCGCAAGCGCCGCCAGAAGCATACCGCGCACGACATTGCACACCAGCATCAGCTGCCGGCGGTCCAATCTGTCGGCCAAAGATCCGCCCACCAAGCCGCCCAGCGCGAACGGCAGATACTGCCAGGCATACGCAATGCCGACCGAGAGGCCCGAGCCCGTCATGTGAAACACGAGCAGCGGAATGGCCAGCATGCGCAGACTTTCGCCGATGAAAGTGGCCGCCTGTCCGGCGAAATACAGCCGGAAGGCAGGTTCGCTCAAAAACCCCTGCGGGCGCATAACGTTTTCCAAGACGTTGCGCCCTTTTGCACGTCGTGTGGGAGGCCCTTTTGGCCGGTCGCGCAGGCGCGACGCCGGAAGAGAGTACCTTCTCTCGGTCGCGCAAGCGCGACGGTCGGCCAAGAGCAACCGCTACGGGAGGGTACGCCCCGTGAGGCTATATCCCATAACGTACTGTAGCGGCTGCGCTTGCGCGGCCGATGGAGCGTGACGCCGTTGCGGCAGGTGTCTCAGAGGTGCAAGTGCGCACGGAGATCTTCGAATTTCGGCAATAAGGCGCTGTAGAGGTCCTCGAAGCGCCCTTGCGCGTGCAGCACCTGAAGCATGTGCATTCCCATGTCCACGGCTTTCGCCGCTCGCGCATCCTGCCCCAAGCCGTGAAGAGCCAGCGCACCGATGTACGCGCTGTGAACGACGCTGGGATAGCCGACGGCCGCATCCGGGCAGTTGCGGGCGTAGGTGGCCAAGGCTGCGGCATCCAGACGAGCCTGATTGAAGCGTTGCCGTGCGAGATCCTCGTACCCGTGCCGGGCAATTGCCTGCGCGCCGGACGACGTGCAGTCAGCCCGGCCGAAGGCGGGCAGCATGGTCACCACAAGGGCCGCGAGGACCGCGGACAGTCGGCGCATCGAGAAAACCTCCGTAGTTCTCCTATCGGAACAGCTGCGGGAAAAGTTCAGGGGCGCACCTGCGCCCCTGCCTTCACGTGTGGTCGCGCTTACGCCGCCCTCGTCTCGCTACTCGTTGTTGAACTTCGCCATCCGCTTGCTGACGTAGGCGTCAAGACCTTCTTTGGCATCCTTGCTCTGGAAGAGGAGCTGCTGCAGCTCGCGCTCAATTGCCAGGGCCTCGGAGAAGGCGACTTCTCCCCCCGAGACGACCGCCCGCTTGATGTTCCCGACGGCCTTGGCGGCCTTGGTGGGCGTCGTAAACTGCCGGGCATACGCCACAACGTCCTGCAAGAACGCCTCCGCCGAGCCCTCAAAGATGTCGTTCACCAGACCGATTTCCTGGGCTTCCTCGAACGAGAACGTCCGGCCGGTCACCATCAGTTCGAGCGCTTTCGCGCGCCCGATGAGCCGCGTCAGGCGCTGCGTGCCGCCCGTGCCGGGCAGAACGCCCAACGCCACCTCGGGTAAGCCAATCTTGCCCGCGTTACGCCGCGCGATGCGGATGTCGCACGCCATCGCGATCTCCAGCCCGCCGCCGACCGTGTGCCCGTTGAGCGCCGCAATGACGAGTTTGGGTGTCTGCTCCAGGCGGGTCAGCGTCTCGTTGGCGTGCAGGCAGAAGTAGTACTTGAAGGTCGGATCCACCCGTTGCAACATGCCGATGTTGGCGCCGGCGCAGAAGAACTTTTCACCCGCGCCGGTCAGGATGATGACCTGCACCTCGTTATCGAAGCGCGCCCTCAGGATGCCCTCATCCAGGGCCCGCATCATCTCATGCGTGTACGTGTTCGCCGGCGGATCGTCCAGCGTCAGGACCGCAATGTGCGGGCCCTCCCTATGGTACCGCACCAAGTCCCGCGCCGTCGGTGCCGGGGCACCCGTGTCGCTCTCAACCTTGATCGCCATGCCGTTCTCCTCCCCTTCCGCATCGCCGCTGCCGCCGGGCTCATGCCGCCCGCGGTGCCAGCCAATCCTCGCGTTTGAAAATCTCAGCCAAGAGCTTTTCGTCTTCCTCGGTAGGCAATACCTCGCGCAGGTGCTCTTCGTACTGGTCGCTGTCGAGGATGCGGCCGTCCACCGAGTACCGTTTGCCCGCGAATTCACCGATCTGGCGGTTGAACCGGATGTCGGGCATGTACAACTTCTCCTCGCCCGGGATGACGGCATTGATCTGCGCCAGCAACCGGGCGCACTCGTTGTAGTACTGACGGCGCGCGTAGTCGTTGAGCCGCTCCTTGTCGGCCTCGCTCTGTTCCTTGTCTTCCTCGGGCCGGCCCTTGATTCCCCAGATGTAGGCCCACGTCGCGCTCGACGAGTGGTCGTTGCCGAACAGGTCCAGGGAGCCGGACAGCCACTTGTTGTGGTACTTTTGCTGAATCTTCACCGGGATGACGTTGGCCTTGGCAACTCGCTTGAGACCCGTAAAGCCGGTGCCCAGGTGGAAGGACTCTTCCTTCAGCATGGGGCCCATGCTGCGGGCTAGTGGTGCGAAACCGCAGTGCGAGAGCATCTGCAGCTGGAACTTGCCGTCACGGTCCATGTAGTTTTGGTACGCGAAGAGATCCAGCCAGTGTTTCACTGGGTTGTTGAACGCGTTGAGGAGCCGCGTCCCCTGATCCGCCCGGCGCTGCAGCATCTTCTCGGCTTCGATGCGTCCGTCGTTTCCAAAGTGCGTGATGAGGAGGTGGCACATCTGGTAGCCATGCCGCGTCTCCTCGATGAAGACGCGGGCAATCGAATACAGGTCGTAGTCCGAGGGCGCGGCCCGCAGCAGGTTGCGCTGCTGCTCGTTGGAGGCGAACTCGGTGTCGCCTTGGTAGATGATCATGTTGAGGACGGCGTCACGCATGCGCTGATCGGGAATCTCCATGACCTTTTCCCACTTGCGGTGTCCGGCAAATTCCCCGAACTCAACCTCGTCGGCGTGCAAGTCGCCGTACTTGGCTTCCAAAGCGTAGCCGCCCAGAACCCGGTTGAAGATCTCCGGGTCGATGTCGAGATCGCGCTGCCACATGCGCATGATCTCCACCCAGTCGTCGAACGTCTTGATGCGCGCCATACCAGGAGCCTCCCGCCGCGGTGTGGTATTTTCGGTACGACCGAAATTATTTCGCCACACTATTCTAGCAGGCAGGGGCGCACCGTGCAAGCACCCGACACCCTGGGACGACCGCCCGGTCGCGGCCGGTTGAGACCGCGGTCCATGCTTTTCACGCTCTTCGGGGACTACGTGTACCCCGCCGGGCACGACATTTGGCTCGGGGGGCTGGTTCGCATCGGCCGGATTTTCGGCCTCACCGAGGCGGCCGTCCGCTCGGCGGTAGTCCGGCTGACCCGCGAGGGGTGGCTGAGCCCACGGCGCTGCGGCGGCCTGTCGTTCTACGGACTCTCCCCGTCGGGACGCGCTCTCATCGAGGAGGGTACCAAGCGCATTTACCGCAGCTGGGGACAACCCTGGGACAAAACGTGGTGTCTTCTGGTCTACTCGGTGCCGGAAGACAAGCGTCCGCTGCGGGACCGCATGCGCAAACGCCTGGCGTGGCTGGGCTTTGGACCGCTGGGTCCCGGCGTCTACCTGTCACCGCGCGATCGCAGCACGGAGGTGCGTCAGCTGGTCCGGCACGTCGGTGCGACGCGGTTTGTCCGCCTGTTTTTTGCTCGCGCCGCACCCGGCACCGACGACCACAACCTCATGCGGGCTTGCTGGAACGTGCCGCACATTGCCGCCGCCTACCGGCGATTCGTGAAGCGCTGGGGCCGGCGCTTCCGCGCAGATGCCGCGCGGCGGAGCCGCGGCGAACGCGACGCTCGGGCCGCCTTCGTAACGCGCTTTCTTCTCACCCACGAATTCCGGCGTTTCCCGTTTGTCGACCCCGACTTCCCGGAAACACTTGTGCCCCGCGACTGGCCCGGACGGCGGGCGCGTCAACTCTTCCTCGACTATCACGAGCTGCTGGGGGAAGATGCCGTCCCGTTCTTTGCATCCGTCTCCGCCCCGCCGGCATGAGTGTAGTCGTACACGCCGCGCCCAACCTTGCGGCCCAACCGCCCCGCCTTCACGTACTTGACGAGTAACGGACAGGGCCGAAACTTCTCGCCGAGCGTCGCATGCAGGTGCTCGAGGACGCGCAGCCGCGTGTCCAAACCGACGAGGTCTGCGACTTCGAACGGCCCCATGGGGTGGTTAAGCCCCAGACGTACGGCCCTGTCGATGTCGCGTGCGGATGCAACACCTTCCATGAGCATGTAGAAAGCTTCGTTGCCGATCAGGGCGCTGATGCGGCTGGTCGCAAAACCCGGAGCCTCGTTGACCACAACCGTTTCCTTGCCGCACCGCGCGGCCACGGCCAGCGCGGTTTCGACGGCCTCCCGACCGGTTTCCAGGCCGCGGATGATTTCGATCAACTTCATCTTGTGGACCGGATTGAAGTAGTGCATACCGACGACCCGTGCGGGATCCTTCGTCGCGGTTGCGATCTCAGTGATGGACAGCGCCGACGTATTGGTCGCAAGAATCGGCCGACCCTGACAGATCCGGTCCACTGCGGAGAGGATGGCATGTTTGAGGGCCAGGTCCTCGGGAACGGCCTCAATGACAAGCTCGGCCGGCTGCACGGACTCCAGGGCCGTTGAGGTGGTCAGGGCGGCGTAGGCCGCCTCTGCGCGGGCCGGGGAGAGTAGGCCACGGCCGGCCGCGTCGGCGAGAAGCGAGCGAATGGTGCCGCGAGCTTTCTCTAGGACCACTTCGGACGAGTCGACGAGCACCACGCGGTATCCGCCCGTCAGCAGGCTGTATGCGATACCGTGCCCCATGGTGCCGGCGCCGATGACTGCCGTATCCTGCATCGCCCGCGACCCTTCGGTCCGACTCGGGCCTTGGACCTACCGCGGCCGCCGGCCGACAAGGAGTCGAACATAGCCGGCTCGCAGTGCATGCAAGACGTGGCGGGAGGCAAAAGCTCTCGAGGCAAGCGGTTTGCACCGGTCGCGGCGGGATCCGAAAGTCACCCTGGCCCGCTGCGGGCCGGCGTGCGGGATGCCGCGGCAATCAGCGCGTTCCTGCACGCGCACAACGTTACACCCGCGCCATCCGTCGCCGATCTGGAGGCCGCCCTTGTGCGTCCCGACACCGCGTTCTTCGTTGAACGCAAGCACGGCGCGGTGTGCGGCGTCATCGGGTGCACCCTAGACGGCGACTGCGCCCACCTGTACCACCTCGAAACAGGCGCTCCACCCGACGAACAACGTGCCGTACGGCTCGTGCGTGCGGCGTGCCGCTATGCGAGGGCGGCGGGTGTTGCGATCGCGACGGCATCCGTCGAAGATGGTTCGCGCGCCGCGAGCCTGCTGCAGCGCCTGGGGTTTGACTGTGATGCCCGTGACAACGATGTCGCTTTCGGCCGCCCGGGCATCTGGCTCGAACTCGTTGCGATTATCGATCGCACGGAGTGACCCGGCAGGCCGGGCATTCGTGCCCGCGTTGTCGCGCCAGGCAGCGCAAAGGCCGCCATGCATAGACCCCCCGGCTCCGCAAAAGATGTGAGCCTGCCGACCGGTGGCTACCCTGGTTCTTTTTTGCTACGTCGCGGTCGATGCCGGATGGAACACAAGGGCGACGCCGTTGATGCAGTAGCGCAGACCGGTCGGCGGCGGGCCGTCGTCGAACACGTGACCCAAGTGTCCTCCGCAGCGCCGGCAGTGGACTTCGGTGCGCGTCTCCATCCACGAGGTATCGACCGAGGTGGCCACGGCATCCGGCAAGGGTTGCCAAAAGCTCGGCCAGCCCGTGCCGCTGTGGAACTTCGTCGCCGACGAAAAGACAGGCAGATCGCATCCCGCGCACGAGTAGGTGCCCGGCCGATTTTCCTTCTCCAGCGGGCTCGACCAGGGCGGCTCCGTCGCATGCTCGCGCAACACCGCATACTGCTCGGGTGTCAGCCGCGCCCGCCACTGGGCGTCGCTCAATGCAAATTCGAAGTGCGTCGGTGTCGCCATCGCTTGCCCTTCCTTACGCCGGCCGCCAAGCGCGACCGCAGCTGCCAGTGCCAAAGATCCCGCCATGAACGTGCTACGCCTCATGTTCTGCTCCCCTTGTGCGGTGCCGAGGTGGCGCGTACCGCGGCCACAGCGCGTGCGGGACCACGCCGGCCCTCGCCGCACGCGTCCTAGACCGCTTTGTGTACTTTTCCCCCGGACATCTGCGCTTTCTCCACGACAAGACTACGTACGGCACCCATCCTCCGGATGACTCTCGACCTAGGTATCGTGGTCGACGTAGTACTCGCCGCGCTCGGCTTGGATGATTGCAATGGCAACCCGGGCGCCGTCGCCGGCCGAGACAATTGCCTGGCTTGGCGCCCCCGTTATCCGTCCCGCGGCGTAGCAGCGCGGCAGCCCGGTCTCACCATGCGGATTCGTCGCCACGAACCGGCCTCCATGCCCGCCAAGCGCCAACCCCAGCGCAGAAGCCAGGTCCGTGCGCTTGTTGGAGGCCAACACGAGGTACCGGGAGGCGAATTCAGCCTGCCGCGTGACCGCGACGAAACGGCCATCGCGTGCGAGGCGCACGGCGATGACGTCGTCGTGCAGGATAGAAACGCCGCAGCGCTCGACCTGACGCCGGGCTCGGGCCAAGAGCTCGCTCCCGGAGACGCCCTCCCCCAGCCCCAGGTAGTTGCGAATGCACGAGACCCGGTGCAAACTTGAACGGCCGTCGTCGAAAATCGTCACGGCAAATCCCGCGCGTGCCAGAAACAGCGCACACGACAGCCCGGCGGCGCCGCCGCCCACGACGATGGCGTCTGGGCGCTCCTCCATCACCGCGCACCCGGCAGCTGCAGGACCAAGGGCACCGGCTCTCCCAGCCGGCCCAAAAGTGCCCCGGCCGTGTGCGGCGCATAGCCTTCATACTCGTTGCTCGCGTAGACATACACGTCGCTGCAGACCTCCCGCAGGCGACGAATGATTCCGGCCCACCTATCCAAGCTCGCCGACCTCGCCCGCTCCACCCGGCCCCGGCTGGGCACAGCTCCCTCGCCCAAGAGGCGGATGTACGCGTGTCCGGCCGGCTGCCGCGCGACGAGCTGGTCCGCGATGCGTCCGGCCAACTCCAGATCGTCCGCCGATCCTTCGGTTAGCGTCAGCGTACAGCCCAGCTGCTCCGCCATATCAAAAAGGTGAGCGTCGTACCATCCGGGATGACGCAGTTCGAGCGCTACCTGGATATCCGGCGGCAGCTCCGTTTCGAGGAAGGTGAACAACGCCTTCCGGGCCGGCGGCGCGGGGGCAAAATCCGGCGGACACTGAATCAGGATCGCCCCCAACTTGTCCGCCATGAGCCGCACGCGGCCGATGAAGGCCGCAAAGTACTCGGCGCATCCGACGAAGCGCTGCTCGTGGCTCACCCGGGCGGGCGTCTTAAAGGACATGCGAAATCCGCCGGTGGTGCGGTCGCGCCACGCTTCGATCGTTGTCGCGCGGGGAATGCCGTAGAACGTCGCATCGGCCTCGACAGATGGGAACACCTGCGAATACAGAGCTAGCATCTGTGCCGCCGCCGTCCCTCCCGGATAGAAGGGACCAATCCATTCCGGATAATTCCAGCTGGAGGTGCCTAGCCACAGGCGTCCCGTGATCGGCTCCCGCCGCTTGGGCTGCTTCAGGCCGGCTGCCTCCCGCGCCTCGCCGAAGCATTCACGAGGCGCTAAGCATCCCGTCGATTGCCAGGCGCAGGTCGTCCGCGACTTCGTCGGCCGGCCGGTCCGCGTCGATGACCTGGAAACCGTACTCGCCGACCATGCTGTCGAATTGCCGCAGCAGCCGCGACTGGTACTCGCGGAAGGAATCGAACATGTCGTTGCCCAGCCGCAGATCCATCCCCGACTCCCAGTAGTTGAAGCCCCTGCCTGCGTTGATCGTCCGCTCGATGAGCGCGTTGACGCCGATCTTCAAGTAGAGGACCTTGTCCGGAATGGGCGCAAAACCGTAGACGTCGCGAATCCATTGCGGATCGGCCCCCCGCACGACGGCGCGTGCAATGGCCGAATAGATATAGCGATCCGCCAGAATAATGTACCCCGAGCGCAGCCCCGGGATGATCTGACCCTCGACGATGTCGGCAAAATCGGTGGCGTAGTACAGGAAGAGCGTGATGGAGCCCAGCGTGTGGCCGCGCTTGGCCTGCTTGATTCCCTTACCGGCCAGCGCCGAGCGTGTGAAGCCGGTCTCGATGACCGCGCTGCCCCGGCTCTCGAGCCAGCGCCGGAGGGTGGCGATCTGCGTCGAACGGCCGACCCCGTCGGTCCCCTCGACGACGATCAACTTCCCGCGCACCTCGCCCACGTTCAGGAGATTGCTGGGCGGGTCGCCGTAGAAGGTCAGACGCCTCATACGGGTTTGCCGTCGGCTCGGTGCACCGCCAGACGCCGGCGGCGGGGGAGGTGTTTCTTGACGATCGCGCGCATTGCGCGCTGCTGTTCCTCGATGCTCTGGGTGGCATCCATGACGGTGAACTCAAACTCACCGATCATCTTCTCGTACTCTTCGATAATGCGCGCCTGGAACAGCTTGAACGACTCGAGGGGATCGCTCGACAGGCCGATGTCCAAGCCGGCTTCGTAGAACTTGAGGTCGGGGCGGCCCATCATGATCCGCTCGAGCGCCACTTCGAGGGGAACGCGAAAGTAGAAGACGAGTGTGGGCGGCGCGGCGAAGCGGTATAACTGCCGCACCCAGCGCGGCGACACCCCGCGGGCGACGTCGCGGGCAAAGGCGGTGAACGCATACCGGTCGCAGAGCACGATGGCACCGGCCTTGAGGTACGGAATGATCTCGTGCTCCGTGCGGTCGGCAAAGTCGGTGGCATGGATCAGGCTGAAGGTCGTCGGGGTGAGGAGGTGTTTCTTCTTGCCGCGGGCGGTCGTGGCTTTGACGAGCGGCGACGAGTTCCACTCCGAAAACCGGACGGCGTAACCTTCGCTCTTGAGCCACTCGTGCAAGAGGGCAATCTGGGTGCTCTTGCCCGATCCGTCGATGCCCTCGACGCAGAAGAGGCGGCCCGGGTAGCGCTGGTCCGTTAAACCGTTGAGCGGCATGCTGTCTTCTCTTCGGGCGCCGCATGCAAGCGGACCTGTTGACGCCCGGCCGGGCCGGCCGAACGGCCTGCCTGGTTTGCCATAGCGTGCCGTGCGCCACCGCCCACCACGACAGCGTCCCAGCCGGCCGTACGGCAGGTAGGCATCGTGCGGGCGTGGCAGCAGGCTCGCGCATGACCTCGCCGCATCAGCTCCGCCGGCTTCACCGGCTTGTCGTGCGCTTCTATCGCCGTCACGCCCGCCGTCTCCCGTGGCGGCGAACGCGGGATCCGTACAAGATTTTGGTCGCTGAGATCATGCTCCAGCAAACCAGCAGCCAACGCGTGATCCCAAAGTATCGCGAGTTTGTGACGCGATTCCCCACGCTGCAACATCTGGCACGCGCCCGGTTGCGGGATGTGGTTCGAATCTGGGTCGGTTTGGGATACAATGTCCGTGCGGTGCGCCTGTGGCGATGTGCCCGCCTGCTGACCGCCGCCGGGCGGCACGTTCCCGACCGCGTGGATGAACTGCGCACGCTGCCCGGGATTGGACCCTACACGGCCGGCGCCGTGGCGTGCTTTGCCTTCGGGCGCCGGGCGACGGCGATTGATGTCAACGTGTCTCGCGTCTTAACGAGAGCCCTGGCGGGGCGGGTGCTTGACCGTCGGGCGCTGGAAGAACTTGCCGAGCGTGCTCTGCCGCACCGGGATGTCGCGGCGTGGACGCAAGGGTTGATGGACATCGGAGCCCTGTTTTGCCGCCGGCTCCCGCGCTGTGCGTCCTGTCCGCTGCGCTCAGCCTGCGCGTTCGCCCGGCTGCCGCGCGTGCCGGCGCCGCCGGCCGGGAACCCACGAAGCGCTCGC
>CADDZI010000029.1 GCA_902812405.1 bacterium | reverse complement strand
GTTGGGAAAGCGCTGGACCTGCTGGGCGTGCCCCACGATTTGTTCCCACGCTGGCAAGGACGCACGTCGTAGCGGTCGTCTTTAGCCGGCGGTCGCGCTTGCGCGACCGAGAGCAGGTTGCGCCTTGCGCGCCGCTACGCGAACGCCTTGTAGAACATCCATGCGGCGGCCAAAACGACCGCCAGCGAAAACAGCCGCAGAAGCTGGGTGTGATGGATGCGCTGGGCCAAGCGGGCCCCATACTGCGCCCCCACGGCGGCACCCGCGGAGATGGCGATGGCCGGTATCCACAAAACGTCGCTGTAGGCGGCGTGCGACACGGTTCCTACAAGCGAGGTCAGCGCGATGATGAAGTGCGACGTGGCCGTGGCGACGTGGGGTGCGAAGCCAAACCCGTAAATCATCAGCGGAACGAAAATCAGCCCTCCGCCGATCCCAAACATGCTGGCCACAAATCCGGCTCCCAGGCCCGTCGCGATCGCAACCGGCAGCGAGAACTCCCGCGCGTTGTCCTGCGGGGCGTCCGCGGCGGGGGCGGCGGCCGGATCGTTTTGGCCGAGGTAGATGCGAATCCCCACGATCGCCAGCAGGACACCGAAGAGCAAGTTGAAGATCTTTCCGGGAAGGAACTGGTCGATCCATCCCCCAGCCAGCGCACCGGGCAATCCGGCCAGCGCAAAGACGACGCCGGCGCGTATGTTGACGCGCCCCAGGCGCAGGTAGCTGATGGAACCCGAAACCGAATTGGCTAGCACCACCGCCAGCGACGTGCCCGCCGCCTCCCGGGGAGCGAAGTGCATGAAGACGAGTACCGGTACGACGATGAGACCGCCGCCGATGCCGATGAGTGTGCCGTAGGCCCCGGCCAGGAGTCCCAAAGCCACGAAGGCCGCAATGTCGAGCGGACTCACACCAATAGAGCCCGGGTCCGCGCCCGCCGGCAAGAACCACATCGTAAAGCGCGAACAGCGACAGGGCACGGAGGAGGCGGCATGGCGCTATATAGCGATCGGGGTGCGAACCGGACGAGCGTGCGCGTCCGTGAGCTCGATCTGAGCACGGGTTTCCACGTCATTGCTGGTCCTTGCAGCGTCGAGTCGGCGCGGCAGATGAATGCCGCCGCAGCCGTCCTTGCCGACCACGGCGTGCGCATCCTGCGCGGCGGTGCTTTCAAGCCCCGTACGTCCCCCTATTCTTTCCAGGGTCTGGCCGAGGAAGGACTGCGACTTTTGGCGTCCGCCGCGGCCGCCCACGACATGCTCTGCGTCTCCGAAGTCATGGACACGGAGACTATCGATGTCACGGCCGCGCACGTGGACATCCTGCAAGTCGGTGCGCGCAACATGCAGAACTTCTCCCTTCTCAAGCGCCTCGCGCAGCAATCCAAACCGGTGCTGCTCAAGCGAGGCATGGCGGCAACGCTGGAAGAGTTTCTGCTGGCCGCCGAATACGTGCTGCAGGGCAATCCCAACGTCATCCTGTGCGAACGTGGTGTCCGTTCCTTTGAACCGATGACCCGCAACATGCTGGACCTGGCCGGCGTCGCGCTGTTGCGGCGCATGACGCACCTGCCCGTGTTCGTTGACCTTTCGCACTCGACCGGCCGCACTGACATCGTACCGGAGCTGGCGCGCGCCTGCGTGGCACTCGGCGCCAACGGCATCATGGTGGAAGCGCACCCGGATCCGCCGACCGCACTCTGTGACGGTGCTCAGGCAATGACGCTCGAGGCCGCAGCAAAGATGTTGGATGATCTTGCACCGTGGGTTGCGCTGCGCGAGAATGCGCGGGCCGCGGAGGCCGCGCCGTCGGGGACGTTCTCGTGAGACGCGGCCACTGGGTGTACCTGGCCCGCTGTCGCGACGGCAGCTACTACTGCGGCTACGCGCTTGACCCTCAGGCGCGGATTGCCGCTCATAACCGCGGCAACGGGGCAAAGAGCGTGCGCGGCCGGCTGCCGGTGCGCCTGGTCTATGCCCGCCGCCTCGCCACGCTCTCCGCGGCGCTGCGCTGGGAGGCCTCTCTCAAGCGGCGCTCGCATCGGGAGAAGCAGGCCCTGGTGCGGCGTGCCGGCCTGCGCGCACGCGGGAGAGCGGCCGGCGCGTAAACGCGCGGCTCAGACGCGCGAAATGTACTTGCGCTCGCGCGTGTCGATGCGGATGGTGTCGCCCGGGTTGATGAAGAGGGGAACGTTGATGACCGCGCCAGTCTCGAGCTTGGCCGGCTTCTGGACGTTGGTCGCCGTATCGCCCCGGAAGCCGGGGTCGGTCTCGATGACCCGCAGCTCGATGTGGTTGGGCAATTCGGCGGCGATGATCTTGCCGTCGTGGAACTGCACCGAAATGACCATACCCTCTTTAAGTAGGTCCACGTTGTCGCCCAACAGGTCCCGCCCGATGTGGACCTGGTCGTACGTGCTGTTGTCCATGAAGCAGTAGTCGTCGCCTGTACTGTACAGGTACTGCATCTCGCGGGTCTCGACGATGGCGCGCGGGAGCATTTCACCCGCCCGGAAGGTCTTCTCGAGGACGTTGCCGCGTACGAGATTCTTCAGCCGCGTGCGGACGAACGCCGACCCTTTGCCGGGCTTGACGTGCTGGAAATCCACCACCTGCCACAACTGGCCGTCCACGATGATCGTGATGCCGGTGCGAAAATCGTTGGTTGAAATCATGAGCGAGCGTCTTTCTCCTTGACGGTTCCCAGGCGTAATTCGGTGCCCGTGACAAGCCGCCGGATGTTCTCGGCATGGCGCCACGTCACCAAGCCCAGCGCGAGTACCCCGTAGGCAATGTACGGAACGGGGGCGCCCAGAGCGTACAGGCTTAGCGGCACCGAAAGGTTGGCCACAAGCGAACCCAGCGATGAATACCGGGTCAGGCCGACCGTGACGAGCCAGACGGCGAGGAAAACCAGCGTCGCCGGCCACGACAACATGCCGAGTACGCCCAAGCCGGTGGCAACGCCTTTCCCGCCCCGAAAGCCCAAAAAGACCGACCACGTGTGCCCGACGACCGTTGCCAACCCCGTCGCCGCCACGCCCCACGACCCATATCCCAAAAGGTGCGTGGCCAAAAGCGTGGGGACAAAACCCTTGATGATGTCTCCGCCGAGCACCAGAAGCGCTCCGCCTATGCCGAGCGCTCGCAGCGAGTTGGCAGCCCCGATGTTGCCGCTGCCGACGGTGCGCGGGTCGACGCCGAAGAGTCCGCGGCCGACGAGAATCCCAAAAGGAATCGAGCCCGCCAGGTAGGCTGCCACGATGACGGCAACGACGAGCATCAAACCTACCGCTGCGCCCCGGGGGCGCTAATGAGGTCGGCCGCCTCCGTCGTATCTTGCTGAGTTCGGGGAGCGAACGTGAGGCGCAGCGGCGTCCCGGCAAATCCAAATGCATCGCGCAGGGCCGCCTCGAGGTAGCGCTGATACGAGAAGTGCACCAGCCTCCCGTCATTGACGAAAATTAAGAACGAGGGCGGTCTAACACCGGTTTGGGTTGCGTAGAAAACTTTGAGCAACCGGCCGCGGACCGGTGCCGGGGGGCGAGCGCGCACCGCATCGCGCACGACGACGTTGAGGCGCGCGGTCGGGATACGCCGCCGACGCTGCGCTTCCACCTCGGCTACCGTCTCCCACAGCACGCTCAGTCCTCGCTTGGTCTTGGCCGAGGCGAAGAGTACTTGGGCAAAGGGTGCAAACGCGAATTGTCCGCGCAGGATCTCCCGGGCACGAGCCCGGTCGAAGAGCTTGCGGTCCACCAGGTCCATCTTGTTGACCAGCAGGACGAGCCCCTTGCCTTGCTCCACCGCCAGGCCCGCGAGGCGCAAGTCTTGAGCCGTCGCACCGCGCATGGCGTCGAGCACGACGACCGCGACGTCGCAGCGGCCGAGCGCAGCCAGCGCACGTAGGACGCTGTACTGTTCGATTGGCGGGCCCTGGCGCCGATGCTTGCGGATGCCGGCCGTGTCGACAACGACGAAGCTGCGACCGTCGACCGTCACGGCCGTATCGGTTGCGTCGCGGGTAGTTCCCGGTTCATGCGCGACGACGGCACGTTCGCGGCCAACCAGGGCGTTGACCAGGGACGACTTCCCAACGTTGGGTTGACCAACGATTGCCACGCGGATGGCGTCTGACTCCGGCGCAATGGCCGCGGCTGAGGCCGAACCGAGGCGTTCCAGAACGGCGTCCAGGAGATCGCCGCTGTGAAGCCCGTGAACGGCCGAGACAGCCATGGGCTCACCGAACCCCAGGCTGCAGAATTCGTAGACGGCGGCTGCCGTGCGCGGCGACTCCACCTTGTTGGCGACAAGCAGTACCCGGTTACGGTGCGGGCGGAGCAAGCGGGCAACGTCGTCGTCGGCGGCGACAAACCCCTCTTTGGCATCCACGACGAAGAGGATGAGGTCAGCCTCCTGGATGGCGGCAAGCGTCTGCAAGCGTGTTTGCTCGGCGATTTCATCCGCGCGGCCTTCGACGAGACCACCCGTGTCAACGAGGGTGAAAGACCGGCCGGCCCATTCGACCACGCCATACAGCCGATCGCGCGTCACCCCGGGAGTCGGCTCCACGATGGCAACGCGTTCCCCAGCCAGCCGATTGAAGAGGGCGGACTTGCCGACGTTGGGACGCCCGACAATTGCGACCACGGGCAGCATTGGACTGCGCACGATGTCGTGACACTTCGCTGCGCTGGGCTTGCCGGCCCTCGGCGACAGGGTGGGTCGAAGCGGACGAGAACGACTTTCCCGCATGGGATGGAAGCTGGGATCAAAGCTGGGCGCCCTGTGTGTCGCCGTCATCGCCGCCGCCTGCTTGGGCGACGCTGCGCCGGGGCACGGGGCGATATACGTCACGAGTCTTCCGCCGGGAGCTGCCGTGTGGCTGGACGGAGCATACATGGGGAATACACCGGTTTTGGTGGATGGTCTGCCCGCAGGCTCGCATTCAGTGCTGCTCATTCGCGCCGGCTGGCGGCCGCAGTCCAGCACGGTTGGGGTGGCGGCCGGTCAGGTCGTGCCGTGGAGCATTCGCCTGGCGCCGGCGACGGCCCGGCCGGCCGGGGAAGATGGCACACTGCTCGTCCGCAATGCGGTGGGTGCGCGCGTCTTCGTTGACGGCATCGAACTTCACGACGGCGGTCAACCGCGCGACCTCAGGCCGGGCGTACACATCATGACCGTCGAGCGCAACAACCGCAAGACGATCACGACCGTTCAGATCTTCCCGCAGACTTTAACCGCCTTTGACGTTTCCGAACGGGCCGCCGTGCCGATCGCGGAACCGGTCGGTAACCAGCTTGCGCCCCTCGACGCCTATGTTCCCAGCGGTGATTTTGTCGTCAACGGCAGCGACATCATCGTGCACTACAAGGGCGTGGAGCTGCAGTGCGCAGTTGGCTCCCTGACGTACGTCTTCAACGGCAAAGCCGGCAGTCTATCGGTTGCGCCGGTGATGGTCGGTAACCGTCCGTTCTTGCCGGTCGTCCTTTTGGAGCGCCTGCCCAAGTAAGGCTCCCCCGTAGCGGCTTTCGGCGTAGCGGCCGCGCTTGCGCGGCCGATAGAGACTCTCGCTTTGCCGCGTCCGCAACCCAAAAGAACCCCCCGCCTGTTTGGAGAACCACTCGCCACATGCCCAGCGTGTACCTGCAGACCTTCGGCTGTCAGATGAACGTCGCGGACTCCAACGCCTTGGCGCACGAGGCGTGGTCGCTCGGGTGTTCTTTCACCGACGATCCCCGCGACGCCGACATTCTCATCCTTAATACGTGCGCGATCCGCGAGAAGGCGGAGACCCGCGTCTACGGGCGCCTCGGCCAGCTCAAAACCCTGAAGCGGCCCGGCAGCCGGCTCTTGGTGACGGGATGTTTGGCCGCCAAAGACCGCGAGATCATGCGGGAAAAGGCGCCGTGGGTCGACGCTCTGCTCGGCCCGCGTGACTACCGGTCGTTTAAGTCACTGCTGACGGCCTGGGGTGTCCCCACCGATTCCCCGCCTCCAGAAACGCCGATGCGGCTGCCCTCGGCCGAAGATGCCCCGGACGCCGATGCGCCAGCCGAGTACGCTCACCTGCGAGCGTTGGTCAGCATTACCCGGGGCTGCGAGAAGTTTTGCACCTACTGCATCGTGCCGTACACGCGGGGTCCATTGGAGAGCCTACCTCCCGCGGTCATCGAAGCTCAGATCCGGCGCGAGGTGCGTCTCGGCGCGGTCGAAATTACGCTTTTGGGCCAGAACGTCAACTCGTACAATTACGACGGCCTGGACTTCGCGGGGTTGTTGCGGCGTCTGGGCCGGATCGAGGGCGTCCAGAGGTTGACCTTTTTAACGTCGCATCCCCATGATTTCACGCCGCGGGTCGTGGATGCGCTGGCCGAGATCCCGACCGTTGCGCCGCGCCTTCACCTGCCCGTTCAGTCCGGCAGCAATGCCGTCCTGAAGGCAATGGCGCGCCTCTATACGGTTGAAGAGTACCTCGATAAAGTGGCCTACTTTCGGGAGCGCCTGCCGGGCTGGGCGCTGAGCACGGATCTCATCTGCGGCTTCCCGACCGAAACGGAGGAGGATTTTGCCAAAACGCTGGACCTCGTCGCGCGAGGCACCTTTGAATCGGCCTTCATCTTCGCATTTTCGCCGCGGGCCGGCACGCCGGCGGCGACGATGACGCCGCAGGTCGACCCCAAAGAGAAACTGCGGCGCCTGCAAGCGCTCAACGCCGCGCAAAACGAGCACACGCGACGATTTTGCGAGTCCTTCATCGGAGAGACCGTCCGCGTGCTCGTCTCCGGACCGTCCAAGAAAGATCCGTCACGCATGGCGGGCAAGACCGGGCACAACCTGACGGTGGTCTGGCCGGGCGATGGACGCACGACATATGGTCCGTTCGTGGACGTCGTCGTCGAGCAGGCGTACACGTGGGGCCTGGTCGGCCGGGTGGCATAGATCGCACGCTCCGCCCGCGGCCCTCGAGCGCCGCATGAAGATGCACGCAGCCGTGCGAGCGGCAGCCGTCCGCTCCCGGCCACGCCGGCCGGTACTGCCGACGCCTCGCCGCTCATCGCCCAGTACCTGTCGCTAAAGGCGCTCTATCCGGAAGCGCTGCTGCTCTCGCGTGTCGGCGACTTCTACGAAGCCTACGGCGAGGACGCGGTTAGTTTGGCTGCTGCGCTCAACATCGTGTGTACGAGCAAGGAAGCCGGCAAGGGCCGCCGCGTGGCCATGGCCGGCGTCCCCTACCACAGTCTGGACCACTATTTGCGCCGGTTGCTCGCGCAGCGCCGCGTCATCGCCATTGCCGAGCAGATGGAGGAGGCCGTCCCGAACCGGCTCGTGCGGCGCGACATCGTACGCGTCCTCACGCCCGGCACGGTCCTCGAGGAGCAGTTCCTCGACCCGCAGCGTAACAATTTTCTGTGTGCGGTGGCATCCGCCGCCGGGGTGACCGCGCTGGCGGCGGTCGATGTATCGACCGCCACTGCGAGCCTGAGCCTGGTGCATGATGCCGACGGCTTGGCGGCGGAGCTGGAACGGCTGGCACCGGCCGAGGTCATCGTCCGTGACGACGAGGATGCGAGGCTGTGCCGGCCGCTCATCGGCGACGAGTGCCGTATTGCGCTGTTCGATGTGAACTCGGACACAGCGTCGATCGCGCCGCCGGCATTGGAACAGGTTGCCGCAGCCGAGCGTGCAGCTGCTGCGGGAGCGCTGTCGCTCCTACGCTCGTACCTATGCCACCTGCGTCTGGACGGCGACGCCCTCGTTGCCGCGGCCGTCGTGCACGAGACCCGCGGCAGCATGTTGCTCGATCGCGCGACGCGGCGGCACCTCGACCTCGTCAGCGGACCCGAGCACAACCCCTCAGCCTCGCTCCTGCGCGTCCTCGATAAGACGAAGACCGCCATGGGAGGGCGCCTTTTGGTGCGCTGGTTGTGTGCACCGCTGCTGGACATTGCGGCGATCGAGGCGCGCCAGGAACGTGTTGCCGCTCTCGTGGACGCCCCGGCGCTGCGCGTGGAGCTGCAGCACCACCTGGCCAAGGTTGCCGACATTGAACGGCTCGTGCAGAAGATCCACGCGCGGCGGGCGGTCCCGCCCGATGTTGCGGCGTTGCGCAGGTCGCTGGCGTCGGCGTTTGTGGTGGCTGACCTTCTGGCGTCGCACGGCGATCCGGTCGCCCGTTCCCTCGCCGGCGCGGCCGCCGGAACGGACGTCCGCGCAGCCCACGACCTCATCGATGCCGCGCTGCTTGACGAGCCGGCGGCAAGTCTTGCCGAAGGCGGCGTCATACGCCCGCAGCACGATGCGCAGTTGGCGGAGTTAGTCTCGCTGCGCGGCGGCGCACGCGAGCAGCTTCTGGCCCTCGAGGCCGAAGTGCGGGCGCAGACTGGTATCAAAGGCGTGAAAATTCGATATACACAGGCCTTCGGCTACTACTATGAGGTTCCCCGAACCCAGGTAGATGCCGTACCGGCGCACTTCACCCGCAAGCAAAGCCTGGTCAATGCCGAACGCTTCAGCGATTCCCGTCTGGCGGAACTCGAGCACAAGTTATTAACGAGCCGGGCGGCGCAGGTGGCTCGCGAGAAGGAACTCTTCGAGGAGCTTCTGGTGCGCTTGGACCGGTTACGCGCCGCCCTCAGCGACTGTGCCGCCGCCCTGGCCGCGCTGGACGTGTATTGCAGCCTTGCCCAGGTGGCGGCTGAACGCCGGTACGTACGGCCGCACATCGTGCTGGAGAGCGTACTGGAGGTTACCGCCGGACGCCACCCCATCGTGGAGGCCTGCGGAGGGGTGGATTTCGTGCCCAACGACTGCCGGGTGGATGCCGAGCATCGCTTTTTCCTCATCACCGGCCCCAACATGGGCGGCAAGTCCACCTACCTGCGGCAAACCGCACTGATCTCGATCCTGGGGCAGATGGGCTCGTTCGTGCCCGCCGCGGAGGCCAGGCTCGGCATTGTGGACCGTCTCTTCACCCGTATCGGCGCCGGCGACGACATTGCCGCCGGGCGCTCCACCTTCTACGTGGAAATGGCGGAAATGGCGGTCATCTTGCGTCACTGTACTTCGCGCAGTTTGCTCCTCATCGACGAGGTTGGGCGCGGCACGGGTACGACGGACGGCCTGGCCATTGCCCAGGCCATCAGCGAGCATCTGCTCGGTTTGGGGCCGCATTTGCCGATCGTCTTGTTCGCGACGCACTTTCACGAGCTGGTCGCCTTGGCGGCCAGCTATCCCGCGCTTGTGAATCTGCACGTGGCCGTCGCCGATGAGCCGTCGGGGCCCGTGTTTTCGCACCGCGTGTTGCCCGGCTCCAGCAACCGGTCGTATGGGATCGCCGTTGCCACAATGGCGGGATTGCCGCGCTCGGTCGTTGCACGGGCCCAGGAGATCGCGGCCGAACTCGAAGGCCGGCCTCCGGTACGCGCGCGACGCAGTCGCGACCTGCCAAGGGCGGATGATCCAACCGCCCAACTCGAGATTGAATGGCCTTGTCCAAGCCCTGATGGCCTGTGACGGTGCTCACGATAGCTATCCTTCCCGGGAAACTGTAACACTGGACTCCCCGGTCCGTCACAGAGAGTGTGAGGACCAAAGACCCAGCGGCCGGTGGGCGAGGCCCGTTTGAGATGCTTACCTACCCGATGGCGGTTGCGCTGGCGCGCTGGCTGGCGATCGACTACCTGCTCGTGCTCACGCCTCCTGCCAGCGCAAGCCGCCACATTCGTCTGGCCCTGCTCTTGTACGGGATCGTGACGACGCTGTTTGCCGGGACGTACCGCCAGCGTGTCGTGGGTGTGACGCGCACGGCCGATTCTCACCCTCTTGTCGTTCCCGCGCTCGTCGTCATCGACGCGGTGTATGCGCTGCTGGGCGCCAAACTCTACGGCGTCACGATCATGGCCGTCATCGTCGGCCTGGACGCTGCATGGTTTACGATCCCGGTAGGCCTGTCGCTGGCCTGCATCCTCGATCTTGGCCTCATCGCTCTGGCGACTCACTCTCCGGGCGAGGGAGCAACGAGCATCGCGATGCGGACGGCGGCACTGACGTTTGCGCCGTACTGTGCGGCGCTCTACGGCATCCTCGGCCGCCGGCGCGCGGAACGGCAGTTGCGGGCCATTGATGCTGTTCTACATGCGGGTTCCGAGCTCGGTGCGCAGGTTTCGCTGGGCGACGTCCTCGTGCAGCTTCGCAATCTTTTGGGGCAATTTCGCCGCGTGGTGCCGTGGAATACCTGCCTCATCTACGTCGTCGAGTACGACGAGGCATCCAAGGAGGAGATGCTCGTCGCCGTGGAGGCTGCAGGCGACGACGCGCTCGACTATCGGGGCACGAAACTTGCTTTTGGGACCGGTCTGGTCGGATACTGTGCCGCCAAACAACGCAGCCTGCTGGTTGCCGATCTCTACAAAGACGCGCGGCAGCCGGATGCCACGTTACGGGCGCATGCGCGAGGCTGCCTCATCGTCCCCATCATCAGTGAGGGGCAAACTGTGGGCTGCGTCCAGTTGCTGTCGGCGCGGACCAACGCGTACAATGAGGAACAGCTGGGTGTGGTCAGCCGCCTTGTGTCGCTGGCGGCCGTTGGCGTGCGTAATGCCCTCCTGCATAGCCGCACGCGGGCCCTCGCCGATACGGACGCCCTGACCGGATTGCTTGCGCCGCGCGCTTACCACGAACGCCTGGAGCTTGAATTCCGCAAGGCGCAAGCGACGCGGACCTCGCTCTCGCTGCTCTTGATCGACCTCGATAACTTCAAGATGGTCAACGATAAACACGGGCATTTGGCGGGTGACGAGCTGCTGCGCCGATTGGGAGTTCTGTTGCGCGAGCAGGCCAGACGGGAAGACATCTGCTGCCGCTACGGCGGGGATGAATTCATCATTGTCATGCCCGGGACGATCAAATCCGAGGCGGTTCTGGTCGCGCAACGGATACGCAAGGCGATCGAGGAGATGCGCTTTGCCTTCGAGGGATCTCAGGTCGGTGTGACCGTGTCGATCGGTGTTGCCAGCTACCCCCAGGACGTGACAAACAAGCAGGCGCTTTTGAAGGCCGCCGACAAGGCGCTCTACGGCGCAAAAGCCACCGGCCGCAACGCGTTGCGCGTCTTTGGACCGGGGCGGCTCTCGTAACCGTTTCCCTGTTGCTTACTCGGCCAGGCAAGCCCGGCCGCTACGGAAAGCTGGCGGGTGGTCTCTAGCGGTCGCGCTTGCGCGACCGACAGGGTGCGGGATTATCGTCGCGTATCCGTCGCGCAAGCGCGACCGCAACGTGAGCAGGCTGCACCTGGTCGGTCGCGACGGTCGGCTCAAGCCGACCGCTACCGGAGCAGATGCACTGCGCCCTGCCCTGCGCCAGGCGCTTGACGCCTTGCTCCCGAAACGCAAACTCGTGCAGACGTGCGAACGCATCCGGCTTCTCGACGAGGAAACAATCGCGCAGATCGCAGCGGGCGAGGTTATCGAACGCCCTGTGTCGGTCGTGAAGGAGCTGGTGGAAAACAGCCTGGATGCCGGAGCTACGTGGATCCGGGTCGAGGTCCTCGATGGGGGCCGCACGCAAATCATCGTCCGTGACGACGGACGCGGGATTGCCCCGGACGACCTGCCGCTCGCGCTTGCGCGCCATGCGACGAGCAAGTTGAGCACGGCTTCGGACCTGTTTGCGATTCGGACCTTGGGATTTCGAGGAGAGGGTCTGGCGAGTATTGCCGCCGCGGCCGGTTCACTCGAGATCGTGTCGCGCCCGCCCGGCCACGATTTTGGAGCGCGGCTGACCGTGCGCCGCGGTGTCCTGGGCGCGGTCCAGAAGGCGGCCGCTTCGCCGGGGACGACAGTCACCGTGCGCGACCTGTTTGCCGCCACACCCGTCCGGCGAGACTTTCTGGCCGGCGATCGCAGCGAGTTCTCACGCATCAGCAGCTACCTATCGCGCCTCGCACTGGGCTGGCCGCGGGTTTCTTTCTCCCTCGTCAACACCGGGCACGAGGTATGGTCGCTGCCGGCGGTAGCTTCCCTACTGGACCGGGTCGAGCTCGTCTTTGGCCGCGGCAGCCGCGGTGCTCTCGCACCCGTCATCGGCACGCCGAACATGATTGCCGGGGTTGGAGGTTTTACCTCGCGCGTCGGAGCTGATCGACCCAACCGGCAGGGCATGGTTGTCTTCGTCAACGGCCGCCTCGTGCGCAGCGCCGCGGTGTGCACGGCATGGGAGGTCGCCTATGCGGACACGCTGCCCAGCGGACGGCATCCATTTGGCGTCTTACTGCTCTCGTTGGCACCGGGCGACGTCGACGTGAACGTCCATCCCACGAAAATCGAGGTGAGATTTGTCGGCGCGGCGGCCGTGTTCGAAGCGGTACGGGCAGCGGTGCAGGACGCTCTGCGCGGATCAGAGCGGCCTTCGGAGCCAATCGGCGGAGTCGGAGTTGAGGACGACCAGGTACCTGTGGCGGGCGGCACAGACGGGCGCCCGGCCGTTTCTTTGTTCGGCCAACGCGACGCCGAGGGAGCGTCGGCGGGTGCAGCTTCCCAGATCTCCTTATCGAGTGTGGCTCCGGCGCATCCCGAGCCCCGCGTCGTCGGACAGATTGAGGATACCTACGTCGTCGTTGCCGGACCGCGCGAGGTCGTCGTCATCGATCAGCACGCTGCGCACGAACGGATCGTTTTCGAAGAACTCGAGCAGACCTTACCAGATGCCCTCCCAAGCGTGCCTTTGCTTGTGCCACGTGTCCTGGAATTGAACGAAGACCAGGCTCAGGCCCTGGCCTCGGTGCGCGACGAACTCGCGCGTCTGGGAATCGTCATCGAAGAGTTTGGTCCCAACGAGTACCGGATAATGGCACTTCCCTCAGCCTGCAGCGAAAACCGCTTCGACCTCATGGGCCTACTGGACGACTTGGCGCCCTTCGCCGCCGACGGAACGCGGGATGCGGCCCTGGCGGCGGGTGGAGCAGCCGTTGCAGACCGGCGCCGGCTGATCCTTGCCACCCTTGCGTGCCATGCCGTCGTACGTGCACACGAGCGGCTCTCGCATGAGGAGCAGCGCGTTCTCTACGAGCGTCTGCTGCGTTGCCGCAACCCTCTGACGTGTCCCCACGGGCGTCCGACCATGCTGCGCTTGGACGGCCAGGCGTTGGCGAAGTCATTTCGGCGCAGTTGAATCCGGCATCCGCGCGACCGGCACTTGTTCTCTGCGGGCCAACCGCCTCCGGGAAATCGGTGTTGGCGGTCGAGGCTGCGCGCCGGCTGCAGGGCGAAATCATCAACGCGGATTCGCGTCAGATCTACCGGGGGCTGGCCATCGGGACGGGGCTTCCATCGCCCTCCCTGCGCGCGCACGTTCCACACCATTTGTTTGCCTTCGTCGATCCTGCGGAGCGCTTCAGCGCGGCCCGCTATGCCGAAGCCGCAAGCGGTGTGCTGGAGGAGGTCTGGCGCAGGGGGCACCTGCCAATTGTCGTGGGAGGGACGGGTTTCTACATCGAGGCTCTCACAGGCTCGATGAGGCTGGATCGTCCGCCGGGCAGCGACCAGGTGCGGCGGCGTCTGCGCCGCGAGCTGGCCGTTCACGAGCCGGCGGTGCTCTGGGAGTGGCTGCATGCGCTGGCCCCGACACGGGCGTCGGCCGTGCGGCCGTCCGACACGTACCGGATTGCGCGGTCGCTTGAAGTGGTCCTTACCGGCCGCCGGGACGGTGGCTCGCGCGCGAACCCGATGGCCGGGCGCGACGCAAACAGCGGGCAGGAAGCTGTCAGACCGGCACATGCCGCCTTTCTCATAGTACGACTGCTGGTGGCGCGTGACGAATTGCACCGGCGCATCGACGAGCGCGTGCGCAGAATGTTTGCAGAAGGTCTCATCGAGGAAGCGCTTGCGGTGCGCGAGCGTTGCCCCGAGGCTCCGGCCTTGTCCGGCATCGGCTATGCCGAGGCGCTCGCCGTGGCGGATGGTCTGGCGACCGTTGATGAGGGGCGTGCAGCGGTGGCGCGGCGGACCAAACGCTACGCGAAGAGACAGGACACCTGGTTTGCCCACATGGAGAATGCGGTCGGCCTGGAGGTCATCCGTGATCAGGATGCACTGGAACGCCTCGTTGGATTGGCAAGGGAAAGGTTGTGCGCGGCGTGAAGCACACTGGCCGCCGAGAGAAAGGCGCGCCGGTCACACAACCCAGCGCTGTCGGCGCGTGGAAAACCCGTTGGAGATAGAGGCGTGAAAAATACAGTGCCGCTCCAAGATGCGTATTTGCAAGCCATCAAACGCGAAAATGCCCCGGTGACGATCTACCTGCGCAACGGATTTCAGTTGCGGGGCCACGTGCGGGGGTTTGATACCTTCACGATCATCCTCGAGTACGACAACAAGCCGCACCTCATTTACAAACATGCCGTATCGACCGTCTCCCCGCAGGTCTCCGTGCAGTTCAGCGGTGCGGACCTTGGTGCGCCGCGCGCCGCGGCCGTGCCACCTTCGCCCGTGGCGGACACTGCCGAGGCGGCAGCGCAGGACGGTGCCTCCCGGCCGGCGACTGGCCCGTAACCCGACAGTCTCCGCTGCCGGGCACCTCGCCCTTCCTCCGTGCGCTCATTTGCCCTCACGAAGTGCCAGGCGGCCGGCAACGACTTTCTCCTGCTCGACGCGCGAGACGGCACCTGTTTGCCGTTTGCGCGCTGGGCGCGCGCGCTGTGCCGACGGCGCTTCTCCATTGGAGCGGACGGCCTGCTGATTCTCCAGCCTCCCCGTCGCACAGGCTGCGTGGCACGTCTGCGTGTCTTCAACGCCGACGGGACGGAAGCCGAAGTGTCCGGCAACGGCCTGCGCTGCGCCGCCCTGTACGTTCATCAGCGGCATCCGCACCGCCATCGGTTCGATTTTGACACGCAGGCCGGCATACGGCGGGCCAGCATCGTGCGGCCCGGCCCGAAGCCGTCCATTGACGTCGACATGGGAGTGCCCCGCGTTGGTGCGCCTCGGGGCGGCGCACCCTATCGGCTGAGGGTACGAGGACGGCGCTACGAGGGCTGGCCGGTCGCGTTGGGCAATCCGCACGTCGTTGTCTTTATCGATGGGGACCCGGCAGCGCAAAAGTTGGAGGATTTTGTCGCTGCGCTGCACGAGGCGCGTGGGCGCACGGATGTCAACCTCGAACTCGTCCGGCCGGTTGGGCGGACGCTCTTCATGCGCGTGCACGAAAGAGGAGTGGGGGAGACGCTGGCATGCGGTTCGGGAGCTTGTGCCGCCGCCGCAGCGGCCATCGCGCTGGGGAAAGCACGCTCGCCCGTGCCGGTGCGCATGCCCGGCGGCGAGGTCAGGGTGACGTGGCCCGGCCCAGGCCTGCCGGCGGTTCTCACCGGTTCCGCGCAGATCGTGTTTCGCACGCAGATACCCCTCGCCGACGTGGGTGCCGTAACCCGGCTGTGCTGAGGGGCGGTCAGGATCCATAAGGACGCATGAAGACGATCGCCGTTGAACGTCGGCTCCGCCACGTTAAGAGCGACGCGCTCAGAGCGGTGTATGCCACAGCCGACGGTTCCATCTTCGAGCTTCCCGGGCTGGGCGCTGCCGTTGACGGCGGACTGCTTGAACGCGCCGACCCCGAGGACTTCATCCCAATGCCCGAAGGCACGCTCTTGCTGCGGCTTCCGCAACGGGTCCCTTTGGGGTGGAACGGTCGCGGTCTGAAGGTAGCGTCCGGCCCGGGGGGCAAGGAGGTCCACGCGGTGGCCGCAGCCCTTCCGCTTGGGTACACGCGTTTGGCGCTGCCCGCATACAAAGCCCTGCCCGGGGCGCCTCCCCTGCCGCTCTATGGTTATACGGCCGTCGCATGGGGGGAGAACGGGTTCATGGTTGCCGCCGCGCGCACCGATCACCTCGAGACGTGGGCGCCGGAGGCGCATGCGCAAGGAGCGGTGCGCGCGGGTATCGAGTTGCGGCGTCGCGAGTTTGGTCCGAGCGCGCTCTTGGACCAACTCGAACGTTGTGCGATCGAATACGGGTGCTTCACGGCGCAAAACGTGTTCCTGCGTCAGGGCGAGGCCGCGCTACCCGTGTCGCCGGCTTGCAACGCCCGCTGCCTGGGATGCATCTCGGAGCAAGATCCCCAAGCGGGCATTGCCTGCGCCCAAGAGCGCGTCGCGACCGTACCGGCGCTGCAGGACCTCGTGCGTATTGCCGTCGCCCACCTGGAGCATGCGCCCGCGGCTATCGTTTCCTTCGGACAAGGCTGCGAAGGGGAACCACTGCTTGCGGCGCCGCTGGTCGAAAAAGCAATTTCGGAGATCCGGACCCGGACCGGACGCGGGATCATCCATTGTAATACGAACGCCAGCCTGCCCAAGGCTCTCGAACGGCTCATCGCGGCCGGGCTCCAATCCGTGCGGATTAGCTGTAACTCCGTTCGTCCCGAGACGTATGCGGCATATTACCGCCCCCGCGGCTACACGTTTGCCGACGTCCGAGCCGGCATGCAGCTGGCCGCGCAGCGCGGGCTTGCGGTCTCCTTGAACCTTCTCACCCACCCCGGGGTCACGGATGACATGGCCGAGATGGACGCCATGGAGGCCCTGTTGCGTGAGATCCCCATTTCGATGGTGCAGACCCGGACGCTCAACGTGGATCCAGATGTGTATTTTGCAGCCGTCGGAAGACCTGGCGCCCGGCCCCACGGCATGCGCCGATGGTTGGAGTGGATGCAACGGGAGTTTCCGCAGGTCCGCATCGGTAATTTCACCCGCGGCTTCGGCTAGACTGGCAGCCTCAGAATCGTAGCGGCCGAGCTCGCGCCCAAGGGGACGCCCGCACCCACCGTCGTAGCGGCCGCGCTCGCGCGGCCGACAGAACCTTACGCTTTGGGCGACACTCACGGGCCATGGTGGTTAGCCCGAGCCGACGAGTTCGTGGCGAAGCTGGGGTGTTGCACCGGGTTGCATCACGATCAACATCGCATCGCCGGCTTCGACCGTTGTCTCTCCATCCGGCACGATGACGTCGCCGTTGCGTTCCAGGGCTACGATGACGCAGTGTTTCGGCAGACGCACCTCGGACAGGCGTTTGTGATTGGCGGGTGAGGTCGGCGGCACCGAGAGACGCACCAATTCGAGGTTGCCGCCACGGAACGTCATCAGCGGCGCCACATCCTTGACGTTCACTTCCTGCTGCACGATGCTGAGGACAATTTCCGTGCCGCTGACGACGGAGTCGATCCCCAACTCCTCGAAGATCTGCTTGTTTTTGGGGTTGTTGACGCGGGCAATGGTGCGCGGCCGCGAAAAGCGCTTCTTCGTGACCAAGCAGATGACGAGATTATCTTCGTCGTCGCCCGTGTCGGCGATGACGACGTCGGCGCGCCCGACGCCGGCTTCCTCGAGCACGAGCGGGTCGCATCCGTCTCCGACGCGGGCAATCTCGCAGTTGAGGAACTGGCACAGGCGCGCCGCCTTCTTTTCGTCCTTCTCGATGACGACCACCTCATGCCGTTCTTCGAGCAGGGTCTTCGCCAGATACGTTCCCAGCTTGCCGCCGCCGACCACCACGATGAACATGTTGTTATCCCACCTTCACCGGGGCCGCGCCGAAAAGCTTGCGATACTCGGCCACAAAATCCGAGCGCACGATGGCGACGAGCTGATCGCCCTTTTCCAAAACGAGGTCCGGCGTCGGAATCAGACTGCGTTGAGCGCGAACCACGAGAGCTACCTGACTCTTCTCCGGGACGGTGACGTCGCGCACGGTGCGGCCGGCGGCCGCCTCGCCCACTGTTTGCTCCACGATCTCCGCATCAGGCTGGTCGAAGAGAAGCGAGGAGAACTGGTCCTCCAGGAGCGCACCCGAGATGAGGCGGGCGCCGACCGTCGTCGGGCAGACCGTCGCGATTCCAAAATCGCGATACATCGTGGAACGCTCGGGATCGTAAATGCGGGCAACGACCCGGGGAATCTTAAAGTGCTGCTGGGCGATGAGCGCCGCCATAATGTTGCGGTTGTCGCCCTGGGTGACGGCCGCAAAGCCGTCGGCCTTGTCAGCGCCTGCCCGCTGCAGCACGTCGACGTCAATGCCTGTCCCGAGGACCAGCTTGCCTTGAAAATCGCGCCCCACGCGCCGGAAGGCATTCGAATTTTCGTCCACGACGGTCACCTCGTGGCCGGCGCGCGAAAGGCGTTTGGCCAGAGTCGATCCGACCCGGCCGCAGCCGATAATGAGAAATCGCATGTTTCGTCCGCCGCTCTCAAACTGAATGTCGCGCAAGACGCCTTCGGGGGACCTACCCCCCATTCCCCGTCCGCAGGACGGCCAGGGTTCAAGGAAGGCGTGAAAATGCGGCAGAAGCAAGGCTGGTCGCCGCGTGCGGGGTGTAGCTCAGCTTGGTAGAGCGCTCGGTTCGGGACCGAGAGGTTCGCAGGTTCAAATCCTGTCGCCCCGATGGTTTTCTGCCGCCCACCCGGGCGGGCACAAGCATGGACATGAACGCCGATGTTTTCCCATCTTGACCCTTCCGCCCGGGCGCTGTTGACGCTGGCGGAGCAAGAGTGCCGCAACGCTGGGCACTATTATGTTGGGACGGAGCATCTGCTGCTGGCCATGGCAATCGCCCCCTCCGCCGACATCGCCGAGTACTTTGCAGCGTCCGGCATCCAGCCGTGGGAGGTTAAAGAGGCGCTGCGCGTGACGATGGACCCGGTCACCGAGCACCCCTGGGAGGGTATCCTCCTCACCCCTCGCACCCAGCGCGTCCTCGCCGTCGCCGCGCAAGCCGCGGCGCCCGGGCCAGTAACGCCGCGCCATCTGCTGGATGCGATTGTCGAGGACGGGGGCGGGCTGGCCGCTCGGGTCTTGCGGCGTCTCATAAGCGAGAGATCCGCCGCCCGGTCCGGCACCTAGCCGGCGCGAACACCCGCGACACATGTACCACCTCTACCAGCACATCACGCACCTGCTCATGCACATGATCGCTCATCTTGGCTATGCCGGTCTCTTCGCCGGCATGCTCGGCCAAGCGGTCGGCGTTCCTCTGCCCAGCGAGTTGATGCTCTCGTTTGCGGGGTATCTGGCCTCGACGCATGTTTTGCACCTGCTGCCGGTGATCGCCGCCGGAGCGGCGGGCGACGTCGCAGGGGCAATCATCGCATACCTGATTGGGTACTATGGCGGCCGACCGCTGCTTGTCCGCTTCGGCCGCCTGTTCTTCGTTCGGGAGCGCGAACTGGAACGCGCCGACGAGTGGTTCGCACGCTACGGCCGGCGGGCGGTGCTCATTCTCAAACTCTTGCCCGGCGTGCGCGCCTTCGGTTCGTACCCGGCCGGCGTCACCCGCATGGCGCCGGGGGCCTTCCTCGCATACACGGCTATCGGTTCGACGATCTGGAGCGCCTTTTTCTGCGAAGTCGGCTACACGCTGGGACGCAACTGGTCGCTGCTCGGGGCGTATGCGCGGCCCGCCTCCTTCATCTTACTGGCTCTGGTCGTGGCGGCCGTTGTCGGCTGGATTTGGATTCACGTGCGGGCCGAGCGGCGCGCCGTCAAACCGTCCTGACGCGGCCGGCCGGGGCGCCTGGGCCGCGCACGTCGAATCCTGACACCGGCATGAGAACCGAGACCACGAGCACCGCGCTGACGGAGCAGCTGGAGAACTTGCCGGCCGAGCCCGGGGTGTACCAGATGCTGGACGCCGAGGGTCAGGTGCTTTACGTCGGCAAGGCCCGCGATCTGCGGGCCCGGGTTCGGTCGTACTTTCAACCCGGACGCCAGCACAGCATACGTTTGGACGCCCTCGTCGAGCGGGTCGCCGCCGTCAAGACGATCATCGTCAAGAGCGAGAGCGAAGCGCTGCTCTTGGAATGCAACCTCATCAAGCAGCACAAGCCGCCGTTCAACGTCCGTCTCAAAGACGACAAGAAGTACCCATACTTGAAGGTCACGCTAGGGGAACCGTTCCCGCGGGTCATCTTCACGCGCAAACTCATACGCGACGGCGGCCGCTACTTCGGGCCGTTCAGCAACGCCGGCGGCCTGCGCGACGTCATCGATCTCATCCGCCGCAGCTTCCCCCTGCGGACGTGCACCTACAGCGACATCGGGGTCACGTACCACCGGCCGTGCCTCCAGTACCACATCAAGCGTTGCCAGGCACCGTGCGCCTTCCTGCAGAGCAAAGAAGAGTACGATGCGACGGTTCGCGACGTCTTGCTCTTCCTCGAAGGCCGCCATCGCGTCCTGGTAGACCGGCTGACCCGCGAGATGCGTTTTGCCGCGGATCAGATGGCGTACGAACACGCGGCGCGACTGCGCGACCGGATCCGCGAAGTCGAGAAGGTCATGGCGCGCCAGGAGGTGGTCTGGAAAAGCCAGATCGACATGGACCTCATCGCCGCAGCTCACGGGCAGGGCATCTCCTGTCTCGAGGTGTTCTTCGTGAGGGGCGGCAAGCTGTTGGGACAGGAGCACTTCCTCGTGGAGGGGACGGAAGGTCAAGCCCCGGGGGACGTCTTGGCGGCGTTCGTCGAGCAGTTCTACGCGGCGTCGCCGGCCATCCCCAAGGAGATCATGCTCGAGATGCGGATCCCGCAGATGGAGGAGCTCGAACGCGCGCTGTCCGGGGTGCGGGGTAACCGGGTTCGCATTCTCGTTCCCGAACGAGGCCAGCGTGCCGAGTACATGCGGAAAGTGCAGCGCAATGCGCAACAGCACCTCGCCGAGCACCTGGCCAAGGGCGAGGTGGCCCACGAGCGCACGGGTGCGGCGCTTGAGGAATTGGCGGCGGCGTTGGACTTGCCCGCCTTACCGACGCGCATTGAATGCTACGACGTGTCGCACGTCGCCGGAACGAACGTCGTGGGCTCGATGGTCGTGTTTGAAAACGGACGGCCTGCCAAGGCCGAGTACCGGCGCTTCAAGATGCAGGGTGACGAGCGCAACGACGACGTCGCGAACATGAAGCAGATGCTGCGCCGCCGGCTGCGCTACCTCACGGATGACGGCGCCGCAGCGGGTGGCCGCGAGAAGAAGTTCGCCAGGCGGCCGTCGCTGCTGCTCGTTGACGGGGGTAAACCGCAACTCAGTGCGGCTCGCGAGGTGCTGGACGAGATGGGCCTGGCGGCGTTGCCGGTTGCCGCGCTAGCCAAGCAATTCGAGGAGCTCTACACGCCGGATGAGGACCTGCCGGTGGTCCTGCCGCGCAATTCACCCGCTCTGCATTTGGTACAAGCTGTGCGCGATGAGGCACACCGTTTTGCCGTCACCTACCACCGCGGGTTGCGCAGCCGGTCGCTTGTCGGCTCGGCTCTGGACGTCATTCCCGGCGTCGGGCCTGCGCGGCGGCGGGCTTTGCTGCGGGCATTTGGATCGGTCAGTGCCATCCGGCAAGCACCGCTCGAGCAGCTGGCCGCGATTCCGGGAATCACCCGGAAATTGGCCGCAACCATCAAGGAGGCTCTGCACGACGGCTCCTGAAGGCTCTGCCGGCCAGCGTGGTGCGCCGGGAGGGTTGCCGGCCTCGCGCGCCGCACGTAAGGCGGCATGAGTTTTCTTCTCAGACTCGTCGTCAACGCTATTGCCCTAGTGCTCATCTCGTATTTCAACTTCCAGGGAATCCACGCGGATACCATGGGTGACGTCCTCATCGGAGCGGTCGTGCTGGGCCTTGTCAACGCGATCGTCCGGCCGCTGCTCTTGGTGCTGAGCTGCCCGTTGGTCATCCTGACGCTTGGCCTGTTTACCCTCGTCATCAATGCCGTCATTTTCTACGTCGTTTTAAAGATATTGCCCGGCTGGCACGTGCCGGGGTTCTGGGCCGCCTTTTGGGGAGCGCTCGTCGTCACGATCATCTCGTGGATCGTCAGCTTGGTTGTGCGTGACGTGGCGTCCGAACGCAAGCGCTTCTCTCCGTAGGGTAGCGGTCGCGCTTGGGCGACCGAAAGCACGTATCGCCTGGCTGGGACCTTGAACCGCTTCGTGCCGTAGCGGTCGCGCTTGCGCGACCGAAAGCACGTATCGCCTTGGGCCGTCTCGATGCGTATCGTCGCCCGCGCGGGGTTCTCGTCCGGGGACGCGTCGTCTTTTGCCTCCGGCAAAAGATCGCCGCTCCACTTCACGCGCGCTCTCGCCCTCCGTGGCTTCGCGCGCGTTCAGAGGCCCCGTCCTGAGAACCCCGCCGCTGGCGTCGATCTTGCCTGCGTTGTCGATCCGTAGCGGTCGCGCTTGCGCGACCGGACAGAACGTATCGCCTTTGGGATCGGCAAGGCCTCACCCGCCATCGGTCGGCCAAGGCCGACCGCTACGGACGGAACTACCCCTGCATTGGTCGCGCTTGCGCGACCGAGAGCACGTATGCCTTGCGGCGAACGCTATGAGGCCGCGGCCACCCGATGGGTCACGCCGCGCAGCATCGTGTGCCAGCTGCGGCCGCCGTCCAGCGAGTACTGGGTCTCAAACCGGTATTGGTTGGGGGAGTCGAAGAGATTGAGCGTGCGGAAAGTTGCCTTCCTCGGGCGGGCGAACGTATTGAGATACGTCACAGTGTGCGGCCCTACGGAGATCGTCAGCCCCACCTCGTGGCTTCGGCCAATCGAATAGAACGCGTACGAACGCGTCAGGGGATTCCACGTGTACACCGCGATCTCGCTGTCCGATTGGCCGCGCGCCACAAATGCCTGCTGGCAAATCAGGTACTGTCGGTTGTCGGACCACGCACAGGTCGTCACGCCATGTACGGATCCCGGGCGGCTGAAGGGTGTAGCATACCAGGTACCTCGGCTCTGCCAGGTGCCGGCGAAGCGGGTGAGAGCAGACAAGGGGTTGGGGGCGTACGCCGGTTTCGCCCGAGCGGGCAAGAGCACGCCATAGCCCAGAATGGCCCCAATCACGAGAAGGGCAACGCCCGAACGGGCCAGGCATCGCAGCAGGGCGGGCCCCAAATACGCTGGCGTCCTCATGTGTTCATCTGACATTTTTAGCCCTTCTGGATTTGGGGGGAGGACGCCCTTGTCGCAGTGCGTTTGCGACCGGGTGGGCCCGGCAGGGGCGGCGGTCGAACAGGCGTTCTTGAAATCGAGCGCCACATGGGGTACAATGAGGCATGTCGCGGGGGCGTCACGGTTTCGACGGGATGTGCCTTGGGGAGAGAAGCAGGCGGAGTTCCGAGCCCTCCTAAAACGATCGGACCACGTATAAACGCCAACAGCGAATACGCACTGGCAGCCTAAATAGGCAGTCACGTCTGCGGGGCAACGGCGCCGTCCCGGGCCCGTAGGCGTCAGCAAGCACGGCTACCCGGCGCAGGCGCTTCGATGTGCTGGGGACATGAAAGCGAAGCTGGCCGCGCGGCAATCCCGTTCGGGGGAGTACGCGTGGCGAGTGAAAAGCCCGAACTAAGCCTGTAGAGGCTCTCTCGGGGGTCTTCCCGGACACCGGTTCAACTCCGGTCGCCTCCACCACGTTATCCTCCGGCGCGATGCCGGGCAAGGGGGGAAAGCAGCATCCGACTCCGCGCTGCAGTCCTGGCCTGCGCCGTCCTCCTCGCGGGCTGCGCCCATCGCGCCGCCATCTCCCCGCCGCAGCGCATCACCGTCTACTACTGCCAAGTCGGTAGCGACGACTTGGTGCGCATACCGTTCACCGTGAGTGCCAATCTGAACGGCGCGGCGCTTGCCAACTACGCCGTGGCGCAGTTGTTGGCGGGACCTCCGCTGGGTCGCGATCGCGTCGTCCTCTTCCCCAACGGCACCGTTGCCCGCGTCACCTTAAAGGGCGACACGGCCATCGTTGATATCAGCGGCAGTGCCGCGCGCTCGTTCCAAAGCGGTGCCGGCGACGAGGTGGGGATGTTCAAATCCCTCACCTTCACGCTTACAGGCCTGCCGGGAATCCACCGCGTTCAGGTCCTCGTGGCGGGGCAGAAGGCGGCAGCCTTGCCGGGCGGGCACTTTGAAATTGACGAACCTCTCACCCGTGACACGTTTGCGTCTTGACGCCGTGAACTGGTTCCGGCGAGCGACATTGTGCCAAGCTGCCATCCTCGCGGCAGTCCTGGTGTCGGTGGCCGTGGCCCTATCTGCGGCGGTCGAAGCGGCTGAGGTGGCGCCGGCACACCTGCAAGTGTACGTCAGCGGTCATTCGATCGCATTTGCTTCAGTTGGAGAAAGGCGCGGTCAACCGGTCGTTGCCGCGACGGATCCGGGTCTCGCCGAACTCGTGGCGCTCATCGGTGGCCGCGTTCAGTACGAGCCGGGGACACGTTTCGTCGTCTTTACCCGAGCGGATGGCACCCTCATTACGCTGACCGCCGGCAGCAACGCCCTGACCGTTGACGACGCCTCCACTGCGTTGACGCTGAGCCCGTTCACGGCGGACGGTAAACTCTACGTTCCCCTTTTGCCCGTCGCGGCGGCGTTGGGTTTGTACATCCACGCCTTTCGCGGCGGGTACGCCATGGCACCCCAGATCACGGGGCTGGAACGCTACGCCTCTACGCGTCGGACGATCGTCGAGGTACAGGCGAGCGCTCCGCTGAGCTGGCGCAGCTCATTTGCCGGGCCGCCGGACCGCCGGATGCTGACGTTGACGTTTGCCGGTTTTGCCAATGCCGTGCCCGCGGGCACCGTCGGCGCGGCGCGCAAGACCCGGATAATGCGCGCACCCGGTTCTGTCAACCAGGCACGACCCGGCCCACGCCAAGCCGATGTGGAAGGTCTCGAGCAATCGGGTGCGCCAGGCTTCCCCATGACAACGCTGTCGCTGCGAGCCTCCAAAGGCTGGCTGACGGCGGTCCACCGCATCTCGTGTTGCAGTCTGGACGTCGTCATGGCCCGCAGCCCCAAGGATCTCGTCATCCGTGCCTCTGCTCCGTCGCCCGCGGTCGTTACCGCCGTCAGACCGGCCACGCCTACGCCGCCATCTGCGGCACCTGGCGGCTCGGCCTTGCCTCAGGCTGCTTGGCCGGCTGCGGGTCACCAAAGCGTGCCGACGGCGGCACCGGCTCCGGAAGTCACCGACGTCGAAAGTCCGCAGTCGGAGAACGTCAGCCCCGGGGCGCTGCCATCGGGAGAAGGTCCGTCGCCAAGCCCCTCTGCTTCGCCCCGCCAGACCTTCGCCAAGATCACGTCGGTTTCGGTGGCGTCCGCCCGGGGTGTCGGGCGCATTGTGCTGTCGGTAACGGGCCCGGTCAGCTTTGTGTGGCACCGATTAGCCGAGCCCGACAATCGCATGTGGATTGACATCTATCAAGCCGAGCTGGTCGGGCCGGCGCAGGACCTCACGCTTCCCCTTCCCGAGGTGCGCGCCGCCCGCATCAGCCAACACGAGCTGGTACCCGATCACGTCGTGCGGGTGGCCATTGACCCCACTGAGCCGGTTGATTTTGCCATTGGTCCGATCCAGGGTGCACCGAACGAGCTGGGCATTGATGTGCGCTCGAGTCCGCCCCCGCCAGACGCGCCAACGAGCGGCATGGGGGGTCTTGTGAGCACCGTGCCGCAGACCTCACCGCCTCCCGCGGTAGTGGCGCCGACCGACCCGCGGCTGATCGTCATCGATCCGGGGCACGGCGGCAACGATCCCGGCGCGATGAACCAGAGTGCGGGTCTGGTCGAGAGCCATCTGACGCTGTCGATTGCCCGGCGCGTGCAGGCTTTGCTCATGCGCGACGGCTGGCGCGTGACGCTCACCCGCGATGGAGACTACGAAGTTGGAGATCCCAACGGCGACGACAAGCAGGAGTTGCAGGCCCGCTGTGACGTGGCCAATGCCGCCGGCGCCCGGCTCTTCATCAGCATACACATCAACGCGTCGGTGTCGAGCATGCCGGACGGCATGACGACCTACTACTGGCGGCCAGCAGACCGCGCCTTTGCCCAGAGCATTCAGCAGGCGCTGGTTGCGGCCACCGGTGATACGGACGACGGCGTGAAGCGCGACAATTTTTACGTCATCCACCATACCGTCATGCCCGCCGTCCTCGTTGAAGCGGGGTACCTGAGCAACTCCCACGACGCCGACCTCTTGGAGCAGCCGGCTTTCCTGGATCGCATCGCGCAGGGTATCGCACGCGGTGTCAACGATTTCACCGGCGGTCCGCTGCGGTGAGCCGGCGCGCGCCGTCTGCGGGTAATGGGGCGCCCCACCGCCGGCGCATCGGCATGTTTGATTCGGGTCTTGGCGGGCTGACGGTTCTGCGCGCCTTACGCTCGCGACTGCCGGACGCGGACATCGCGTATGCCGCGGATACGGCTCACCTGCCGTACGGCGATCGGTCGCTGAACGAGGTCAAAGGGTTTGCCACTGCCATCATCCAGTGGCTGCAAAGGGCGGATCCATCCGTTATCGTGATCGCATGCGGTACCACGTGTTCCGCGTTTCACGTCTTTGGGGCACCCGATGTGTGCGGCGTGCCGATGATTCCGGTGGTGCACGCCGGGGCGAAGGCTGCCGCGCGTATCATGGGTGCGGATCCGGTGGGTGTTGTCGCAACGGCAGCGACGGTTCACAGCAAGATTTTCGAAGATCTGATACGGCGCGAGCGGGCGGAGGCGCAGGTTGTTTCCGTGGCGGCCCCGTCTCTTGTGCCGCTCATTGAAGCGCCCGACGGGGACCCGGTGAGGCTTCACGATGCGATTGCCGGCTACTGCGCACCGCTGCTAGCGGCCCGGTGTGCCACCCTTGTGCTCGGGTGCACGCATTACCCGCTCGTGCGCTCGGTGTTCGAGGAGGTCGCCGGTGGGGCAGTGCGCCTGATTGATCCCGCCGAGGCCTGCGCAGAACGGGCTGAAAGTATCCTGGAAGGGTCGGCACCGGGCCGGGGAGAGTTGCGCTTTGCGGTATCCGGCGATCCCGCCGTGTTCGCCCGCAGTGCTTCCCGGTTCTTCGATTTGGGTGACGCCGTCGTCGAACACGTGGAGTTTACATCTCCAGTCGCGTAACCCCGGCGGGGGTGAGGTTCCATCGGTCGCCCAAGGGCGACTGCTACGCATACCGCCCCGCTTGTGTCGCGGTCGCGCTTGCGCGACCGACGGACCCCGCCGCTACACCAAACCAAATGGAAGCGGAAGACAGGAGACGGGCTAAGGCATCCGTAGCGGTCGCGCTTGCGCGACCGACGGACCCCGTCACTACGTTAAGCCAAAGAGGTGAAAGACAATCACCGTCGATGCGACGGCCAAGCCCACTCCGGCCAAGACTTGGGAGATGCTGTGTGCGCGAAGGTAGACTCGCGACCAGCACACCAGGGGAACGATCGCCACGTACGGCAGTGGCTGCAGGCCGAACAAGATGAACATGACCGCGAAGGGCCCGGTCACGCCGAACGCATGGGTGCTAATCTTCCACCAGCGGGTAACGCACATCGTCACGAGGGCGGCTCCGACGTAGCCCCAGGTGATGGCGAGCAGGGGTTTGGGAGCGTGGACCGCCGTGAGAAAGAGGGCGGCGATGACATCCACGATGACAAACCCAAGGAAGGCGCGGCGGCGCTCGGCACGATCCGACATATCAAAATCGGAAATGCGGCCTGAGAGGTAGAGATAGAAGACGCACAGCATCGGCGCGATCGTGAAGAAGAAGAGCCCGGCAAAGGACAGTTCCCAGAAGCGGACGGTGGTGGGAGAATAGGCGTGCGCGACGACGATGAACAGCGCGGTCGCGCAGACGAAGGGGTTGAAAATGGTTGATAAGCTCCGCGCGAATTCGACAACCGCCCGGTGCTCGCGGATGACAACCAAATTGTGCGGCATCTGTGATGCCGGCAATCGGCCCGGCGCTGGCCGGCCTGAGGGTATGCGCATGGCATTGAGTATACCACAGGCGCCGACCCGCCCGCCGTGATGCGGCTGTGACCCTCACCTATCCGGTCCGCCCTTCTCGTGGTGGCGCGCAGACCAGGTAACCGCAAAGGGGGCGACCCCCAAACGAACGAACCCTGCGTCATGCTTTTCGTGCTCCCGATGCGGGTGGCGGCTGCCGCAACCGCTGCACCGGCCGCTTCGACACCGCAGCCCGTCCCATTGCCGTCCACCTTCCAGTTCGCACCGGTCTCGTTTGGAAGTCAGCACCCCGCCCTGCTCGCGATCATCGAGGTCCTCTTCGTTCTCACCGCGCTGGGGCTCGTGGCCCTGATGTCGGTGCAGACCACGAAGAGCGAAGGCCTCTCAGGCACGATCGGCGGTCGAACCGAGTCGGCCTACCGGGGCCGGTTGGGTTTCGACGAACAGCTGGCCCGGCTGACCAACGTCTTGGCGATCGCCTTTGTCATCCTCGCCATTTCCTATTACCTCGTGACGCGGTAGGAGAGCCAGGCTTTCATGCCGCCTGCAGCGTCCGACCTCGGGCGCGCCGCACGCGACCCTGCGGGCCCCATGCTGTTGAAGGTCTCGGACCTGGAGGTGACCTTTAAGACCGACGACGGCATCGTGCGGGCGGTAAACGGCCTTTCTTTTGATCTCCGCGCTGGTGAAACGCTGGGCATCGTCGGCGAGTCGGGATCCGGCAAGAGCGTCACCGCGCTGTCGATCATGCGCCTCATCGCCATGCCCCCCGGCCGCATCGAGCGAGGCAGCATCCAATTCGACGGCCAGGATTTGCTGCAGTTGGGCGAGGCGCAGATGCGACACATCCGGGGCAACAAGATCTCGATGGTCTTCCAGGATCCCATGACCAGCCTCAATCCGGTTCTCACGGTTGGGGATCAGATTGCCGAGGTCATCACCCTTCACCAGCGCGTGAGCCGGCGTGCCGCCATGCAGCGAGCACTCGAGATGCTGGAGGTGGTACGCATTCCTGAGGCCGCCAAACGCCTCAAGAATTATCCCCACCAGTTCTCAGGCGGTATGCGCCAGCGGGTCATGATTGCGATGGCGCTGGCATGCGATCCGCAGCTGCTCATCGCGGACGAGCCGACAACAGCTCTGGACGTCACCATCCAGGCCCAGATTCTGGACCTCATGCGTGACCTCCAAAAGCGCCTCAATTCCGCCATCATCCTCATCACGCACGACCTGGGGGTCGTCGCGGAAGTCTGCGAGCGTGTGCTGGTGATGTACGCCGGGAACATGGTCGAGTATGGGACCGTCGACCAAATCTTCAGAGCCCCCAAGCATCCGTACACCTGGGGGCTTTTGCAATCCCTGCCGCGTCTGGATGCCAGCGGCCGCACGCGCTTGGTGCCGATCGACGGCCAGCCGCCCAACCTCCTGCGCCTGCCGGCGGGCTGCGCTTTTGCTCCGCGTTGCCGCTATGCGCTTCCGACCTGCGCAAGCGAACCGCCGCCCCTGGTCGATTTTGGAGAGGGCCACAGCGCGCGTTGCGTTCTCTACCGCGAGGATAGCACTCTCGACATCCGCAGCCTGCCCCTAGGGAGCCGTGCCGCCCATGGCTGATGCGTCCGCGCCCCTGGTCGAGGTGCGCGATCTACGCAAGTACTTTCCCGTCATGCAGGGTATCTTCTCGCGGCACGTGGCGGACGTCAAAGCCGTCGATACCGTTAGCCTTTCCATTGCGCGCGGCGAGACGCTGGGATTGGTCGGCGAATCAGGTTCGGGGAAGACGACGCTGGGCCGCTGTATCCTGCGACTGCTCGAGCCGACGAAAGGACAAATTCTCTTCGAAGGACGCGACATTACACATCTGCCGCGGCCCGAGATGCGCTCGCTGCGCAAGGAGATGCAAATCATCTTCCAGGACCCGTACGCGAGCCTCAATCCGCGCATGACCGTTGGCGACATCATTGCCGAGCCCCTCGTCATCCACCACCTGGCACGCGGCAAGGAGATCGAGGCCCGCGTCAACGAGCTGCTGCGCACGGTCGGCCTCTCGCCGTATCACGCCAACCGGTATCCGCATGAATTTTCCGGCGGGCAGCGCCAGCGCATCGGGGTTGCCCGGGCCCTGGCGGTGGACCCCAAGTTTATCGTGGCCGACGAGCCGGTCTCGGCGTTGGATGTGTCGATCCAGGCGCAGGTCGTCAACTTGCTGCAGGACCTCCAAGCGCGCTTGCGTTTGACGTACCTGTTCATTGCTCACGATCTGTCGGTCGTGCGGCACATCTCGGATCGCGTTGCCGTCATGTATGTGGGGAAGATCGTCGAAGTCGCCGGGCGCGACGAACTGTACGCGCGGCCGCTGCATCCCTATACCCAGGCCCTGCTGTCGGCGATTCCGATTCCCGACCCAAGCGTCGAGGCGAGACGCAAGCGGATCATCTTGCAAGGCGACATTCCGTCGCCACTGAATCCGCCCAGCGGCTGCCGGTTTCACACGCGGTGTCCGATCGCGTACGAGCGCTGCCGGCTCGAAGAGCCGAAGTTGGCGAGCTTCAACGGCCACCAAGTTGCGTGTCACAAGGTTGAGGAGTTGCACGGCGCGCAGCCCCAGCTCGCGTAGGTAGACGCCAGGTCCGTAGCGGCCCGTGCGGCCGGCGGTACGTAACGCTCTGCAGAGCGTGACGAGCAAGCGAGATATGTAGCGGCCGCGCTTGCGCGGCCGGCGGTACGTAACGCTCTGCAGAGCGTGACGAGCAAGCGAGATATGTAGCGGCCGCGCTTGCGCGGCCGATAGAACGTAAGGCCATGGGAAGTACAACGGACGGGGGAAAGCGGGAGGACTCTGTCGGTCGCGCAAGCGCGACGGCTACGCGTCGGGCTTTCAAACGGCGTCGCCGAAGCTCGTTAGTCCAGGTGTCCCGCTTTTGACAGCCCTTGACGCCCTGGTGTATAGTAGGGAACGTTTGAGGCCAGGGTCATCTGTGCCGCAAAGCGGTCTCAAACGGAAAGGCGCCTTTGTCAAAGTTCCTCATCATCGTCGAATCGCCGGCCAAGGCACGCACGCTCAAGAAGTTCCTCGGCTCTCGTTACCAGGTCTTGGCCTCCGTGGGGCACGTCAGAGACCTGCCCAAGAGCCGCCTGGGAGTGGATATC
>CADDZI010000028.1 GCA_902812405.1 bacterium | reverse complement strand
AAGCGCAGCCGCTACATGAACGCCAACGCGCGGGGCGGCGCAATCACGTACACGATACCGCCCGAGCCGCCCAGCCAGACCCGAGCAAATTGGTCGCGCCGATACACAATCCGGATGTGACCCGGCAGCCCGTATGGGTCGTTGACGATCACGTCTCCTGCGACGGTAAACCCCCGCACAACGAGCAGATGGCCCGCCGTCTGACGATACGGCGACCCCGCAAGTTCACCTGGCGCCACCTTGATGCTCGCCACGAGCGGTATGCCGCGCGTTATGTACTCTTCTGCCGCATCCAAGCCCGGCAAGCGCTCGACCCAACCCGCAAGCCCGTGCTCCGAAGCATAGGCGACGTTGAACGGCCAGTTGCCGCACCCCTGATACACCGGATCGTAGGTTCCCTCAACAACCTTGCGCAGGGCGATGCTCCACTGCGGGTGATGCAGACGTTGCGCCCAGTAGTCCATCACCATCGCAATGCTGGTCGGGCTGCACCACGCGTCGCCGCCGCCGGCAAGCGCATCCGGCGACTCATCCACCCGCTGTGTTCGCTCGGGAACATCGAGGTCAACGCCCCATGCCGGATGGCGTCCCTCAACCAAACCGGCCCTTGCGCCGGCGGCTGCGTTTCCACTCGCCTGTGCCCCGGACTGCACGGCGCTCGGCGCGCCGGTCTGCGTCCCGCCGGTCTGCGTCCCGGTCGTGACCGCGACCAGCGTGAGTGCGGGCTGCTCTCCTTGCGGTCCGGCATGCAGGCGCACGTCAACCTGCCATGCGTCCACAGGGTGCGTTAAAAGGAGAGTGTCAGTTGCCACACGTCCGTCAGCATCAGCCTGCCCGGAGACAGAATGCCGGTGTGCGCCGTCGCTTGCGCTCCACTCACCCATCGCGTACCAGCCTGTCCATCGCCCGCCGCGTCGCGCGCGCAGGAAGGTTTCAATCCACGAACCGCCCGGCGTCGCGACGTTCCAGGAAACGACCGCCGTCGTGAAGCCGCCCGGCACCTCGTGCACGGGCGACCGATAGTCCGTGCGCACCGGCGTGCTCAAGCGCAAGACCGTCAGCGAGACGGCCAGCGCCGCCGACGCGCTCAGATGCTCCACTCCCACGCGTTCCAGAAATCGGTGATGACGGGCGCCGCCTTAACGTTGTGCAGATCGCTGTTGCCGGCCAGCACGTTCTGCTCCCAATACAAGATGTCCGACGGCACGTCGTGGAGCATGATGCGCCAGGCGGCGGTGTAGTCGGCGCGTCGTTGCCGTTGATCGTAGGTCGTCTCGGCCGCTTGCAGGTAGCGGTCGACCGCCGGATTACAGTAAAAATCCGTATTCGCACCGTGCGGCGGAAAGTAGGCGCAACCCCAGACCGCCAGATTGTCGGGATCGACGGCTTCCGTGTTGACGATCCACGACATGTCGTAGCGCCCGCCGTAGAGCGGTCCGCCTTCGGCAAACAAAACCGGCCCGGCATAATTCTTGACCGTCAGATCAATCCCGACGGCCTTCAGTTGCTGCGCCACGAGCGCCTCGGCATCGGCGTTGGGCCGGTTATCCGTCGTCGAGGAAATGGAAAGACTCAAGCGGTGTCCGTTCTTGCGCCGAATGCCGTCCGGACCCACGCGCCAGCCATCTGCGTCGAGCAGCCGCGCGGCCGCGGCGGGGTCGTAGGGAATCGGCGGCAAGCCGGTTGCCGCCCACGAGAACGGCGGAATATCGGTGGACGCCCGCACACCCAGGCCGTGATAGACGTCGTCGATGACCGCCTGCACGTTGATCGCGCGCGCGATGGCCTGCCGGACCGCCATGTCCGCCAGAATCGGATTGCGCAAGTTGAAGTCGAGATGGCGGTAATTGGCTTGCAGCTGGCGTTGGATCCAGATATGGGGGATGCCGGCCAGGTCGCCGACGAGGCTCGCCGAGACGCCGTCGATGAAGTCGATCTCGTGGGTGCGCAGTTCGTTCACCTGGGTCGTGGGGTCGGGAATGACTTTCATATCAATCTCGCGCACGTGCGGCGGCCCACGCCAGTAGTGGGGATTGGCCACGAAGATGAGATCCGCCCCGTGGACCCAGCGCTTGAGCACAAACGGCCCGTCGCCGATCGGGTGTGCGTCGTACGGGATATTGTTCAGCGTGGCGTCGTGTGCCAGCAGGTGAGCGGGCAGCGGCGTGAAGGTTCCTTCGGAGAAAAGGTAGACGGCCGGGCTGAAGGGCTGCTTCATGACGAACGTGACGCGGTAGGGGTTGTCGGCGACGATCGTCTTGATCCGGTCGTAGCCCTGCGTGTAGACGACCGGATTGCGCCCGTCGACGATGGCATGCCACGTGAAGATGACGTCGGCCGCGGTGACCGGCACGCCGTCCGACCACAGCACACCCTTGCGCAGCGGAAAGGTGATGCGCAGTCCGTCCTTGCTGATGAGACCGTTGGCCAGTGTGGGAAATGTCGTCGCGAGCGCCGGCACCGGGCGCTCGTGATTGTCGTAGCGGAAGAACGGCTCGAAGAGCAGAGCGGTGACGTCGTCTGCCGAAGCCTGATTGGAAAACATGCGCACGAGCGTATTGGGCTCTTCGGTGAGGGCGACCCGGACGACGCCCGGGATGGTCCACGGGTTGCGCCCGCCGCTTGCACGCTCGCCCGGCGCACCCACACGCGTGCAGGCGGCAATCGCAAGCGCGACGCATCCCAGCAGCAGCACCGCAGGCGCCCGCCCGACGAGCCTCATGGGGCCGGCGCGGCCTCCTTGTGCTCCTTGTACTTGCTGGTGCGCCGTGCGGCGGTACGCACGGCCTGCCACAAGTCCGCCCCGCCGAAGCGCAGCGGGTCGTCTGCGGGTAAACCGGCCAGCTCGCGGGCGCGGCGGATGGCCGCGCGAGCCTGTTCCTCACCGACGGCGGCGGTGTTGAGGGCGACCGCCACGCAGGGCGCCGGCTTGACGGGTTCGATGGCCGCCTCGTACAGCCGTGCCAAGGTGCGCAGATCCGGGATGGGTACGTCGTACCCGTCAATGCGGTCGCGGCCGACTTCATGGCACAACACCAAGAGATCGGGTGCCGCACCGAAGAGCAGCCCGTAGGTGACCGGGGCGAAAGCCGGATGCAGGATGCTGCCCTGCCCTTCGACGAGCGTGAAGCGTGTTGCCGGGTCCACCGAGAGCACGAGCTGCTCGCACGCACCGGTGATGAAGTCGGAAATGACGCGGTCAACCGCAATGCCGCGGCCGGCGATCATGATGCCGGTTTGCCCGGTTGCGACGAACTCCGCGCCGTCGCCGGCGGCGCGTGCGGCGCGGGCCAGCTCCAACATGACGGTCATCTTGCCGACCGAGCAGTCACTGCCGACGGCCAGCACCACGACCTGCGGCACGCGGTACGCCGCTCCGGAGAAGAGCGGGATGTCGGGAGGGACGCGACGGACGTCCCACAGGCGTGCACCGCTCGCGCGTGCATGTGCGACGAACTCCTCGTCGTCGCTCAAAAATTCATGGAGGCCGTTGACGATTTCCAAGCCGGCATCGATGGCCGCCAGGATGTGGCGCCGGAATTGTTCGGGCATGCGGCCGCCGGAGATCGCGATGCCGATGAGGAGCGACGTGGGAGAGAACGCCAAAGCTTCGCGAATGCCGGCGACGATCGGTGCGTCGCGCCCAAGGCCCGGCACGACGTCGGACAAGCGCATGCCCGCATACGCCGGATCCACGATGGCGACCACCTCATCCTGCGAGTATCGCAAGACGCCGTGCGCGGTTTTGGCATGATGGCGGTCGGCGAGAAACCCGTCGGTGAGGGCGACGTAGCGGCGGCGCGGGGGGCGCGCGGCGGCGTTCACGGCGGCGCGCCTACACCGTCGCCGGCGTGCGCGGTGCGACGCCCAACCCGGGTGTGTTCGGCAGGACCAGGCGCGCTCCGTCGTAGCGCACGCCGGTGAACGGGTCATCGGTGATAAGCAGCGGGCCGTCGAGGTCGGCGTAGTCGACGAGAGGCGTGAGGTGCGCGGCCGCGGTGGCTAGGACCGACGACTCGATCATGCAGCCCAGCATGATCTTCATCCCCAGCGAGCGCGCGGTGTGGATCATCGCCAGCGCCTCGCGGATACCGCCGGATTTCACCAGCTTGATGTTGATGCCGTCGACGCAGCGGTAGAGAGCCGCCAGGTCGGCCGACGTGCGGCTATCTTCATCGACGAAAATCGGGATCGGCGAACGCTCCCGCACAAAGTGCAGCTGCTCGGGGTGACCGGCGGGGATGGGCTGCTCGCACAGCTCGATGTCGAAACGGCGCAGCTCGGCCAGGAACGCCACGGCCTCTTGGGGCGACCAGGCTTCGTTGGCATCGACGCGTACAATTCCCGTGTAGGCGGAGCGGACGGCCTCCATCGTCTCCACCGGCCGCCGCGCGTCCAATTTCACCTTAAGTACGGGGAAATGCGCGGCCTCCTTGGTTTTGGCGACTGTTTCTTCCAGGCTGGCCAGCCCGATCGTGAACGAGGTCGGCTTCGCGCGCGCGGGGTCCAGGCCCAAGAGACGGTACAGGGGCACGCCGAGGCGCTTGCCGGCCAGGTCGTGCAGTGCGAGATCGAGAGCGCAGCGCGCCCCGCGTGCGCTGGGCGGCAACAGGTTCAGCGTATCATCGATGCACCAAGGGTCGGCGGAGGCGAGCGGGGCGCGGTCGAGCTGCTCGGCGACGGAGGCGGCGCTTTCGTTGTAGCGCGAGACGGGCGCCGACTCGCCCAGCGCCTCGACCCCGTCCGCCGTCAAGCGCAGCAGGAGGGTGTGGGCGACGTCTTCCGCGGCGCGGCTGATGCGGAACGTGTGACGCAGGTGCAGCGAGAGCGTTTCATGGCGCACCGAGAGCCGGCCGGCGCTGACGTTCATCATGTCTGGGTCCGACACGTGGCGCCGCACTTCCTCGTTATGACGGGTGCCGCGACGCGCATCCGCGCGTAACGCGGACTGCGTGGATTCTCCAGCGCTGTGGTTGCGTGCGCACGCCGGCCCGGTGGTCGAGCGAAAGAGCCGCAGTTTGCGGGGATGCCGGGCCCGGGCGCAAGCCATATGCCAAAGCCGCTTGTTGAGCTGCTGAGCGCGGCCCCGGGAGCGCGGCGCGAGAGAGCTCAAAAGGCTCTTGTCAAGACTTGTCTTTTGGCGGGCTCCGTGCTAGGGTGATGGCGAGGCACCGCCTTGTGCGGGCCTGCTCCCTGGGGTGTGCGAGAGCTCGTCTTTGGTGATTGATCCAACACAATCACAAAAGGGAGCGGTACTCCGAGCCTCCTTGCGCATGCCCTCCGTGCGAGGGAAGCCTGACGGAGGCCGGGTCGGCACCCACCTGCGAGAAGCGGGTTCAAATCCCTGGCGGGTAACGGCACTTTGGGGAACGCAGCCGGCCCGGTCACACGACCGGGCCGTTGCACTTTCCCGCAGAGGATTTTGGATGTAGCGGCCGCGCTTGCGCGGCCGATGAGCGGACGTTCTGTAGCGGCCGCGCTTACGCGGCCGATGAGCGGACGTTCTGTAGCGGCCGCGCTTGCGCGGCCGATGGAACGTTGCCTCTTGGGTGTGAAGATCCGCATGGCGTTACGTTCTCTCGGTCGCGCGAGCGCGACCTCCACGCAAAGGTGTGCGCGACCGCTAGGGATCCGACGTATCGTGGGCAGGCGCTCGAAGGACTTCCTGGGCCACAAGACGCTGCAGCCGCACCGCGCATTCTGAAACGCCCTCCGTCTCGCTTCCCTGACCTTCGTGAGCATACTCGAGGCTCAGAAAGCCACAGTAGCGGTGTCGATGCAACCAGCCGACCGCGGCCGCCTGGTCCCCGTCCGCCCGCCTATCCGCGCCTGTGCCGCTGGGGCGCCCAAGGCACGCGACAATAATAACGGTGTTTTCGAACGACTCCATCCACGCCTCAATCTGGTCCGGCTCGAATGCGCGAAGATCAAGCGCCAATCGCAACCATGCGGAATCGCACTCCTTGAGCATCCGTTTGGCCTGCGTGGGTGATGCAACGGGCGTACCCGTGCGCGGCGCGAGCGCGAGCACGACGTTGCGCTCCTTGGCGTACCGGCAGACCTCCTTCAATGCCGACACCAAAGCATGCCAGGTGGGCGGTCCAGCATCCGCCTGCGGGGCGATGGCGCACCGCACGAGCGGCGTCCCCAACCCGACCGCGACGTCGAGGCTCGCTTTCAGGGCCGCGACATGCTCGTCGGTCGCCGGAGCCTCAATCGCTCGGTCGTGGTGCAAGCCGGCAACAGTGAGACCACGGTCGATGCAGAGTTTTTTGATCTGCGCGACGTAATCGACGTCCGTACGGGGAAAATGAGACAACGCCGGTTCTACATCCAGCCCGAGCTCGTTGGCGCATAGGTCGATCCACTCCAGCTGCGTGAGATCGCCAGCGGCCAGCGCCCGGGTGAAGGAGTGCGAGTTGCAACAGACTTTCATCGGCGAGGCAACGTGGGCGGGGAGAGCGCGAAACCAGATACCAGCATGGCGGCCCGCCCGCGCTTCGGGGATGGGAGACGGCTTTCCCGTGGCGCCAAGCGGGTAGGTGGATGATGCTTGTTTGCGCCGGTGAGGCTCTCATCGATTTCGTCGCTCAATCCCGTGTCGGCGACATTGGGGCAAGCGAGCTCTTCCGGCGTGCTGCGGGCGGTGCGGTGGCTAATGTCGCTGCGGGGTTTGCACGCCTGGGAGGGCAGGTATGTTTCGTCGGGACACTCGGTCGCGATCCGTTCGGGCGCTACCTCATGCGTACTTTGGCTCACGAGGGCGTCAACCTAGACGGCGTGCGCCTCGTCGATGCGGCGACAACACTGGCGTTCGTCGCGCGCGACGAAGAGGGCCGCCCCGACTTCATGTTCGTCCGTTCACCGGGCGCCGACAGCCTGCTCTCCGTCGACGACCTGCCCTGGGACACCATCCGCCGCGCGCGCATCTTCCACTTCGGCGGCGTCCTCCTATCGCGAGATCCGGCACGCACGGCATGCCTGGAAGGGGCGAAGGCTGCGCACTCAGCCGGCGCGCTCGTTACATTTGATCCCAATGTCCGGCCCGCTCTTTGGGAGTCTCCCGAAGACATGCGGCACTGGACTCTTGCCGGGTGCGCCGCGGCCAACCTCGTAAAACTGTCGGACGATGATGCGCGTCTACTCGGGCTGGACGCGCAGCAGGCGTCCCGTACGCTCCTCACGGACATCACGCGCGCCGTCGTGCTGACCCGCGGCGGACAGGGTGCGGAGTTCGTCACGGCCCGCGGCGGGCATGGCAGTGTCGCAGCCCCCCGGGTGCGGGTCGTCGACACGACGGGAGCGGGTGACGCCACGATGGCGGCGTTGCTATGGCGTCTGCAGCGCGCAGAGCGCGACCCATGGGAGACGCTCCTCGAGGATGCCGTGCGTTTTGCGTGTGCCGCGGGAGCGTTTGCCTGTCAGCGCGAGGGCGCGATTCCCTCTCTGCCGGGCGTCCACGATGTCGAGCGCTTGCTGCACGATACCTCCCCTGTGCCATAGCGGCTGTTGTTCATGAAGGTGGCGTCGCCCGGCGGGGTTACCGGCGAGGTTGTGCACGCCGGCCAGGTCGCGCCCGGCGCGCCGCGGAAGGACGCGAGCCGTGAATGGCGGCCGCCCTGTGATTCTCTTTGTGTGCTCGCACAACGTGTGCCGCAGCGCGATGGCCGAAGCACTTGCCGTGGCGGAAGCCGCGCGCCGTGGACATCGCGTTCGGATCATGAGCGCCGGAACGCAGGCGCTGCCCGGTTTCCCGGCTGCGCCGGTGGCCGAAGCGGTGCTGCGTGAGGTTGGTATCACGCTGGACGAACATCGTTCGCGGCGTATCAACGAGGGGCTGGTTGCCGCAGCTACGCTGGTCGTCACCATGACGGGGGCTCAGCGCGATCTCGTGCAGACGACGTTCCCCCGCTCGCGCGAGAAGGTCGTCGCGTGGGGCGACGTTGCCGGCGGCGGGGATGTTGAAGACCCGGTCGGCGGCAGCGTGGAGGAGGTGCGTGCCTTGCGGGAGCGTCTGGCGTCCGGGATGGATGCGATCTTCGCTCAGCTGGATCGTATGCACCAGGCTGGTAATCGTCCCAAGAAGTAATTCTTTTTTTAGAGCCTCTCCTCGGTCCGCGCTTGCGCGAGCGGGGAGTGCGCCTTTTGGTGTAGCGGTCGCGCTTGCGCGACCGAAGACGGCGTAACGCGTTGGACCCACGTTGCAAGAGGCTACGTTCCGTCGGTCGCCCAACGGCGACCGCTACGGTTCAAGAGGCCACGTTCCGTCAGTCGCCCAAGGGCGACCGCTACGGTTCCCCGCGGTGCGACGCCTTATTGCAAGCGCCGTCGGGCGCCAAAAGGCGGCCCCCGGACGGGAGGAGAACGACGCTCTGTGGCTTCCCCCAAAACCTTCCGGATCGCCGTCGGCGCCGATCATGCAGGCTTCGGCTACAAGGGTATGATCGCCGAGCACCTGCGCGGGCTGGGGCACGAGGTCGTCGACTTCGGCACCTACTCGACCGACCCGGTCGACTACCCGCTCATTGGCTTTCGCGTCGGAGAAGCCGTGGCCCGCGGTGAGTGCGATCGAGGCGTGCTGGTTTGCGGATCGAGCATCGGCGTCGCGATGGCCGCCAACAAAGTCAAGGGCGTGCGCGCCGCGTCGATCGCCGAGCCCTACTCGGCCAAGTTGTCGCGTCAGCACAACGACTGCAATGTCATCTGCTTTGGCGAACGTCTGACGGGCTGGGAGATGGTCCGCGAGTGCCTCGACGTCTGGCTGACGACGGAGGCCGAAGGTGGGCGCCACCAGCGCCGCGTGCGCGAGATCGACGACTACCCGGCCATCGATGCGCTCGACGCCGGCGTTGTGGCCCGGGAGAACGGCTCGTGAACGCGCGCCTGCTGGAAAGTCTGTCGCTGGCTAGCACCGACCCTGAAGTAGCCCGCGCCATTGCCCTGGAGGAAGAACGCCAGCAGCGCAACCTCGAGCTGATCGCGTCCGAGAATTACGTCAGTCCGGCGGTGCGGGAAGCGGCCGCCAGCGTCATGACCAACAAGTACGCCGAAGGCTATCCCGGCCGGCGCTACTACGGCGGTTGCGAGTACGTGGATATCGTCGAGACCCTTGCGGTCGCGCGCCTGAAGGCGCTGTTCGGCGTTGAGTACGCCAACGTTCAACCGCATTCAGGCGCACAGGCCAACATGACGGTGTACTTCGCGGCGCTGCGCCCGGGCGACACGATCATGGGCACTGCGCTCGATCACGGCGGTCACCTCACCCACGGGAGCAAGGTGTCGTTCTCGGGCCAGCTCTACAACGTCGTCACGTACGGCGTCAGCCGCCGCAGCGAGCAGTTCGACTACGATGAGATTCGCGCGATTGCCAAAGCGCACAAGCCGAAGATGATCGTTACCGGCTGGAGTGCGTACTCGCGCATCCCCGACTGGCAGGCGTTTGCTGACATCGCGCACGAGGTCGGTGCTCTGCTGCTCGCCGACATCGCGCACGTCGCAGGGCTTATCGCCGCGGGCCTGCATCCCAGCCCGGTCGGTCACGCCGACTACATTACGACGACCACCCACAAGACACTGCGCGGCCCGCGGGGCGGCGCCATCATGTGCGACGCCGAGCGCGGCAAGGGCATCGCCAAGATGCTCTTCCCGGGCATCCAGGGCGGTCCTCTCATGCACATCATCGCCGCCAAGGCAGTCGCATTCGGAGAGGCGCTGCAACCCGCGTTTCGAGAGTACGCGGCCCAAGTCGTCGCCAACGCGCGCGCTCTGGCGCGCACACTCGAGCAAAGAGGCTTGCGAATCGTCACCGGCGGGACCGACAACCACCTCATGCTGGTCGACGTGTCGGTGCGGGGCCTCACCGGCAAAGCCGTCGAGGCGTACCTCGACAGCATCGGCATTACCGTCAACAAGAACACGATTCCGTTTGACCCGCAACCGCCCGCCGTTGCGAGCGGCATTCGCGTGGGCACCCCGGCTGTGACGACCCGCGGCCTGCGCGAGCCGGAGATGGAGGAAATCGCGGCGATCATGAGTGCGGCGATGGATGACGTGGCGTCCGGGACGCAGCGGGAGGCGCTGCGCGCGCGGGTGTACGAATTGACATCTCGCTTCGGCGTGCCGTGACGGGCACGGACGATGCTGAAATAGGTGCCAGGGCTGAGATAGGCACCGGCGATGCCGAGGTGGCATTGACGATGCCGAGACGGGCACGGATGATGCTCAGACAAACACCGACGATGCGGCCACAGAAACGGACGACCCTGAGACAGAAACGGACGACGCTGTGACGGCCACCGACGAGAATACAACCACGGAGCCGGCAATGGACAACCACGTCGCGGCGTGCGGGTTGCGGACGCATCCCGATTTTGGCAATCTGACGATCGTCGATCATCCGCTCGTGGCCGATAAGCTCGGCCGCCTGCGCGATGCGGCGACGCCCAATAAGGAGTTCCGCGAGCTGTGCTGCGAGCTCGCGATGCTGCTGGCATGGCCCGCCACCGCAGACCTCGAGGTGACGGAAACCAAAGTGGCGACGCCGCTGGCGTGGGCCAACGCACGCAGCATCGCACGCGTGCCGCTCCTCGTACCCATCCTGCGGGCCGGTTTGGGCCTCGTGCCGGGCTTTCATGCGCTCATGCCGCAGGCAACCGTCGCGCACGTCGGCATCTACCGCGACCCGGACACCTTGGAGGCCGTCCCTTACTACGTCAACCTGCCGGACAAGCTTGCCGGCTGGCGGGCATTCATTTTGGATCCCATGCTGGCCACCGGCGCCTCGGCTATCGCCACGATCGGCTTGCTTCTCGAACGGGGCGCGGCATTACACGATTTGCGCTACATCTCGCTCATCGCGGCGCCGGAGGGCTTGCGCACGTTGTTTGCAGAGTATCCGCGCCTGCGTGCGTTTGTGTGCGCGGTCGATAAGCACCTCAACGACCACGGCTACATCATCCCCGGATTGGGTGATGCAGGCGATCGCCTCTTTGGAGCTGGTGCCGGCCGCGTACCCGACACGGCAGTTCGCGCCGTACGCCGCAGGGGGCAGCCGGCATGACGGACGAGACCGTCACCGATACCTCGAAAGCTGCAGCGGCGAATGGCAGCGGCGCCGTCGCACGCCGTCCATCGTGGGACGAGTACTTCTGCCAGGTAACGCGCGCCGTTGCCTCCCGCTCAACCTGCTCGCGCAAAGCCGTCGGCGCCGTGCTCGTTAAGAACCGCCTCATTTTGGCAACCGGCTACAACGGTGCGCCGGCCGGCCTGCGTCACTGCGACCACACGGGCGGCGGCGACTTGCTCAACGGGCACTGCGCCCGCTCCGCCCACGCCGAGCAAAACGCCGTCGTGCAAGCCGCCCGTCACGGCATCTCGATTGAAGGCGCGACACTGTACTGCACCAACAATCCGTGCGTCAACTGCGCCAAGTTGCTCATCAACGCCGGCGTCCGCCGCATCGTGTACATGGAGGTCTACCCGGACCAGCCGGCCTTTGACATGCTTGCCGAAGCCGGCATCGCACTGGAACAGATGCCGGCACCGCCCCCGACGACGTGAGCGGTCATTTCCTGAACCTCAACATCTACTGGCTGTGCGGCATGACGTTTGCTCTCGCCGCACTGACCTGCGCCGTCGTGACACCGCTCGTGCGCCGTATGTCGTTTGCGGTCGGCGTCTTCGACGAACCCGACGGCGAGCGCCGCGTCCACACCCGGCCGACACCGCGTTTGGGCGGCATCGCGATCTTCATCGGGTTCTTGCTGTCGCTGTTTGCCATGCTCAACGTCGCGCTCACGAACAACTACGTCATCCACCACTACCTGGGCACGCGCGACCTGGCGCAGATCATTGGTCTGCTCTTCGGCGGCACGCTCATGCTCGGCGTCGGGTTGTGGGACGACATCATGGGCATGCGCGCGCAGACCAAGTTTGCGGCGCAGTTCGTCGTCGCCCTCATCACGATCGTCCTCTACCGGTTCGAGATCCAAGGCTTCACGCTGCCCCACGTCGGCTACGTGAGCCTGGGATGGTGGGCCGTGCCGTTTTCGCTGTTTTGGTACCTCGGCATGGTCAACGCGATCAACTTCATGGACGGCCTAGACGGTCTCGTCACCGGCGTCACGCTTATTGCAACGCTGACGATGGTCGTCGTCTCGTGGTGGCACCACCAGTACCTGGTGGCCATCACGATGTGCGCGCTGGGCGGCGCGGCGGCCGGCTTCTTGCCGTACAATTACAATCCAGCGCGGATTTTCATGGGTGACGGCGGTTCGCTCTTCATCGGATTCGTGCTGGCCAGCGCGGCGGTGATGGGAACCGAGAAGGTGGCGGTCGGCATCTCGCTGCTTGTGCCGCTCATTGTCCTGGCGCTGCCGATTTTGGACACCGCGCGGGTCATTGTGCGGCGCATTACAACGCGGGCCCCGCTGTTTGACGCCGACCGCAGCCACGTGCACCACCGGCTGCTCGACATCGGCCTCTCGCAGCGTCAAGTCGTCAATCTGATCTACCTCGTCTGCTTTTTGCTGGGAGCCCTGGCGATCGCGCTCTCGCGGCCCGGCGGCCCCCACGTCTTCTGATGGCGCGTTGCCGGACCGGCCGGCCATACCGAGCGCGACGCACGCCGTGATGTGCCCGCTCTCGGTGGGCGTCGTGTTCGGCACGCGGCCGGACGCCGTCAAGATGGCGCCCGTCATCGCTGCGCTGCAGGCCGACCGGCGCTTCCGGTGCATTACGATCGCGACGGCGCAGCACCGCGAAATGCTGGATGAAGTCTTGGACTTGTTCGACATCCGCGCCGAGTACGATCTGGCGGTCATGACCGAAGGTCAGACCCTCACCGACGTCACGGCCCGCGTCGTCGAACGCATGGCACCGGTGCTCCAGGACGTTCGCCCGGACGTCGTGCTCGTCCACGGCGACACGACGACCTCGACCGCCGCGGCCCTGGCGGCCTACTACCAGAAGATTCCCGTCGGCCACGTCGAGGCGGGGTTGCGCACGCCGACGATCTACGAACCGTTTCCCGAGGAGATGAACCGCCGGCTGACGGGCGTGCTGGCCACCTACCACTTTGCGCCGACACCCCGGGCGCGCGACAACCTATTGCGCGAAGGCAAAGATCCGGCGTCGATCGTCGTGACGGGCAACACCGTCATCGATGCCTTCGCGCGCATCCACCGCGAGGTGCGGCCGGAGGATGCACTGGAGGTTGCGACGCCGCGGATGATCTTCGCCGAAGCGCATCGCCGCGAAAATTTGGGAGCGCCGCTGGAGGCCATCTGCCGCGCGTTCGTGCGGGTGTTGGGCTCGCATGCCGACGTGTCGCTCGTGTGGCCCGTGCATCCCAATCCGCCGGTCGTCGAGGTGGTGCGCCGCCACCTGGATGGGTTGCCGCGCGTCCACCTCGTGGCCCCGCTTGGATACCGCCGCCTCGTGGCGACGATCGCCCGCGCCACGCTCGTCGCGACCGACTCCGGCGGCCTGCAGGAAGAGGCCCCGACGCTCGGCGTTCCTGTCATCGTCCTGCGCCGCGTCACGGAGAGGCCGGAAGGTGTGGAGGCCGGCACGCTGCGCCTGGTTGGGGTGGAGGAAGAGAGTATCGTCGAGCACCTCACGCGTCTGCTAGACGACGAGCGCGAGTACCGGGCCATGGCCAAAGCGGTCAACCCGTACGGCGACGGTGAGGCCGCACGCCGCATCGTCGAGGCGCTGTGGGCGTTTTTACGCCACGGACCGATGCCGGATGAGTTCGTGCCACAGGCGGCGGCTGTGGCAAGTGGCGTACAGGCGGTCTCGGATGGGCAAGGATCCGTCTAGTCTGGCGCAGGTCGGTGCGGCGGGCGCGACGATCGTCGGCGCGCTGGCGGTCGGCTTGGGCTTGGGGTGGCTCGGCGAGCGCTACCTGCACTGGGAGCTGGCGGTTCCGCTGGGCGTCCTGCTCGGGTTTGTCGCCGGCCTCGTGTCGCTGTTTCGTCAGTTTTCACGCCCGACGTAGGAGACATCAAACGACGGCGAACGATGACGCCACCGCGTGGCCGCCGATCAGCTCGATAACCGCGGACTCAAGCAGGCCACGGTCAGGAAGCGACGCGGTTCAGTGGTTTCGCCGCGAACACTGCGATGCTGCACGAGCGCTGCGTCTCATGCATGCCCTCAGTGGTTATTAAAGTCTATTCTTTGCGTCGTATGCGGCCGCCGCTTTCTAGAGCAAAGCGAGGCCACACAAAATGAGCAGCACTTTACGAGCCCTTATGGGCGCAGTAGGCGGCCTTAAGCATCTGATCAACTCTCACGGACTTTCTTGAGGCAGGCGATGCAATAGTTTTCAGACCCTAGAACAACAACCCGGCCGATATGTACGGATCCTGCGGCATAGGTGGACCGGGCGATATGCGGCTCAGTGAGCACTTGGGGGCTATCCCCGGCGTGATTGTGGCTGTTGTAAATTGGTGGCGGTCGCTGGAGCAAGCTGGTCCATCGTCGATTTTGGAACGGAGCGAGAACGGGCCAAGTACCCCTGGGCATCGGCATCGGAGACGTCTTACGGTGGCTGGAAAAATGCTGGCATGGATTCCGATCGCTTTGGGAGCGGGCGCTACTGTGCTTGCGGCCTTTGGGTTAGTTGGTGACGGTTGGCGTACACCCAAAAAATAGGATTGTATTTTTCTTGTCAGCGATTCAATTCTGCGCACTGCTCGGCAAAGTGTTTAGACAACGCCAGTTTATCTCGGTTGGAGGCGAGGCCGGAGGTTCGCTCGGTCGCGCAAGCGCGACCGCTACAGAACGCTGCAGGAGCTCGCTTCGCGCAAGCGCGACGGTCGGCCAAGGCTGACCGCTACGAATAAACAGTAGGGATGCGCGCGAGCGACAGGGGCCAGCCAGGCGGGCCCAAGGGCGCATGGAATCGCCGGCGGGAGCGCGAAATCCCACTCTTCATATGGATGACGTCCGCTCGTTCCAGGCGGCTGTTACCTGGCGCAGCTTTGGGCTCGCCGTCGCTGCGGCGCCGGTCTTGCTCGCCTTTGGGCACGCCTGGGCCGCGCTGGCATTCGCGGCGGGCACCTTGGTCGGCAACCTGGCGCGCTTCCACATCGCTGCAGGCTTCAACCGGTTAACGAAATTTGGCCCTCGCTACCTGCCACTTTTGACGATCGCGGCCTTGGCACGCGTCCTCCTGGCGGGCGCCGGCGCAGCGCTCGTCGCCGGGCATCGGCCACCGTTCGATGTCTTCGCATACCTTGCCGGATTTGTCGCACCGTTGGCAGTGGCCATCGCCGTCTATCGGCAACAAAACCTCTCGAACTGCGCCGACACAGGCGCAGCGAGGTAAAAGGCAACACTCGCGATGCAAGAAGTACCTGGCGTCCATCCGCTGTGGCATCTTCCCTTTCTGCCGGCGCCGTTCAACACGGTGCATGCGGATACGGTCATCATCACCTGGCTCGCCATGGGCATCGTCGTCCTCGTGCTCGGCCTGCTCGCGGCCACGCATCCCATTACGGTGCTGTCCAAACGCTACAGCATCATGGAGCTGCTCGTCAGCTACGTCGGTGAACTGACGACAAGCATCTTGGGCAAGAATGGTCGGCCCTTCGTGCCCTTCATCATCTCGCTCTTTACCTTCATCCTAATCCTGAATGAGGTCGGCCTCATTCCGCTCATCGGCCGCTCGCCGACGTCCGATCTCAATACGACCGCAGCCCTGGCTGTCACGACCATCCTCTTCATTCAACTCGTCGGCATCCAACGCCACGGCCTGGGCTACTACAAGCACCTCTTCGTCAAGCCGTGGGTGCTGGGCATCGTCATGCTGCCCATCAACATCATCGATGAGCTGGCGCGCCCGGTGACGTTGGCCATGCGGCTCTTCGGCAACATCTTTGCCGGAGAAGTCCTCTTGCTGGTCGTCGCGGGTGTCATCAACGCGCACCTGGGTGCCATCTCGGCGGTCGCCCACATCGGTCCACTCTTCATCTTCGCCTTCAACATGGCGGTAGGCGTCATTCAGGCTGCAGTGTTTACACTCTTGACCATCGCCTACTTGATTACGCCAACCCAAGAATCACTGGCACACTAGAGGGAGTACATCCGTGGAGAACACCATTCTGATTGCGGCAGTCATTATCGGGTTCGCACTCATCGTCGGCTTCGCCGGGTTCGGCTCGGCAATCGGCGACGGCATCATCGGCAGCAAGGCCGTCGAGTCCATCGCCCGCCAGCCCGAGGCGCGCCCTAACATTTTCTTCTTCTACCTGCTGGGCGTCGGCATCTTGGAGGCATTCCCGATCATCGGCATCGCGCTGGCCTTCTACCTCGTGCTGGGCTTCGGTGGGCTGGGCGTTCTCCACGGCCTCCTGCCGCTGACTCAGCACTAACCGGTACTCAGGCGGCCGCACCTCAGGCACGACGCACATGCTGCTCTCGATCGACGGCACCTTCCTCGTCCAAATCCTGAACTTCATCCTGTTCTGGGTGCTGCTCAATTATCTGTTCATCCGGCCGGTTCGCCGTTCGATCGACGCCCGTCAGCAGTACATCGCACAGCTGTACCGGCAGGCTGACGACCTGGCCGCCCAGGCGGCACAGGCGCGCGCGCAGGCGCAGGCGATCTTGGATGCGGCACGGCGTCAGACCCAAGAGACGATGCGTCGCGCGGCGGCTGAGGCGGCTGCCCAGGCGCACGAGATCGAGCGGCGAGCGGCTGAAGACGCAGCAGCCGCCGTGCAGCTGGCACACGCCACGGTGGCGGCTGAGCGGGCGGCAGCCCTCGAAAAGCAGCAGGCGTTCGTCGAGGAGCTCGCCCGCAGCATGGTGCGCCGCGCCACCGGCGCCGAACGGGCGGCCTAGGTCATGTTCGTACCACACTTCAACGATACGGTCTTCATCGCCAAGCTCGTTGATTTTGCGATCTTCCTGGGCATTATCGGCTGGGTGTACGCTCGCTACCTGCGTCCGGCTCTCGTCGCCCACCAGGAGGCGCAGAACCGGGCGGTTGAGGATGCGAAGGCCTACCATGCCCGCTGCGAGGCTGAGCTGCAAGCGGCCCGCGTGGCCATCGAGCAGGCCAAAGTCGACGCCGCGCGCATGGTCGAGGTCGCAGGCCAACAGGCGGCGCACCTCATCGAGGCCGAGCGCGCAGCAGCGCGCGAGCACGCAGCCCGCATCCTGGCCCACGCCGCCGGCGAACTGGAGCGCGAGCGCTACCGCGTGCGGCGTGAACTGCTCGCCGAAACGGTCGAACAGGCGCACGCCCGGGCGCGCGAAATTGCGCGGCGCGAAATCGACGCAACCCGCCAGCGAGAACTCGTCGAGCGCCTCATCGCCGACCTGGAGGCCAGCCGTGCTTAAGGAAAGCATCGCCCTGCGCTACGCACAGGCCGCTTATGCTCTGGCGCGCGAGCGGGGTTGCCTGGAGGCCGTCATGCGCGACATGGACGGTATCGCCGAGCTTCTGGCGCGCGATCCCGATCTGGCCTCCTACGTCGCCTCCCCGGTCGTCGGTCGCGATGCCAAGGCCGCCGCCCTGCGCGCCGCCTTCGAAGGAAAAGTGGACGAGGTCACCCTCAACCTGCTCGTGCTGCTCGTCCGCAAGCGGCGCGAGAACCTGCTGGCGATCATCGCCCGGCAATTGCACGAGCTGTACGACCAAGAGATCGGCCGGACCATAGCCGCCATCAGCACCGCGCTGCCGCTCGACGATGCGCACCTCCAGGAACTGGCCGCGCGCCTCTCGGGCATCTACCAGACGACGATCGTCCCCCACACCAAACTCGCGCCCGACCTCTTAGGCGGCGTTGTCGTTCAGGTCGGTGACCGCTACGTCGACGCCAGCGTGGCCGGACGCCTGGAGGAACTGCGCCGTCACCTGCTGGCCGTCACCGACCGCTGGATGACCGCTTCGCCCAACGGCAAACCCGGGACCAACACGCATCCCTAAAGAACCCCTCACGGACCCTTATAAAGGAAGAGAGACTCGGCAACCATGCTCAACGCAGACGAAATCGCAGGCATCCTCAAACAGCAGATCGCCAGCGCGCACATCGAGACGCGCCAGGACGAAGTCGGAACGGTCATCGAGGCCGGCGACTCCATTGCGCGCGTCTACGGACTGCGCTCGGTCAAGATGGGGGAGCTCGTCCAATTCCCCAACGGCCTACTCGGCATCGCCTTCAATTTGGAAGAGGACAACGTCGGCGTCGTCATCATGGGCTCGGACGAAGAGATCCGCGAGGGCGACACGGTGCGCCGCACCGGGCGAATCGTTTCGGTGCCGGTCGGCGACGCGGTGGTCGGGCGCGTCATCAACCCGCTGGGCCAGCCCCTGGATGACAAGGGCCCGGTCAGCACGAGCCGCACGCGTCCCATCGAAACTCAGGCGCCGTCGGTGGTTCAGCGTCAACCCGTCAACCAGCCGCTGCAGACCGGCATGAAGGCCATTGACGGCCTCATCCCCATCGGCAAGGGTCAGCGCGAGCTGATTATTGGCGACCGGCAAACCGGCAAGACGGCGATCGCCCTGGACACAATCCTCAATCAGAAGGGCAAGAACGTCATCTGCATTTACGTCGCGATCGGGCAGAAGACGTCCACCGTCGCGCAGACCTACAAAATTCTCACCGACGCCGGCGCCATGGACTACACGACGATCGTCGCCGCAAATGCCTCGGACCCAGCCACCTTGCGCTACATCGCACCCTATGCGGGCTGCGCCATGGGTCAGGAACTCATGTATGCCGGGCGCGACGTGCTCATCATCTACGACGACCTCTCCAAGCACGCCCAGGCATACCGCGAGATCTCTCTCATCCTGCGCCGCCCGCCGGGCCGGGAAGCCTATCCGGGCGACATCTTCTACCTGCACTCGCGCCTCTTGGAGCGGGCCGCCAAGCTGTCGGACGACCTGGGTGGCGGTTCCATGACCGCACTGCCGATCATCGAGACCCAACAGGGCGACGTCTCGGCGTACATCCCGACCAACCTCATCTCGATCACGGACGGTCAGATTTACCTCGAGACGGGCCTCTTCTACAGCGGCATCCGGCCCGCAATCGACGTCGGCCTGTCGGTCTCGCGCGTCGGTGGGGCGGCGCAGACGAAAGCGATGAAGGCGGTGGCCGGGCAGCTGCGTCTGGAGCTCTCGCAGTACCGCGACCTGGCGGCGTTTGCCAAGTTCGCCTCCGACCTCGACAAGGCGACCCAAGCCCAGCTCGCGCGCGGCGAGAAGATCACCGAGACTCTCAAGCAGCCGCAATTCGATCCGCTGCCGCTCGAACGCCAGGTCATCGAGCTGTACGTGGCGGTCAACGACTTCTTGGCAGACGTGCCGACCGAACGCATCGCCCGCTTCCAGCGCGCCTTCTTCGAGTTCCTGGAAACGGCGCACCCGGACATCCCGCGGACCATCGCCGAGCGCAAGGAGATTACGGCCGAAACTAAGGCCGCGCTGGACGCCGCGATCGCCGAGTTCAAGAAGCGCTTCTGATATGGCCACCCTGCGCCAGATCCGCGATCGAGTGAAGTCGCTGCGCAACACGCAGCAGATCACGCGCGCCATGAAGATGGTGGCGGGAGCGCGTATTCGGCGCGCCGAGCAGGCCATGCGCGCGGCACGGCCCTATGCCGACGCCCTCACCGAGATGCTGCGCGAACTCGTCGCGGCGGGGGGCGCACGCCATCCGCTGTTGAGCTCGCGCCCGGTGCAGCACAGCGGCATCCTCGTCATGACCGCCGACAAGGGCTTGGCCGGAGCCTTCAACTCCAACCTGGTCCGGGCGGCGCTGCTTCAGGCGCGCGAGCGCAGCAATCCCGCATTCTACGTCGTCGGCCTCAAGGGGCGCCTTCAGCTGCGCGCCGCACGGCGTGCGCCGGTCGCCGACTGGCTGCTGCAGGGCAAACCGTTTGCCGAGCTGGCTCGCGAGATCGCCCAGCGGGTCATCGCGGATTTCACCGAAGGCAGGATCGACGAGCTGACGCTCGTCTCCAGCCGGTTCATCTCGACCATTGTGCAGCGCCCGACGCCCGTGCAGCTCTTGCCCGTTGCGCCGCCGCAAAGCCAGGCGCCGCAGGGCCACGGGACGCCGCAAGGCCAAGCGTCGCAGTTGCACGGACAAGGCGATGCGGCCGCCTCTGCGCCCAGTGCCCAAAGTTCGCGCGCGGGTGCGCCCCTGCGCAACGCCTTCGAGTTCGAGCCGGACGCGGGGCATGTGCTGGCCGAACTTGTGCCGCGCTACCTTGAATTTTCCATTTACCAGGCGCTGCTCGAGACCCAGGCCTCGGAGTTTGCGGCCCGGCTCATCGCCATGACCAACGCCACCGATAACGCCGGCAAGCTGATCGACGAGCTGACGATCGTCATGAACAAAACCCGCCAGGCTGCGATCACCAAGGAGATTTTGGAGATCGTGGGCGGTGCGGAAGCCTTGAAAGGCTGACAAGCGGGCCGCCGGTTGGCCGGCGCGGCAGGTGCACGCCGGCGCGCTCCGGCACACACCAAGAAGAGAGGAGACGACAAAAAAACCAGATGTCCGGAATCGGCAAAGTGACCCAGATCCTCGGCAACGTTGTGGACGTCGAGTTCCCGTCCACCGAAGCCCTGCCCGACATCTACACCGCACTGCTCACGACCGTGGTCGGCGCGGACGGATCGTCGCACGAGTTGACCTTGGAAGTGCAAAGCGAACTCGGGAACAACCAGGTGCGCTGCCTGGCTATGGGCAGCACGGAGGGCATGGTGCGCGGCGCCGACGTGCGCGACACTGGTGCGCCCATCTCCGTGCCGGTCGGCGAAGGCACTCTCGGGCGCATCTTCAACGTGCTGGGCAAGGCCATCGACTCGGACAAGCCGGTCGAGGCGGCGCGTGTCATGCCCATTCACCGCCCCGCGCCGGCGGTGGACGAACAGGACCCGACGACGATCATGTTCGAGACCGGCATCAAGGTCATCGACCTCATGGCGCCGTACGTGCGCGGCGGCAAGGTCGGCCTCTTCGGCGGCGCCGGCGTCGGCAAGACGGTCCTCATCCAGGAGCTCATCCGTAACATCGCGGCCGAGCACGGCGGCTACTCGGTCTTCACCGGCATCGGGGAGCGCACGCGCGAGGGCAACGACTTGTACCTGGAGATGAAGCACTCCGGGGTCATCGACAAGACGACACTGGTCTTCGGGCAAATGGACGAACCGCCGGGCGTGCGCCTGCGCGTCGGGCTGACCGGTGTGACGATGGCCGAGTACTTCCGCGATGACCAAGGCAAAGACGTCTTGCTCTTCATCGACAACATCTTCCGCTTCGTGCAGGCCGGCTCCGAGGTGTCGGCGCTCTTGGGGCGCATGCCGTCGGCCGTCGGCTACCAACCCACCCTGGCATCGGAGATGGGGGCGCTGGAAGAGCGCATAACCTCGACGCGCAAGGGGTCGATCACGTCGGTCCAGGCAGTCTACGTTCCGGCCGACGACCTGACCGACCCGGCCGTCGCCACGACCTTCAGCCACCTCGACGCGACGACCGTGCTCTCGCGTTCGATTTCCGACAAAGGCATCTACCCGGCGGTGGATCCGCTGGCCTCGACCTCACGCCTGCTCGAGCCGCGCTTCGTCGGCGACGAGCACTACGAGGTTGCGCGCCGGGTGCAGGAGATTTTGCAACGTAACCGCGACCTGCAGGACATCATCGCGATCTTGGGCGTCGAGGAACTCTCCGAAGAGGACAAGATCATCGTGCGACGCGCGCGCCGCATCCAGCGCTTCCTGAGTCAGCCCTTCTTCGTCGCCGAAGCCTTCACGGGCCGGCCCGGCAAGTACGTGCCGCTCAAGGAGACGATCGCCGGCTTCAAGGAGCTGGTTGAAGGCAAACTCGACGATCTGCCCGAGCAGGCGTTCTACATGTGCGGCAACATTGACGAAGCCAAGGCCAACGCTGAGGCGCTGGCGGCCAAGGCTTAGGGGGCACCGGTAGCATGGCTGCGACGACCAAGCTGGCGCTCATCACCCCGGGCGGCGTGCGCTTCGAGGGTGACGTCGAGATCGTCGTCGCGCCGGGCGCGGCGGGCGACCTGGGCGTCTTGGCCAAGCACGCGCCGCTTCTGACGACGCTGCGTCCGGGCGTCCTGAAGGCGACCGTCGCGAAGGCGGAGGGTGCCGCCGCGGAAGCAGGCGGACGGTTGTCGTTTGCCGTGCCCGGCGGGTTCATGCAGGTGACTCCCGAGAAGGTAATCGTGTTGGCCGACGTTGCCCTGACGCGCGACGAAGTCAACGTGGAGGAGGCCCGGGCCGACCTGCGGAGCGCACAGGAGGAGCTGGCGCGCAAGCGCGGGCCGGAGGAGGCCCAAGCCCGACGTGCGATGGCGTGGGCGCAGGCACGACTAGATGTAACCCAGCGCCCCGACCAGGCATAGAGGGGACGGCTGCGGGAACTTCCGATTATCACATGGTGACCGAGACACGGGTTATCACATGGTGACCGAGACACTGGCGGGACTGCGCACGCGGCTGGTCGTGGAAGGCGGCCGGCGCCTTGCGGGCAGTTTGACCGTGCCCGGGGCGAAGAACGCGGCGCTGCCGATCATGGCGGCCACGATCCTGTGCGAAGGCGAGGTGGTCTTGCACCGGGTGCCGCGCATCACCGACGTCGACGTCATGGCGTACATTTTGGAGAGCCTGGGCGCGCGCGTCCGCGAGCAGCCGGGTGGCACGCTCGTCATCAACTCGACGTCTGTGACCTCGCACACCGCACCCTATGCCCTGGTCAGTAAGCTCAACGCGTCGTTCGACATCACGGGCGCCTTGCTTGGCCGCTTCGGCATAGCCGAAGTGCCCCGGCCGGGCGGTTGCGTGCTTGGGCCGCGCGCCATCGATCTGCACTTGGACGGCTTCGGGCGGCTCGGAGCGTCGGTCGATTTGGAGCACGGCTCGGTCATCGTGACCGGCCGGAGGCTGCGCGGCACGACGATTCCGCTGGCCAAGCCGAGCGTCGGAGCGACCAAGAACCTCATGCTGGCTGCGGTACGGGCCGAGGCCACGACGCGCATCGAGAATGCGGCGCGCGAGCCGGAGGTTGTCGATCTGGCGGACTTTTTGGTAGCTATGGGCGCGCGCATCCAAGGCCAGGGTTCGCCCAGCATCGTCATCGAGGGTGTGCGCCGGCTGCACGGCGGGGAGTACACGATCATTCCCGACCGGCTTGTCGCCGGCACGTACCTGCTGGCGGGCGCCATCACCGGCGGCGACGTCACCGTGCGCGGTCTGGATCCCACCATGCTGGCCAGCTTACAGGAGGTGCTGCGCGCGACCGGGGCCGAGGTGGCGGCCGAGGGGGTGTCGGTACGGGTGCAGGCCCCTCGGCGCTGGACGGCGACCGACGTCACGACCGCACCGTACCCCGGCTTCCCCACGGACCTGCAGCCGCTCATCGTCGCCTACCTATCGCTGGCGCAAGGAACCTCGACCGTGGAGGAAACAATCTTTGACGCTCGCTTCGTGTACGTCAGCGAGCTGGCGCGCATGGGAGCGGACATTACGGTTGCGGGTCGAACGGCAACCATCCGCGGTGTCCCGGCCCTCAAGGACGCGGTGGTCGAGGCTCCGGACATCCGGGCCGGCGGTGCGCTGGTCTTAGCTGCCCTGGCCGCGCAGGGAACGAGCGAGATCGGCGGACTCGAACACATCGACCGCGGCTACGAATTCTTGGAGGAACGCCTGGCCGAGTTGGGCGCGGCGATCGTCCGGATCAGCGCGGCGGAACCAGTGACGTTGCGGCCGCACGTCGGCGAAACGCAGGACTTGGCAGCCATCGTTTCTGCGTTCGGAGCCCGCCCGGCCGCCGGGTCGCCGGGCACGCAGCCAGGCGGTTAGCGAAACGCCGCGCGGCGTGACAGCCGCGTCAGGAGCAGAGGAGCGAAAGGTTTGGACATCGGGATCGATTTGGGGACGGCCAATGTCCTCGTCTACGTGAAGGGCAAGGGCATCGTCTTGCGCGAGCCTTCGGTGGTCGCGCGCGACACGCGCACCGGCCGGACGCTGGCGGTGGGTGAAGAGGCGCGCCGCATGCTGGGCAAGACGCCGAGCAACATCCAGGCCATTCGGCCGCTGCGCGACGGCGTCATCGCCGACTTCGAAGTCACCGAAGCCATGCTCAACTACTTCATCAAGAAGGTGACGCGCAACAACGGCTTCCTGTCGTTTTTGCGACCCAAGCCGGCGGTGACGATCTGCGTGCCGGCCGAGATTACGTCGGTCGAAGAGCGGGCGGTGCGCGATGCGGCCAAGCTGGCGGGCGCGCGCAGCGTCGACATCATCGAAGAGCCGATGGCGGCGGCGATCGGGGCGGGCCTGCCGATCGACGGGCCCAGCGGCAACATGGTGGTCGACATCGGCGGCGGCACGACTGACGTGGCGGTGATTTCCCTGGGCGGGATCGTCGTGAGCCAGTCCATCCGGGTGGCCGGCAACAAGTGCGACGAGGCCATCGCGCGCCACATCCGCCGCGTCTACAACCTCATGATCGGCGAACGCACGGCGGAGGATATCAAGATCACGATCGGCTCGGCCTACAAGCTGGATCCCGAGCTGACGATGGACATTCGCGGGCGCGACCTCATCAATGGGCTGCCCAAAACGGTGAACATCACCTCGGAGGAAGTGCGCGAGGCGATGGCCGAGCCGCTCGGGGCCATCATCGATGCCGTCAAGAGCGTGCTCGAGAAGACGCCACCGGAATTGGCGGCGGACATCATCGATCGCGGCATCATTCTGACCGGCGGAGGTGCGCTCTTGCGCGGCCTCGACCAGCTGCTTTCCGAGGTGACCGGCATCCCGGTCATCGTGGCCGACGACCCGATGTCGTGCGTGGTCATCGGAACGGGTCAGCGGGTTCGCTTCTGAGCTGCGTTCGCACGCTCTTAGCGCGTAGCGGTCGCGCTTGCGCGCCCGAGAAGATGCCATCTATCCGTAGCGGTCGCGCTTGCGCGCCCGAGAGAACCTCTCCCCTTTGCGCGCCCGAGAAGATGCCATCTATCCGTAGCGGTCGCGCTTGCGCGACCGAAAGAACCTCTCCCCTTGCCGGCCCGCCCTACGCCGGCGTCGCGCGGTAAATCTTCGTGCCCGCCTTCGCCTATCGCTACGCCGTCGACAAACTCCTTACGGGAGCGTCCTTCGGCAACCTGACGGAATTCGTCAAGCTGACGCCTCAGACCGACGTCGCCAGCCTGTGGAGCGCCCGCGACAACCAATTCTACTGCGGGCGCTGGGTGACGCACATGTACGTGGGAGGCGAACGCGCCGTGCCGCTGGAGACGACCCACGCGCAGGCGTACCAGGAAACCTCCTACCGTTGCGGCGCGCTGGGTGTCCGCAAACGCGCCTTCGTGCCGATGACCGAACCGCTGGGAGTACTGTACGTCATTGTCACCTTCGACAACCCGACCTCCGACGCCGTGGACGCGGCGGTGATTTGCGACGTCCACTATCCGGCGTTCGTCTGGCCTGGGAATTACAAAGTTCCCGACCAGGCACAGCGCAACAAGCGCGTCACAAATCGCGAACAGGATGGGCTCATCGTCTCGCCGACAATAGGCCGTCCGCAGGAGGTCCGGGTCTTCGGCGGCACGGCCGAGCCCGTCTCCACCTACGTCTCCGACCGCGGCTTTTCGCGCACCTACCGCGTCAGCGTCCCGCCCGTCGGCAGCACGAGCGTCGCCTTCGCGATGTTAATCAGCAACGAAGGCGAGCAAACGGCTCTCCAAGCCTACGCGACGCTGCCGCCGGCGCAGACTGCCTTCGAGAGTGCCGACGCTTTCTACGAAAAACTGCTCCAGACAGGCTACATCGGCACGCCGGACGCGCTCATCAACCGGGCCGTCGACTGGGCGAAGATCAATACGGTCCGCGTCCAGCACCGGTATCCGGCGGGCTACGGTTTCACGAACGATCCCTCGCAGGACATCGTCGTCGTCCGGGACGCCGCCTGGTACGCTCTGGGGTCGGACTACATTACCCCCGACTTCTCGCGCGGCCTCTTCGAGTTGATCGCCCGCTACGGCATCGAGCCGGGCGGCAAGGTGACCGAGTACATCATGGCGTGTGCCGACCCTCCGGTGAAGACCGACTACGATCTCAACATCAACGACGACACGCCGCTCATCGTCTGTGCCATCTACCACCACTACTCGGTGACCCATCACCGGGCCACCTTGGAGAGGCTGTGGCCCGTCGTGCGCGGCGCCTGCGAGTGGATCCTCTCGCAGATCCGAGATGGGCTCATCTTTGCACACTCGCTGGAAGCTAACGTGTGGGGCATCTCGGGGTGGCGCAACATCATTCCGCAAAGCCAAATTTCGGGGGCGGTCACGGAGATCAACGTCGAGTGCGCGCGAGCTCTGCGCCTTGCCTCCTCGCTGGCTCGCATCATGGGTGAACAGGAGACCGCCGATCGCTACCGGACGGCGTCCGAGCAACTCAAAGAGACCATCAACCGGCGCCTCGTCAGCGACAAGACCGGCTTGTACCTCCTCAATATCGATCCCGAGGGAGTCCCCCACCACGACATCACCGGCGACCAAATCTTTCCCGTGCTCTTTGCGGTTGCGGACGAGGAGCGTAAGCGCAAGATTTTGGACCTGCTCTACACGCCGGAATTTTGGACGCCCTTCGGGGTGCGCACGGTCGGTCGCAAGCAACAGGAGTACGACCCCGACCACGGGGTGCAGCTCTTGGGCGGGATCTGGCCGAACCTGACGGCGTGGGTCGCGTACTGCAGCAAGTCGTACTCCTCACGGCGCATGGTCTCGGCGATGCGCAACATCTGGAAGATCAGCGAGGTCGAAAACCCGAAGGCCTACCAGAACGTCATGCCGGGGATGTTTCCGGAGCGCCTGTCCGGCGAGACTTTCAAAAGCCGCGGGATGGCGATGAGCCCCTGGATGCCGCCGACGTACCTGTGGCTGGCGTACGAAGGGCCGCTGGGGCTGGAGCCCTCACCCGATGGTCTGCACATCAACCCGCACCTGCCGGAGGAGTGGAAGTGGGTCGGCGTGCGCGACCTCCCGGTGATGGGGACGACCCTCTCGTGTTTTTACTACCGCCGCACCCTGTACGCTTCGATTCCGGTGGCCTCGCGGTCGCACTGCCTCATCTTCCATGAAGACGTCAGCCGCTTCGTCGAGTGTGATGCGCCGTTTTACGTGGCCTTAGCCGACGATCATCAAGTGGCGACCTTTGTGGGTACGGATCGCGACGGAACCTTCAACCTGCACCTGGGTGCCGACGTGTGCGGGCGCGAGGTGCGGGAGACGATGACGCTGCGCGCCGGAGACGGGCGCCTCCTGCGCCTGCGCAAACCTCGCCGCCCAAAGAGCTCCTAAACCCGGCCCTCTCTCTTTCGGAGCGGCCGCGCTTGCGCGGCCGACGGAAGGGTCTCTTCTTTGCCTGTAGCCCTGTAGCGGCCGTGCTTGCGCGGCCGACGGGAGCACCCTAGCGTTGCCCCCGCCCCCTTGACGTTTCTCGTCGGAGCGTTATTGAAGGACGGCGTGGATTTCCGCACACCTCCCCGTTACCTGAGGCACGACTATCGCCGGCCGACGTCTGCCTTTGTGACGTTCTGCTGCAAGAACCGCCTGCCATGGTTTCGGCATCCAGTCAACGCACAGCACGCAGTGGCGGCAATTCGAGAAGAGCATCTTCGCCAGACATTCTGGCTCTATGCGTACTGCGTGATGCCCGACCATGTGCATCTGTTCATCCGTACCCGAGGACGCCATCTTTCACAGATAGTCGCGATGATGAAAATAAGCATCCGGCGAATGGTTCCTGGTCTGCGGTGGCAACGCGGATACTTCGATCGTATCGTCCGGCCGCATGTCCCACCCGGACTTGTTGTGCGGTACCTTCTCGGAAATCCGATACGCGCGGGTTTGGTGAAAGATCCAGGTGACTACCCTTTTATGGGGGTGGCGGATCCTTACCTATAAATAAGGGGCGAGCTTCTGGCGGTCGCGCAAGCGCGACCGCTACCTGCAGGGTTTACGTGAGAGAACGCGGGCCGCTCAGGCGGCCCGGTGGTTTCGGCGGACGGCGGCTTGCACAAGCGCCAGGCGCCGCATGAGCCGCCTGCCCCGCAAGACCGCCCGGCTGCGCAAGCGCTGGCCGGCTGCCAGCGGAGCCATGGCCGATGAAGCGGCGGTAAAGGCCAGCATGAGGCCGACGAGAAAGATCTGATGGCGTATGCGCGACACGTTGTGTGACGTACCGGCAAGCGGCCCTCGCCTCCTCTTCCCAGCGGGATAGGACATGAGGATTGTGCGCGCTCAAGACGTATCCGTCCCGCAGCTTGCGGCGGAAGTCGCAGAGTGCGTGCGCGCCGGCGGAACGGTCATCTTCCCGACCGAGACGGTCTATGGCATCGGCTGCGATCCGGATAACGAAAGCGCCGTCGAAGCCATTTACCGCTCCAAGGGACGCAGTGCAAACAAACCACTCGCCTTGCACGTCAGCGGCATCAGCCAGGCCCAGCCCTACGTTGCCGGCCTCAATGCAATGGCGATGAGATGCATCGAGCATTTCTGGCCGGGCCCCGTCGCGATCATCGTGCGCCGGCGCCCCGGCCGCTACGAGCGCTCAGCCTGCGGTCTGGAGACGATCTCGCTGCGCTGCCCCAGCCACCCTGTGTGCCGCAGCCTCCTGGAGGCGGCCGGACCACTCGCGGCAACGTCGGCCAACGCTTCGGGTGCGCCGGCGTTCACAGGTTCCGAAGAAGCACTCGGGTCGTTGCCGGATGCGACGCTTGCCGTCTTGGCGGGTCCGACGCCGGTCGGCCGAGAGAGCACGATCGTGGATTGCACCGGCGACACACCTGTCATCCTGCGCGTGGGAGCCGTCTCGCCCGAACAGATCGCGCGGGTTTTGGGAACTACGGCCGCCCCGGCGCACGTTCCTGATGAGCGATGATGATGTTGCCTATGGAGAGGCTCGAAGCGACGCGGCGCGGGCTTGCGATCGCCGCGGCGGGATGCGGGCGGCGAATCGGAACGACCGGGCTCAAGCATGTCGCCGGCGCCTCCGCCGCAGTCGGGCGCCACACGACGGCGGCAGCGCGCCGATGAGTGCAGGCCCGGCCTCACCCAACCCGGTCTTCCCAGCCTGCAGCATTGGGCCGGGTCTCGCGGCGTCCCTCATCCTCATGCTGGTGCTCGCCTGCAGCATGCCCGCGCGCGCCGATGCAACCATCGGAAAATTCACGGTCAGCTTTGCCGAGGGGACCTTTCGCGCCAACGGCGACTTTGTGGTGCCCGGTGCCGTGAAAGGCGTCTCCGAGGATGGCGACTTTCGCGCGGACAGAGCGTTCGGCAACTACCAGACGCAGGAGCTGACGCTCGTTGGGCACGTTGTCCTGCACCGGCGTGCCTCGTCTGCCGGTTCACCGGGCCCGCCCTTGACGCTGACCTGCAATCAGTTGCGCATTGGGAGCAAACCCGCCGTGTATACGGCCACCGGAAACGTCGTCGCCGTGCAGGGCGCCCGCCGGTTGCAAAGCGACTACTTGCAGCTCAACGATACGACGCACGAAGGCCTGCTTCGCGGCAACGTTCACCTGCAACAGAACGACCGCTCCCTCGCGACCTCCCTGCTCCAGTACAATCTCGCCACGGGAGCGCTGAACGTGCCGGTGCCGTTGTCCGGGGCAACCGCGGATATGGATTTTCGCGCCGACCGGGCGGTCGGCAACAACAAAGCCGGTACGCTGCTTCTGACGGGCAACGTCGTCGTCCACCGTTACAGTGGTGGAGGGCAGGGCGAGAGCCGCCGCGCGCCCCTCACGCTGTGGTGCGACCGGCTGGACGTCGTCAAAACACAGTACACGGCAACCGGCCACGTGCGCCTGGCGCAAGGCGATCGCACGCTCGTGGCCCCCGTTCTGCGGCTCAACGACACAACCCACGTGGCGACGCTGACCGGGGGCGTCCACGGCGAGCAGCCGCCGGACCGTACCTTCGACGCCGCCGAGATCCTCTACAATACCCAGACGCAGGATTTCAAAGCGTTGGGCGGCGTGAAGGTCACGTTCCCCTTCCGGCGCGGCGGGCCATCGGCGTCACCGTCGCCCGAGTCACCGTCGCCCGGGTCACCGTCGCCCGCGCCGCACTCGAGCTAAAGAACCACACCTGCCTTTCCCAGCGCCTACGGAGACTGTCTCGGACGTGCCGTGCCGAACGCTCGAGCTAAAGAACCACACCTGCCTTTTCCAGCGCCGGCTGCACTGCCCCAGCCTCTGTTGAGTTGGTGGCCGCAACCTCTTGCGCAATGCGGTCGCGGCCGCCACGGCCTGGCTTCGTCTCATGTGATGATGCTTGGCCGCCGTCGGCGGCCCGCGCGCATCACAGTGTGACAGCCATCACCCGCAGCACCGGGAGCAGGCCGGTCATACCGGTGCGGACCGCTGCCTACCGATGACTGAACCATAAGTCATGCGTGCGCCGCGTGGTGCGGCGCTCTTCGTGCCGAGGGGACCAACGTCGTGCTCGACTTCATTGATAAGAAATTTACCGATGCACTCATTGAAAAAGGCTGCCTGACACCCGAGCAGCTGACGCGCGCACAAGAAGCCGCCGAAAGCAAACGCGAACCCCTCGAGAAGGTCCTCGTCGAGATGCGCGTCGCGCCCAAGGGCGAGATCATGTGGGCACGCGCCGAAGAGCTGGGCAAGGCCTACGTCGACCTGTCCAACCGCAAAGTCGATCCCGAGACGGCCGCTATCATTCCCGAAGCCGTCGCCCGGCGCTACCACCTCATCTGCATTGGGCGGGTGGACAACAAGATCACGCTGGCGATGGCCGACCCGACCGACCTGCCAGCGCTCGACGACATCCGCGTGCGTACCGGGCTCGTCCCGGAGCCGGTTCTCTCCTACTATGACGACATCGACCGCGCCATCGAAACCGCGTACTCGGGCGACAGCAAGTGGCAGGAGATCGTCGGCGAGACGGATGCGGTGGACGTCGTCAAAGAGCAAGAGCAGCTCCCGGATGAAGTCACGGTCGACGCACCCATCGTGCGGCTGGCCGACCTCATCATCACGCAGGCGATTGCCCAGAAGGCATCCGACATCCACATCGAACCGTTCGAACGCAACCTCATCGTCCGCTACCGGATTGACGGCATCCTCCGCGAAGTCATGAGCCCCCCGAAAAGTCTGCAGCAGGCCCTCGTATCGCGCTTCAAAATCATGGCCAACCTGAACATTGCGGAGCGGCGCATCCCGCAGGACGGGCGTATCCAGGTGACGATCAAGCGCGACCGCTACGACCTGCGCGTGTCCTCGCTGCCGTGCCTGTGGGGAGAGTCCATCGTCATGCGTATCCTGGACCGCAAGAGCGTCATGGTGGACCTCGACCAATTGGGCTTCCACCCGGAGATTCTCGAGAAGTGGAAGAAGCTCATCAGCCTACCCAACGGCGTCATTCTGGTCACCGGACCCACGGGCTCGGGGAAGTCGACGACGCTGTATGCAACGCTCAACACCATCAACCGGCCGGACATCAAGATCGTCACGATCGAGGACCCGGTCGAATACAACATCCAGGGCATCAACCAGGTGCAGGTGCATCCCAAGGTGGGGTTGACCTTTGCCACCGGTTTGCGCGCCTTCTTGCGGCAAGACCCCGACGTCATGATGGTCGGTGAGATCCGCGACCACGAGACGGCGCTCATCGCCGTGCAGTCAGCCCTCACCGGTCACCTCGTGCTCTCGACGCTGCACACCAACGACTCGGTGTCGGCGGTGACGCGGCTCATCGACATGGGCATCGAGCCCTTCCTGCTCGCGTCGTCGGTACAGGGCGTCATGGCGCAGCGCCTGGTGCGCACGGTGTGCTCGCAGTGCACGCGCAACGTCAAGCCGGTCAAGGCGATGCTGGCAAAATTTGAAGAGTACAATATTCCCACGGCCAATCTGCAGCTGGTACGCGGTGAAGGTTGTGACGCGTGTGCGAACACGGGTTACCGTGGCCGGGCCGGCATCCACGAGCTCGTGGTCATGACCGACGAACTGCGCCGCATGATTTTGGATCGCACGAGCACGTCCGACCTGAAAGCACTGGCGCTCAGCCAGGGTTTGCGCACGCTCTACCACGACGGGCTCATCAAAGTCGCACAGGGTGTGACGACTCTGGAAGAAGTATTGCGCGTCGCGGTCGACTGACGCCCGCGCGAAGATCGTGTAGCGGCCGCGCTTGCGCGGCCGACG
>CADDZI010000027.1 GCA_902812405.1 bacterium | reverse complement strand
CCCCGGCGACTCACAGCTTGGTGGACAACGTAAAGACGAACTCTCGCATCGGCATCAGCTGCAGGGGCGCATACGCGTAGTAATTGTCACCGAAGTAGGCGGGTTTTGTCGGTACCCCGGTGTCTAAGCCCGCCCCCAACGGGAACGTGTAAAACGAGTTGTCCCCATACGCCAAGACTTGATCGTTGGCCGGGAACTCCCATGGATAGCCGCGATTCCACACGTGGGTGAAGACGTTGGTCCACAGGAACCCGGCTTTGACGTTATGCCCGATGTCACGCGAGATTGCAAAGTTCATCGTCACCCATGCCGGTCCGAGAAGTGATCCAAGCTGATCAAATTTCCCCGTGTATGGGTCGGGACCGTACCCTCCCAGAGGCGCCGTCACTCCGGGAGGCAGTGGAATACAGCCCGGGTAGTTGCCGGATGCGGAGGGCGGTCCGGGGACGGGGCAGTGTGCATCAGGGAAGGCCTGCGGGTCGCCAAACGGATTGCCTGACTGATACGTGAAGTCGGGGCTGAAGTCCCAGCCGTTTAGGCGCTCATCCAGGTTGAGGTTGGCAACCACGTGGACGTCGTACGACGGTCCCGTCGAACCCGGCGCCTGGGTCAGCGAGGGCGAATAGTATCCGTTGGGGTCCTCGAGAGGATAGTGAGTTCCATAATAGCTGTTGTACGCTGCGATGCTTTGGTTGATGACATCGATCACATTATGGCCCAGCGTTCGCTCAAAGCGGATCTTTGAGTCGGTGTAGGTTGCTGCCAGCGTCGCGGAGAGACCATTCTCGTGCAGGCGGTTTTGACGAACCAAGAACTCCGCCCCTTTGATGCGGGCGGCACCAAAGTTGTACCCGGTGACGAACGTGGGCTGGAGCGGATTGACCGGGATGCTTAGGATCTGTCCTCGCGTCACCCGATAGTAGGGTGTAATCTTGGCGGACAGACCGTGGTTAAAATCCTGCTCAAACGACAGATCGTAATTGGTGCTGTCCTGGGGTGTCACGTTGTGAACCGCCGTAAAACCGAGCGGTACGTAGAAGCGATTGAGAATCTGAATGGTCGCCGGCGCACCAAACCACGGCGCTCCGATGTACTCGTTGGCAAACGTCTCGGGTTGCTGAACGTACCGGCCCACCGAAAAGCGCAGCACCTGCTGGGGCGAGAAGCTGTACGTTGCGCCGAATCGCGGACTGAGGTAGTAGAAGTCTTGCGAGCCTGAGACGTTGGTCCAATGCGCCGCGCCCGGCGCGACGCTGAAATTGCTCGTATTCAGCAACTGGAGGTTGGTCAGAAAACCGTAGCACGGTTCACTGGGCGCGTACGAATAGCCATCCAGGCAGTAGCCGTACTTGTTTTGACCGGCCTCCGCCAAACCGTTGGGGCCGGTGATCTGCAAGGGCATGAGCGGGACGGCAAAGTGATCCCAGCGAAGCCCCAGGTCGAACACCCACTTCTCGCCCGGACGCCACGTGTCGGCCAGCGCGGCATCGGTGTTGACCGGATTGATGTCGTTCCAGTAGGCAAACGGCGCACCGATCGTCGTTGCGTTCTCGCCGGGTTGTGACCCGCAGCCATTGGGATCCCAGGCTTGCGGGCCGTCTGCCAAGGACATGCCCGGCAGCGCGCAGGCGACGCTCAAGAAGGCCGGAAACGGCGCAATGACTTGCGCCGACGAGTCGTCGGGGAAGAAATTGGCCGCATAATTGTAGCGCAGCGTGACGTCCTTTGTCCAGTCGACGTCAAAGCGCAGCAGGTGTTCCTCGCTAAGCTGATTTTGGTAGTTCAGCGTCGCCCCGCTGGCGTTGTCGTGGAGCTGGTAAAATGAGTCTCCGAGAAAACCGTTGGTCGCTTGGTCGAAATTCCAGGCCGAGTACAAACCATAGACGTAGAAGCGTAGGAACGAGGTGTCCGTCAGCGAGCGCGTGTAGCTCAGTTTTTCCACCGACTCCTGGGTGGACTGACTGTCGACGTACCACTTGGGAATGGGACCGGTCGAGCCTCCCGACGAGGGCCAGGTGTACCTCCCAAACGCACCCGTATACGGCTGGTTGACGGCGCCGATGTACGGAAACCCCGTCGGCCACAAGAGGTTACCTTGCGCGTCGATGCTGCCGCCGGTTCCCTCGAAGTACAACGCCGGGTCGATGCCGGTGCCGGCATACAAGAACGGATTGCCTGTTCCGCCGACGACGTACAGCGCCTGCAGGTCGTCCACCAGGTTGCCATGCGGAATCGCCCAGTGCAGATTGGCGACCGTATCCCGAATGGCGGCCGAGGGATTGACGAACGCCTGCCATGCGGCTTGGGAAATCGGCAGATTGAACACGTGCCGCACCGAACAGTCGATGGTAAACGGAGCCGGATCGACCGGCACCCCGGTGTTCAAGGCAAGCTCCGTGTTGAAGGCACCGCAGCCGGGGTCATTCGCCGGCACGACGATGCTCGTGTTGTCCAGGTTGGATCGATTGACGAAGTTGTAGTCTTGATTTTGACCCAGCGTCGAGATGTAGTAGGTGAAGCGATTGCCGGGCGTACCGCCGTACACGTCCATGCTGATGGTGTGGTTAAAGCTGGGGGCACCAATCACACCGGTAATATCTGCGCCCCCGGGGTAGCGCCCGCGCTGGATCACCTCGTTGATAAACCCCGACATCGAGCGGCCCGCATCAGCGGGTTCTCCGCCGGTGTAGACTTCCAGACTGGCCAAGCCGTTGGTGACGAACGAGGTTGCATTGGCGGCGTCAAACCCGCGGTTCAGCGGGATGCCTTCCAATTCAAAACCGATCTGGTCGTTCGACCCGCCTCGGAAGCTCAAGCTGCCGTTGCCGGCATATCCTCCGCCGGTCCCCAATGTCCGGACAACGCCGGGTAGGGAGCCGACGATGCCGTTCTGGCTGTACAACGTCTCCGCACCGCCCGCGCTTCCTTGGTACTGGTTGATCGTCTGGGCGCTGACAGCATACAGGTCGCCGGTAATCGTCTTGCTGACGACGCTTGCCGTCGCCGTCGTCACGACGCGGCCCAGAGACCGCACGACCGGATGCAGCGTCAGCGTCGCGGTGGCCGTCTGGTCGGCCTGCACCGTGATGCCGGCCACGGATGCCGTCTCATAGCCGTCCTTGCTGGCCGTGACGACATACGTATCCGGGGACAAATTGAGAATTGAGAAAAACCCGTGTGCGTCGGTGGCCGAGGATGCGGCCTGGGATGCCGATGCCGCGGTCACTTTGGCACCCGCGATGGGCGCACCACCCTCGTCCACGACGTGCCCAGAGATGTTGCCCGTGACACCGGCCCATGCCGGATGCACCGGCAGCACGCACCCCAGCACGACGACAAGGGCTATCCGATACAAGAACTTTCGGGTCATCCGCATTGTCTCCCGTTCGGCGGCCTCATCCACCGGCCGCAGCCACATGCTCACTCCCAAGAGACGCACCACTTCCCACGCGGTGCGCGCCCGGCAACCTCAGCGGCGTTTGCGGCGGCGCTCCGGCAGATCGCGGTAGCGTTGCGGCGCTCTTTCGTCGAACGGGCGCAGTCTCTCCGCTTTTTTCAGCGGCTGTTCGCGGCTTTCGTTTTCGCCGGCCGATCGATCCCACTCCGCAACCTGACGCCAAAAATTGATGATCTTCTCTTCTAGCGACGAAGAAACATCGGGTTGTCGGCTGGGTCTCTCCACCTGGACCGTTTCTTTATTAGGCGACATGAGCGCCAACCGCAGATGCCGCCCCCGCGCGTCGGCGACGGCAAACTCAAACTCAGGCTGCGCTTGCTCCCGCAGCGCCGATCGAATCGCATCCATCCCGGGGGCATCCGCCGGCAAGAGCGCCAACCGTCCGTCCTCCAGGCGCACGACGCACCCGAAACGGCCGCACTGCAGCACCCGGCCGCGCCGGCGTTCCATCACTAGGGGCGTGCGGAGCGTGGCCCCGCGGGGGTCACCTGAATGAAAACCTCGTTGGGCTTGACGAGACCCAACTGCTGGTGGATAAAGGGCACCAGGTACTCCGGGTCGCGCATCCGCTGCGCCTGTACCGCCAGCCGTTCGTTCTCGTCCGCCAGCGCCCGGTTGTCACTCTCAACGCGCGCGATCTGGGCGCGCAGGTCGATATTGCGGTTCCCGACGTGCCACACCTGGATGCCGACGGTGGTAGACACGAAGAGAACCGCCGCGACCGACACCGCGCGGCCTGCAACGAGCAACGCCAGTCGGATCGTCCGCCGGTGATGCGGGCGCTCCCGCCGCCGGCGTGCCCGGGCCAGGCGCACGACCCCGTGGCGCTCAGCGCGCGGCGCTGTCATGCGCCAGCTCGACATGCGAACCGATGCGGCGGAATTTCTCATACCGGCGGTCCACCAGCTCCTCGGGTGCCAGGCGCACGAGCCGCTCGAGTGCGCGCCGCGTAGCACCCAGGGTATCGGCGATGATCCGCTCCGGGTCCCGGTGCGCTCCGCCCAGCGGTTCGGGAACGATCTCGTCGATGATGCCAAACTCGAAGAGTTCGTCCGACGTCAGGCGCAAACGCTGGGCGGCTTCTTCCGCACGGCCGGCATCCCGCCACAGGATGGATGCCGCGGCCTCGGGGGAGGCTACCGAGTAGATCGCATGCTGGAGCATGATGATGTGGTCGCCGATGCCGATGGCCAGCGCTCCGCCGCTGCCGCCTTCCCCGATGACGTTGACGACGATGGGCGTGCGCAGACCGGCCGCCACCTTCAGCGCGGAGGCGATGGCCTCGGACTGGCCCCGCTCTTCCGCCCCGATGCCGGGATACGCTCCCGGCGTGTCGATGAACGTCACGAGCGGCCGGTGGAATTTTTCGGCCAGCCGCATGATGCGCTGCGCCTTGCGGTAGCCCTCCGGGTGGGGCATGCCGAAGTTCCGGTACAGGTTATCCTTCGTATCGCGGCCCTTTTGCTCACCAATGACGAATATCGGCAGATCCCCCAGGTACGCGTAGCCGGCCACGATTGCTGGATCGTCACGGTACAGACGGTCGCCGTGCAGCTCGGTGAAACCGCTCAAGGCGCTGATGTAGTCCAACGCCAGCGGGCGGCGCGGATGACGGGCCAGATGGACGCGCTGCCACGGCGTGAGGTTGCCGAAAATCTCCTGTTTGAGCTGGCGGGCCTTGTCCTCGAGGGCCGCGATCTCTTCCGAGAAGTCCACCCGCTGGGTTTCGTTGAGCTTTTTGAGGTCCGCAATCTTGGCTTCCAACTCCAAGAGCGGTTTCTCGAGTTCGATGATGACGTTCATGCCGGTACCGCCTGCGCCGCGAGAAAACGCAAAACCTTGCCTAACACGCCCTTGAGCTCACTGCGCCGCACGACCATGTCCACTTGACCGTGCTCCAAGAGGAATTCCGCCGACTGGAACCCTTCCGGCAACTTCTGGCGGATGGTCTGATCGATGACCCGCCGGCCGGCAAATCCGATGGCCGCTCCGGCCTCGGCAATGATGATGTCTCCCTGAAAGCCGAACGAGGCCGAAACACCGCCGGTCGTGGGGTCGGTGAGGACGGTGATGAGGGGTAACCCCAGCTCCGAGAAGCGTTCGACGGCGGCGGTCGTCTTCGCCAGCTGCATGAGGGCGATGACGCCCTCCTCCATACGCGCGCCTCCCGAGGCCGTCACAAGGACGACCGGGAGGCGCTGCCGCGCCGCCTCCTCGATGAGCAAGGTGACCTTCTCGCCCACCACGCTGCCCATCGTGCCGCCGCGGAAGAAAAAGTCCATGACGCCCAGGCCGACGCGCACGCCGTCGATGCGGCACAGGCCGACGACAATAGCCTCCAACAGACCCGACTTTTTGCGGTCGCCCGCGATTTTCTCCGCATACGGCATGCGATCCGACCACTGCAACGGATCGCCGGTGGCCAAGAGTGCCGCCAGTTCCTGGAAGTCACCGTCGGCGAGCAGCGCGATCCGGTCGAGAGCGTGCAGCCGGAAGTGGTACCCACAGCGCGGGCACACCCACAACTTCTCCGCCAGATCCTTTTTGTAGAGGCGCTCCCCGCACGAACGGCAGATTTCCCACAACACGTCGCCCGCCGGTTCGGGTTTGACGGTTCTGCGCCGGAGCCACTGCGGGGTGGGGGCCATGCCTCGACTACTCCTGCCGCTGCGAGACGATCGCGCGCGCCGCGCCGTCGCGCGGCCGCCGGCCGGCACCGGCGTACATCTTGGCCAACTGCTTGAGGTAATTGACGATCTCGCCTGCGTTGAGCTTGCTCGCACCGTGCCGGCGGTCGGTGAAGACGTACGGCACTTCCTTCGCTTGCCGGTACTTCCCTTTCATGATGACTTCGAGGCCGATTTTGAACCCGATCGGGTCCAGGTTCACCCCCTCGATCACCTCACGCCGGCAGAAAAAGTACCCCGACGTGATATCCTTCACCCGCGTCAGCGGCGCAGCCAACAAGATCGCAACCCGCGACGTCACCCGCCGCCGCCACGGCCAGTTGGTGATGCCCCCACCGGGCACGTAGCGGCTGCCGATGGCCAAGTCGCACTCGCCGCTGCGCACGGCGTTGACGAGATCCGGCACGATCCGCGGATCGTGACTGAAGTCCGCATCCATGACGCCCAGGATCGGTGCATCGCAGGTCGCCCAGCCGTCGATAACCGCCGACGCCAGCCCCAGCTTGCCGGCACGGTGCACGCAGCGCACGGGATAGCGCGACCGCAGGGAGTCCACGAGTGCGCCGGTGCCGTCAGGCGAGTTGTCGTCAACCACGACGATTTCACCGCGGATGGCGGCGCCGGCAAACACGTCACTGAGGGTCGCGATGAGACTCTCGATGCCCGCGGCCTCGTTGTAGGTAGGAATGACGACCGCGACCTCGTAGTCGCTCGACGTACTCACCGGGCGGGCATCTTTCCCCCGCCCAGCCGCAGACCCTGTAGGCGACGGGCGGGGTCGGCACGGCGGACTCGCATTCCTACCACCACCCGCGGAGAGCCGCGATGGCGGCCAGCGCAGCCGGGGCGGCGCTCTCGGTTCTCAGAATCGTCGGCCCCAACGACACGATGCGGGCGCCCGCAACACGAGCGAGCGCCAACTCCTGAGGGCTGAAGCTCCCTTCAGGGCCAATCGCCACTGCAAGGGGAGCATTCTCGGGGATGGCGGCGAGAGCCGGCGCCAAACTGCCCCGCGGAGCCTGCTCCGAAGCCAAAAGGACGTACGTATCTCGCGCCTGGCGTTGGAGAGCGTCCGCGAAATCACATGGTCCGTCAACGCGCGGCACCCGCAGCCGCTGCGCCTGCGCCGCCGCCGAGCGGGCAATCCGCCGCCAGCGTTCGACCTTGTGTTCCGAAGAGCCGCCGTAGGAACGTTCGCAGCGCACGCCCACAATGGCCGCCGCGCCAAGTTCGGTGACCTTCTCCACGATGACATCCATCTTGGCGGATTTGGGCAGGGCTTGGAGGATTGTCACATCGGCCGGCAGTTCACGCCCGCCGTTGTGCAAGCGCTCTCGGATGGAGACCGTGCACACGTGCCCGTCTCCCATGACGAGATCCGCAGACCACGCCATGCCGGCTCCCACGACGATGAGCTCGTCCCCGGGCCGCAGGCGCAAGACGCGCACCAGGTGGTGCGCATCCTCGCCGGATACCGTGACCTGATCCCCCGGCGTGCACGCGCGATCGAGAAAGATACGTGCCGTCACGAGTGTCGTCGAATCCTTTTGCGGCACAGCAACGCGATCCACTCGCCGCTGCGCAGCCGCGCGATGGTCGCCAAGCCTTCCCGGACGCAGGCCGTGACGAAGTCCGACTCCGTGCCGCTTGTGACGCCACCGGCCGCGAACACGCCGCCCGAGCGCAGGTGCCGCGCAATCCCCGGCAGGAGGGGGGTTAAAACGCGGGCGCTGATGTTCGCCGCGATGACATCCGCACGCGGCCACTCCTTGGGCACACCGCGGCGGCATAGGATGACCTGCGCCACCACCCCGTTGCGGGCAAAATTTTCCCGTGCCGCACGGACAGCCTCCGGATCGGCGTCGCTCGCATAGACCCAAGCCCCTCTGCCGGCCGCCGCGATGCCGAGGATGCCCGAGCCGCAGCCGATGTCGAAGACAACGGCCCCCGGCCGCACAACGTCCTCCAGGAGACGCAAGGTTAATCGGGTCGACGGGTGAGTGCCGGTGCCGAATGCCATTCCCGGATCGATGAACAACACCCGGGATCCGGCCGGGCGCCGAAATTCTCGCTCCCATGCAGGCGCCACCCAGAGCCCGCGGCAGACGCGAGATGGCCGGTAGAAGCGCTTCCAGGCATTGGCCCAATTCTCTTCGTCCACGCCAGCGGCTCGCACGCGCGGTTGGGGCATGATACCTTGGGTGTGCGCGCGGTGCAAGAGGAGCGACAATCGGGTGCGTGCCTGTCGTGCTCGGCTGGCCGGCACAAACGCGCTGACAACCCACTCACTGTCGCCCGAGCGCCGCCCGGCATGCCGGGTCGGCCATTCGATGACCGGCAAGACGCCGGTTGCGGCTTCCACCAGCGCAGCCGCCGCAACCGTTTGCGAGCCCGAGACGAATACCGACAATCGCCGCCAGCGGCCGCCTGTCGGCTTACTCGGCACCAAAGGCCTTACGGACCTTGCTGATGAGGTCGTTGTCCTCGACCTTCTCGCCGCCAGCTCGGGCAAACTCTTCCAGAATGTCGCGCTGACGCCGCGTCAGCTTCGTCGGCACGACGACTCTCACCGAGACGAGGAGATCGCCGCGACCTTGTCCGCGCAGCCTTGGCAGTCCGCGTCCGGGAATGCGAAAGACCGTACCGGTCTGCGTGCCCGGCGGAATCGTCACGGTCACCCTGCCATCCAGACCTTCGATCTCCAGCGTGGCGCCCAAGGCGGCCTGCGTGAAGGAGACGCCCGTCTCGCAACGCAGGTCGGCACCATCGCGCTGGTAGACCTCATGCGGTGCGACACTGAGGTACACGTACAGGTCGCCCGGCGGTCCGCCGCGCTCCCCCGCCTCCCCCATGCCCTTGTAGCGGATCCGCATGCCGTCCTCGGCACCGGCCGGCACGTCCACCGTCATCGTGCGCGGCTGCTCGCTGCGCCCGGTGGCATGACAGACAGGACACGGCGCGGCAATCACGCGGCCGCTGCCCGCGCAGCGCGCACAGGGCACGGCGGTGACGAGCTGACCGAGCAAGGTGCTGCGGGTTTGGCGTATCTGCCCCGTCCCCCGGCACTGTGGGCAGGCAACGGGCGGTCGACCATCGGCCGATCCCGACCCGCCGCATGTCGAACAGCGAGCCAGCGCCGCGAAAGAAATCTCCTTGCGGCAGCCCTTGATCACCTCGTCCAGCGTCACCTCGAGGTCATAGCGCAGGTCGGAGCCGCGAGCCGGCCCGTGCGGCCGTGATGAGGTGCCCCCGCCGAAGAAGAAATCGAAGATGTCGCCGACGCCGCCGACAACGTCGCCGAAGCCGCCCGGGACGCCGTCAGCCGTGCCGTAGCGGTCGTAGTGGGCGCGCTTTTCGGGATCCGAGAGCACGGCGTAGGCTTCGTTGATCTCTTTGAAGCGTGCCTCGGCCTTCTTGCGCTCGGCCTCGTCCCGGACGACGTCGGGATGCATCCGCCGCGCGAGATCGCGGTACGCACGCTTGATCTCGGCCTCGCTCGCGGTGCGCGGCACTCCCAAGATTTCGTAATAGTCCTGTTGCACCGGCACGGTTGCGGCGAATCCTCCTGCGCGCGCCGTCTACGCGTCCCGGCGCGTCTCGCCCTGGAACAGCTCGTTGAGGCCTTCCGCCATGCAGTCCAAGAGCGCAATGAGCCGGGCGTACTGCATACGGCGCGGTCCGAGAATGCCGACGGCGCCTGCGTTGCGGTTGCCGATGCGGTACGGGACCGTGACGACGCTGCATTCGCTCATGTCCGCGCTGGGCAGCTCGCGTCCGATGGCGACCGTCGGACCGGGTGCCTGCAGCGTGTTGCGCAGAAGCGTGTAGAGTGTCTGCTGTTCCTCCAACAGATCCAAAATCGCCCGCAATGTACGAAGATCGCGAAATTCCGGCTGGTCCAGTAGATTGTGCGCCCCACCGGCAAACAGCCGCCGCTCGACATCGGCCTCGCTGTTTTCCGCCAGCATGCCGGCAATCGCGCGCACGAGGTCGTCGGGGAGAGGTGTGTCGCGGGTCAGGCTGGTGAGGTCGTCCAAGCCGATGCCGGCCAGCGGGCGATCCGCGAACTGGCGGTTGATGTTTTGGGCCGCGCGCAGCAACTGCTCGTCATCCACTTCCTGCTTGCTTTCAATCGTCAGCTGTGCGGCGAGCCCCAGGTTTGTCACCAAGACCGCATGCGTCGCGCGGGCAGCGACGCGAATCAATTCCAGGTGGCGAAAGACCTGACTGCGCAGACGGGGCGTGATGGCGAAGGCGATGCTGCGGGTCAGGTTGGAGAGGACGTGCGAGGCGTGGTCGATGACGGCATCCAGTTGATGGCTTGCCCGGCGCACCTCGGCGTGGATGCGCTCGCGCTCCTCCTGGGTGAGAGTCTCGGGAAGCATGAGGTGGTCGATGTAGTAGCGATACCCCAGGTCGGACGGCACCCGGCCGGCCGAGGTGTGCGGCTGGTCCAGGTATCCTTCCTGGTCCAAACTGGCGAGCTCGGCGCGAACCGTGGCCGGACTGATGCCCAGATTGTACTTCTGCGTCAGAGTGGCGGAACCGACCGGTTCGCCAGTCGCCAGGTACTCATACACCACCGTGCCCAGGATGGAGGTCTTCCTCTCATCCAGAACGGGTTCGGTCCGTGTCCCGTCTTTCGGTCGCGCGGCGTTTTTCTTGGGCATTGGTTCCTATGATGTTAGCAATCGGCACGTGAGAGTGCTAATCCAGGGTACGCCGGATGGGCGGCGCGTCCCTTGTCTCGAAAGGACCTGCATCATGAGGTATCGGCGCCTATGACGCCGCGTCGCGTCGCCTTGGTAACGGGGAGCGCCGCTGGTCTCATGCGGGGCGTGTGCGTCGCCTTGGCTCGGCGGGGCTATGGGATCGCCGCCAACTACCGCCCGGCGCGCGGGCACGCCGACGAAACGGTTGCCGCGGTCCGCGCAGCCGGCGGCGAGATCGCCGCCTTCGCCGCCGACGTCTCCGACTGCGAACAGGCGGCGTCGCTCGTCGCAGACACCCAGCAGACGTTCGGTCGTCTTGACGTCCTGGTTGCGGGTGCCGGTCCGCTCGTCGTCAAGGACGTGATCGAGACGACCCCGGCCGAATTTCGCGAGATGATGGACGGCAACGTCGCCTCCGTCTACTACTGCGCGCGCGCCGCGTTGCCCATCATGCGTGCCCAGCGCTTCGGACGCATCATCACCTTCAGCATGATCGGCAGCGACGTCACGATGGGCGTTCGCCACATGGCCGCCCATGCCGCGGCAAAAGCCGCGGTCGTCGCGTTCACGCGCTCGCTGGCCCTCGAGGAAGGCCCGTACGGCATCACCTGCAACACGGTCGCCATTGGCGATATCCGCGACAAGTCGGCTGACCGGGTACAGGCTGCCCAACGCCGCGACGAGAGCAACCCGGTCTGCCGCCCCGGAAGCTGGGAAGACGTCGCGGACGCGGTTGCGTTTTTTGCCCGCGATGAATCCTCGTTCATCACGGGAGCCGTCCTCCACGTCGGCGGCGGGTGGCAGGGCTTCCTGCCTGAGCATGCCCGCTGGCCGTAGCATCATGCCGCACGCCGGGCGTTTGCCGGGCGCAGAAAACGGGTATCTCGTCTCTCGGGAAGGAGGCATGGCGTGAAAGAAAACGTCACGGCACACACCGTCACGGCGGAGCGTTTCCGCTTGGTGAACGACAACGGGGAGTTGCGCGGCCTCATGAAGACCGTCAACGACAATCCGATCCTCGAATTCTTGGACGACACGAGCAGCGTCCGGCTCGTCGTCCAGATCGCCAACAACTGGCCGGTCATCGACATGCGGGATAGTCACGGAAACGTCCGTATCGAACTCGGATCCGTCAACGGCACCCCGGCCTTGTTCTTCCGCGACCAAAACGGCGACCTGCGCATGGGCGTCGCGCTGTCGCGTGCGGACGGCAGTCCGCGCATCTTGTTCTTGGACGACAAGCAGCAGGTGCGTTTTGGCGTCGTTTCCGACACGGAAGGTTCGCCGCGCGTCATCGCCGCCGACCAATTCGGAACGAAACACCGGATCTTGTGGTTCTCGGAAGCCGGCGTCAAGGACGCCGAGCAGGACCCGCACTAAGCCGGCTGCTCTGCCAGGAAGGCTCGTACGTCGTCCAGGCCGTGCGTGCGGCGGGCAGGCGGCAGCGCGGCCAGAATGCGGCGACCGTACGGCATGTGTTCCAGGCGGCCGTCCAAGATGCACATGATGCCCCGGTCGCTTGTGCTGCGAATGAGACGGCCCAGGCCTTGCTTCAACTTCGTGATCGCGACCGGCAACATGAGATCGCCGAAAGGGTCTGCCCCCTCTGCAGCCAGGCTGCGCGAGCGTGCGGCGATGACGGGATCGTCGGGCGGCGGGAACGGCAGGCGGTCGATGACGACGCATGACAGTGCGCTGCCGATGACATCGACGCCTTCCCAAAAGGATGCCGTGGCAAAGAGAACCGCGTGCCGGTTCTCGCGAAACCAGCGCAAAAGGGCGCCTTTGGGGCGGTCGCCTTGGACGGCCCATGGGAAGGGCAACCCGGGCCCAACGTGCGACGCCAAAGCATGCATCATCGCCAGCGACGTGCACAAGACAAACGCCCGGCCGCGGGTGGCATGCAGCAGGGCGGTGAGTATTGGGGCGGCGCGTTCGGCAAAACGCGGATCCTTGGGGTTGAGAGAGGGACGCGGCAAGTACAGCAACGCCTGTCGCGGATAGTCGAAGGGCGACGGCACAACCAGCTCCTCGACCCTCGCGCTCTCCAACCCAACCTGCCGTCGCACGTATGAGAAGTCGCCCGCGTCGGCGATGGTGGCCGAGGTGAGCACGACGCTGGGCACCCTATCGAACAGCAGCTCTCGCAAGGCTGCCGCGATCGAAGCGGGAGCGCAGTATGCGGCACGAGCAGCGTCGTCGTCGGAGACAGGCTCGACCCAGCACATCCACTCCTCGCCGGCGCGCCGCAAGCGTTCGATGGTCTGGGTGTGCCCGACGATCAGCTTCAACAGAGCGTCCCGGCGCCGCACGCACACTTCCTCGGTAGCCCGAGGTAAACGCGAGGCGCTGGCCCAGCAGCGGATCACCCAGTCTTCGAGACGGTACAGGGCGCGCTGCAGGGGTTCGAGCGTCTCCCACGCCGCAGGGTTGTCGCCGAAGGCGTAGCGCGGGGCTGCAGGGGCAGCCAGGGCGCGAGTAAAGGCATCTGCCGCCCTCACCAGCTCTTCCTCCAGAAGCGGATCGAGGCTGAGAGAGCGATGCAGCTTGCGAACCAGACGCCCGACGCTGCCGCGGGAGATCGTCGTGGTGAATGCCGCGGTTGCCCACTCCTCGACCTGATGTGCTTCATCCAGGATGGCACAGTCGTAGGCCGGAATGATACCGCCCCCGGCCGCCAGGTCGCTGAAGAAGAGCGCGTGATTGACGACGATGATGTCGGCGTGCCGCGCCGCTTCCCGTGCCCGCATCAGGTGACAGCGCTCGGGCCCGAAGAAGCGGCAGGCCTCCATGAGGCAGTCGTCGGCATCCGCGTCGAGCTCATCCCAGAGGCGGGAACTCGGAACGAAATTCAGCTCGGCCCGATCTCCGCCGGCCGTCGCAGTGGCCCAGGCCAGCAGATCGCGTTCCTCACGCGTGCGCGCGAGCACCAGACGCGAGCGCATCTGATCAAGTTTCTCCATGCACAGGTAATTGTTGCGGCCTTTGAGGAGGACGACTCGTGACGGGAGCCCCAGCGCCGCGACGACCCGCGGGATATCCTTGGTCAGCAGTTGCTCCTGGAGCGCATGGGTCGCGGTGGAAATGACGACGCGCCGGCCGCACGTGAGGGCCGGCACCAGGTAGCCAAAGGATTTCCCGATTCCGGTGCCGGCTTCCACCAGCAGGTGGACGTTCTCGGCAAAGCCGCGCTGGATTGCCTGGGCCATCGCGATTTGCCCGGGCCGGGCTTCGTAACCCGGCAGCGTCGCCGCCAACGGGCCGTGAGGCCCCAGAACCTCCTCGACGAACGGCATGCTGCGGGTGCTAATCGGCTGCCGTCAGGTCAAGCACGATCTTCACCGCCGACCCCCCATTGAGCAGCGTGAAGGCATCCCGGTACCGCGCCAGCGGCAAGATGTGGGTGATGATCGGATCGAGGTCGATGCGCCGGGCGGTCACGAGGGTTTGCATTTGGTACCAGGTTGCAAACATACTGCGGCCGTTGATGCCCAAAACGGTCAACCCCTTGAAGATGATGTTCTCCGCAAGGTTGAGGCTGACATTGTCAGCCGGGAGACCCAGCAGAGCCGCGCGGCCACCGTTGCGCACAAGACTTAAGCCCAGGTTGATTGCGGCGCCGCTGCCGCTCATTTCCAAGAGCACGTCGGTACCGTGCCCCCCAGTCAGGTCCAGCACGCGCTGGCGCAGGTCGGGGGTCGTGGCGTCGAAGGCGGCATCTGCGCCCAAGGATTGGGCAATCTCCAACTTCTTTGGGTTGACGTCGATGGCGATGACGCGCGCCGCGCCCGCCGCCCGGGCGACGGGAATAGCCATCAGTCCGATCGAGCCGACACCGGTGATGACGACACTCTTGGCGCTGACGCCGGCGGCCATAACCGTGTGGACGGCATTGCCCAGCGGATCGAACACAGCCGCCCACGCATCCGGCACGGCCGGATCCAGCTGCCAGACGTTGTGTTCGGGCACCGCGACGTAGTCTGCGAACGCGCCGTCGCGATCCACGCCGAGAATCTGCACGCGCTCGCAAATGTACTCTTGCCCCGTCCGGCACAAGAGGCAGTTCTGACAGGAAATGTGGCTCTCGGCCGCCACCCGGTCGCCGAGGTTGACGCGGTGAACGGCATCTCCGACCGCGGCAACCGTACCGACGAATTCGTGCCCGACGATGAGCGGCGGATGGATGCGGCTTTGCGACCACCGGTCCCACTCCCAGATGTGACCGTCCGTGCCGCAGATGCCGGCCATGCGGACTCTGATAAGCACGTCTGTCGGACCAATGGCCGGCAGCGGAACCTCGAGCAGGTCAAGACCGGGCCCCGGTGCGCTCTTGACCAGGGCGCGCATCGTCCTCGCCATCACCGCCAGTTGCGGCGCAGGCGGGCGGCGGACCTTTTGCCGCACGGCACGCCGCGACCGTGGCTGGATGGGCCTGGTTGTGCGTTGCGGCGCCTGCGGGCGGCGGACTGTTCGCGCGCCGCGATCCCCCCAGTCGGGAGGCTCGCGGCGCCCCGGTCGTGCGCTCTGCGTTGAGGCCGAGCCTCGTGCAGCGTCAAAAAGGTCCGCTGGGGGCGGCATCCGGAACTCCGGCATCGTGAACACGGCATACGACCGGCGCTTGGGCGGCGAGCTGGAGGCGCTGCGTGCCGCCGGGACCTTCAAGACCTTGCGTCATCTGACCACTCCCATGGCTGCCGCGGTGCACATGGAAGAGGCGGGCGACGTCATTGTCCTCTCCAGCAACAACTACCTCGGATTGGCGGACAATCCGCGGGTCATCGAGGCCGGCATCCGCGGCTTACGGACCTACGGCGCCGGCACGGCCAGCGTCCGCTTCATCTGCGGTACGTTCGACATTCACCGCGCCCTGGAGGAGAAGATTGCGTCTTTTCTGGGCATGCCGGCAGCCTTGACGTACGTATCGTGCTGGACGGCCAACGAGGGTCTCATTCCAACCCTGGCCGTCGCGGGCACAGCCATTCTCTCCGACGAGCTCAACCATGCCTCGATCATCGACGGCTGCCGGCTGGCGCAGGCGCAGCGTCTGCGTTACAAACACTCCGACATGGCCGACCTGGAAGCGAAGCTGGCCTCGCTGGCGCCGGACATGACGAAGTTCATCATCACCGACGGCGTCTTCTCCATGGAGGGCGATCTGGCCAAGCTACCCGAGATCGTCGCTTTGGCCGAGCGGCACAACGGGGTAGTCATCGTCGATGACAGTCACGGCACCGGCGTCATGGGCGCGACCGGACGAGGGACCGTCGAACACTATGGCCTTACCGGCCGCGTTGACGTCATCACGGGCACACTGGGCAAGGCATTGGGCGGAGCCGCCGGCGGGTTTGTCGCCGCATCCGCCAACGTCATTCAGACCCTGGTACAGAAATCGCGCACCCAACTCTTCAGCAACGCCTTGCCGCCCACCGTTGCCTGCAGCGCGCTGGCCGCCATCGAGGAGCTGGAACAGCATCCCGAACTCTTGGCCAAGCAGCGAGCGAATACCGCGTACTTCCGCAGGCGCCTGGTGGAGATCGGATACAAGCCTCTGGAGGGTGAGAGCGCCATTATTCCGATCATCGTCGGCGACACCGCGTTTGCCATTCGCATGAGCGAACTGCTCCTTGCGGAGGGTGTCTTCGTGACCGGTTTCGGCTACCCGGTCGTCCCCGAGGGCACGGCGCGCATCCGTGTTCAGATGAGCGCCGCCCTGGAGCGGCCCCATTTGGATAAGGCTCTGGCCGCCTTTGAGAAGGTAGGAACGGCGCTGGGGATCATTCCATCCAAAGTCTGATCGCGATCGCGCCTCCACGACTCCCAGTCGCGGCCGGTTTTGTAGCCGGCCGTTGCGCTGGCGTGACATCGTGTCGCGGTTAACCTTGGCCGACCGGCGCCCGTGCGTGACCGAGAGAACACCGCGCCGCAGGACCGGTTACATTACATCTGCGCGCTGATCACCACCGCAATGCGCATGAGGAGAACCCCGGCCAGGACCAGGAGCGGCCCGCTGCCGGCATGCACAAGACCCCGGCGGCCGCCCAACTCGGCCAATGCCGGCACCAAACTGGCAAGCACGAGGATCCATGCCACAAGCCATGCACCGCGCACCGCCACACCCAGCGTCCCTGCAAACCCGACGCTGACGAAGAAGAGAACGATGAAGAGCAGTTCGATGAGGGCAAAGTATCCGTCGGCCGTCAGCAGGCGCTGCCAGCTCGTCGCCGGGCTGCCCGCCGCGGCGCGCCGCCGCACAAGCCAGGCCAAGAGCGCCGCCGATCCGCTCAAACCGGATGCCAAGAACAAGCCTCCCAACGTCCAGGTATCGCTCCACACCGGCTGATTGGAGACGCTCAACAGCACGCCGGTATAGGAGGCGATGTACAGTCCGAGCAGCGCACCCGCGATCATCCACGCACGTCCGGCTGTGCCCGCCAACGGCCCGGGCCGGCGCGCCCACGGCAGCGCACCGAGGAATGAGACAAACGAGAAAACCCCAAACAGCAAGAGGGCCCAAGCACCGACCGACATGGGCGACCAGTACTTGAAGTTCAGGCCGCCGGCACCCGGCGTTGCGTTGACGAGCATGTGCCAAAAAAGCCATGGGCGGCCCAAGTCCAAGGTGAGCACGAGGGCGCACAGGAGCACGAGCGGGAAGGGCACGAGAAAGCCGAGACGCGCCGGCTCGCGGTCTTCGGGATACCCCGTCAACGACAACAGGGTCGCCAGGACATAACACCCGCCGGCCAGCCCGGCTGCGAAGAAGTAGGTGACGATGTAGGCCTCCCAGTGCGGCGGGTGAACGAAGTGTTCGGCCATCACGAACCCTCGCCCGGCGTTGTGTCCTGCAAAGTGTCGGATCCCCGGCGACGCAAGGCGACGATCCCGGCGACCATCGCCAGCGCGGCGCTCACAAGGACACCGAGGTAACCGCCCCGGTTATTGCGCCGAGGCAACACGGCATTGCGCGCGTTGGGCAATCCGTACACCTCGGGTTCGGCCATGAGGAGAAAGAAGGCGTTGAGACCGCCGTACACCGAGGCGTCCCGTCCGTACAATTGGGCCTGGTCGTACCCTTGAGCCCGCAGCGTCGCCACACGTTCATCCGCCTTCTTGTGCAGCTCGCGCAGCGGGCCGAAGGTGATGGATTGCGTGGGGCAGGCTTTGGCGCAGGCCGGCGGCATGTTGGCCTGCAGCCGGTCGTAGCAAAAGGTGCATTTGTGGGCCAGCCCGTCTTTCGGATTGAACCCGATGGCGCCGTAGGGACAGGCGGCGATGCAGTCACGGCAACCGTTGCAGACGTCCGGCTGGATGTACACGGTATCGAATTCCGTCCGAATGATCGCGTTGGTCGGGCAGACCTCCATGCAACTTGCATGCTGGCAGTGCTTGCAAATATCGGACATGAGCAGCCAGGCCTGACCGTTGCCCGTGGTCATGGGAGCCTCGGGAACCCGGTCGATGAACTTGACGTGACGCCAGTTCTGGGCATCCAGCTCGCCCGTATTGTCGAAGCTGTCGTTGCGGTACTCCGGCTCGTTGCCGGGCAACTGGTTCCATTCCTTACACGCCACCTCACAGGCCTTGCAGCCGATGCAGATGCTCGTGTCGGTGAACATACCAAGCGGTTCCGCCATCTGTCACAACCCCATCAGGTTTGGTGCAATGCGACGCCAGCCGCCGTCGGCCGCATACAGATGCAGCGGCAAGGCCAGCAGGTCGTCGATGGCCGGCACGGCCTGCGGGTCGCGTCCGGCATCGACGGTGAGAATGTAGTAACGGCACGCGTGGCAGGCGTCGATCCTGACGTGCCCAAACCGGGCCTGGGGTGCCGCCACAGAGGCTGCCGCAGCCTCAGGTGTGGCCCGTCCCCTGACCCGGTGGCCCGTCATCTCGCTCTCCAGCGTGCCCTCCTCGGCGAAGATCTCGAGCATCCGATTGCCCGTCTCGCCGCACGCGGCGCACGTCAGACGGGCAAAGGGCCAGCGGGCGGCGCACCGCGCGCACTCCAAAGAGCGTCGGCCCGTCACAAGCGCGTCCGGTGATGCGTCGAAGACGCTGACCTGCGGCGGCCCCCAGCACTGTGGACAGTGCCGGCGTGCCGCATCCTCACCCGGGCGAACCGCCCCGGCCGCAGCGCAGACGTCAGCGGCTCGCCGTCCCATGACTTCGAGCACGGGCCCAGCAGCGGCTCGGGCCAGGAAGTGCTCGACGGCGGACACCTGTTCGCCGCGCAGCCATGCCGCAAGGATCTGCTCCGGATCGGGCCGCGCTTCGAGAACGTTCTGCACCCCGAGGGCCATGGCGTGCGGTCCGTGCGCCGCAGCCACGCGCGCCATCTCAGGGAAAATCTCGCTCGCCGCATAGCGTAACGCGGCGGCTCCGGTGTCGATGTGTGCCTCGGCAGCAGCGACAAAGGCCCGTTCTTGGGCTGCCAGCACGTGCAGCACGAAATTCGCCAGCTCCGCAGCGAAGGGCCAGCGGTCGCGCAGCGCAAGCGTCCGGGTTCGCCGCGTCTCGAAGGGCGTGGCCGCCGCAACTGCGCCGTTCATGAGACCTTCTCGATCTGCACGAGGAAGGATTTGAACTCCGGCGTTCGAGCATTCGCATCGCCGACGAAGGGCGTCAGGGCGTTGGCCAGCCAGTGCTGGGCGCGGTCGGGATGCTTCTCGGCGGCCACGCCGATGAATCCCCAGTGTATCGGGATGCCGACCTGCCACACCTTTTTGCCGCCCAGGTCCAGCTGCCCGGCGCGGTTGGTGACAAGCGCCCGCACCTCGATCATGCCGCGCTTGGAGCGCACGCGCACCCAGTCGCCGTTGGCAATGCCGCGTTCTCGCGCCAGCCCGGCCGGCATCTCGACGAAGGGTTCGGGTTGCAGCTGCACGAGGCGCGGAATCTGCATCGTCACGTAGTGTTCGTGCTCGGTCAGGCGGTAGGTCGTCGCGACGATGGGATACTCGTCCGGCGTCCCAAAGCGATCCAACCGGCCTGCGGCGCGGTCGTAGAGAAAGGCAACCGGCGACGCCGAGACGGCCGGGTGGAGCGGATTGACGATCGGCGACTCCATGGGTTCGTAGTGCTCGGGCAGCGGACCGTCCAGGAGCGAGTTGGAGAACAAGCGTCCGACGCCTTCGCCGGTCATGATAAAGGGCAGCCACGCGTTGGGATCGTGCGGGCTCATCGTCGGCGGGTAATCCGGCACATCGCCGACCCAGCGCTCGCCGTTCCATACGATGCCCGGGCGCTTAGGATCCCAGGGTCTGCCGTCCAAGTCGGCCGAGGCGCGGTTGTACATGACCCGCCGGTTGAGCGGCCAACTCCACGCCCACTCCGGATAGAATCCCATTCCGGTGGGGTCGTTGGCAGCCGGGTCCTGAACGCCGTTACGACGCTTGGCGAGGTTGCCCTTCTCGGGATAGCTGCCGGTGTAGATCCAGTCCCCCGCGGACGTCGTCCCGTCGTCCTTGAGTTTTGCGAACGTCGCCAAGCGCTTGCCGGTCGTCAGATCCTTGCCGTTGATTTCCTGTGCCAGTTCGTCGAGCGTTGGGTGCAGGGGATCCTTGTAGTCCAGCGTCAGCTTCAGGACCGGATCCGCAAAAGCGCCACCCTCGCGCTGGTACAGGTCCCGCACGCGGTGCAGGAGGTCGGCCAAAATCCAATGGTCATGCCGCGCCTGACCCTGCGGCGGCAAAACCTGCTCTTTCCACTGCACCCAGCGGCCGCTGTTGGTGAACGAGCCGTCCTTCTCGATCCAGTGGGTGGTGGGCAGCAGGAAGACCTCGGTCTGGACGGCGGTGGGGTCCATTCCTGGCGCATGCCAAAATTCGGAGCTGGTCGTCGGGAAGGCGTCCATGACGACCAGCCACTTCAATCTGGCCAGCGCCTGCAGGACCTGATTGCTGTCCGGCCCGATGCTCGTCGCGGTCATGCCCGAGAGGATGATGCCCTCCATCTTGCCGCGCAGCGCCGCGTCGTAGATGGAAAGCCACGAGCAGTTGCCTTCCGGCTTGGGCAGGTAGGCGTAGGCAAAATCGTTGGCCGGCGTTGCGTGATCGCCATACCACGCCTTGAGCAGGCTGACGAGAAACTTCTTGTAGTTGGTTCCGAAGAAATTCCAGGCGTGGGGATCCAGTTTCTTCGGCGCGTGTTTGGCAATGTAGGCGTCGATGGTGTCGTCGCCTGGAAGGGGAACCGCCAAATAGCCGGGCAGGATTTCCCACGAAATGGCGTGGTCGGTGTTGCCCTGAATGTTGGCGTGGCCTCGCTCGGCGTTCATGCCGCCGCCCGGACGGCCCATGTTCCCGAGCAACAGCTGCAGGACAGCACCTGACCGGATGAGCTGCGAACCCGTCGTGTGGTGCGTGAGGCCGACGGCATAGACGATCGTCATGACCTTGTCCGGCCGGCCCATCTCGCCCACCACGGCCGCGATCTTGAGGAAATCCTCCACCGGGATGCCGGTAATCTCCGACACAACCTCCGGCGTGTAGCGCGCGTAGTGCGCTTTGAGCAGCTGGAAGACGCATCGCGGGTGTTGTAGCGACATATCGCGCAGGGCAAAACCGTCCGGTCCTTTCTCGTACGCCCAGGAGGCCGGGTTGTACGTACGCGTGGCCGGATCATATCCGCTGAACAGACCGTCGTGGAATCCGTAACCTTCCTTGACAACGAAGGATGCGTTGGTGTAGTGGGCGACGTAGGTCGCATGCTGCAGATTATGCTGCAGCACGTAGTTGATAAGCCCGCCGAAGTACGCCACATCCGTCCCGGTCCGAATGCGGACGTAGATGTCGGCCACCGCCGAGGTACGGGAGAAGCGGGGGTCGCAGTGAATGATCTTGGCGCCTCCGCCGCGTCCCGGACCCTTGGTCGGATCCAGCTTGGCGTGCATGAACCATTGGAAACCGACGGGGTGCGCTTCCGCCGGATTCGCGCCGTTGATGAGGATGAGGTCGGCGTTCTTAATGTCGCGCCAGTGATTGGTCATGGCACCTCGCCCGAACGTGGCCGCCAAACTGACGACCGTGGGGCCGTGTCAGACCCTGGCCTGCTGTTCCAAATGCGTGAGACCCAGCCCACGCATCACCTTCGTCGCGAAGTAACCCTCTTCGCTGGAAAAAGCGGCACCCCCGGCAAATGCGATGCCCTCGCAGCGGTTAACAACGTTGCCTTTGGCATCTGTGCGCACGAAGGTGCGGTCCCGTGACTCTTTCATGTGCCGGGCGACGCGATCCAGAACGTCATCCCACGAGATCTCCTGCCACTGCGTGGAGCCGGGCGCCCGGTAGAGCGGCTTTTCGACGCGGCGTTGGGACACGGCCAGGTCGAGAGCGGTGGCGCCTTTTGGACAGAGACGACCTTCGTTGATCGGGCTGTCGGGATCACCCTCGATCTGCAGGAGCGAGGTTTGTCCGTCTGGCGTGCGGCGCGTGTAGGCTATCAGCGAGCAGCCCACAGCGCAGTAGGGACACACGGAGTGCGACTCCGTCGCACCCGCAATCCGCAACTCACGCTTCACGGCGGTCGCAGCCGCCATGTCAAATCCCAGCCCGGAAAAGCCAAGCACCCCGGCGCCGAAAGCGCCGAGCTTGAGAAATTCTTGGCGGGTTAGTGTCGTCGCCATCCGCTCTGCCCCCACCTACGGCCATGCGTGGCCTTGGGTCACGCTGTGGGGCGCGTGCTTCGCTGGGCGTTTGACCTATCCTGCGGCTGCGCCGCGGCTCCGAACTTCCACCGTCCGGCTACGAACGGCAAGGGCCGGGCCAGATACTGCCATGACGACTGCCTGGCCCCGGCGAGCGCCCACGGGGTGGGTATGGCGCAACGCAGCGCGGACGCGGGCTCCGGCCTACGACTTGATGACCTTGCCGTTCTTCAAAAGAATGATTTTGTCCGCATGTCGTGCGCCCAGTGCGTTCTGGTCGTAGTAGATGGTCACCCACATGCCGGGCTTGATGTCAGCCATTTGGTACGTCGTCTTGCCGTCCGATGAAAAAATCTGCTTGAACCTCGGCACGATCAGAAAACTCAACGTCACGTGACCCTTCGGATTGACGACCTTAATGTTGTCCGTGGAGACGTGAAGGACACGTCCAGTCCAGACTTTGTTGACCGCCAGTGCCGGTTTGCCGGATAGCCCCATAGCCAGCGCGAGCAGCGCGGCACAGAACGCGACGTATTCCTTGCGACTCAGGCGCCCCATACTCTTCTCCTTTGTGTCGGGGGATGATCTCCGTCTTTGGGGATGGCTTTCCCGCCACCGGGAAAACGTAAACACACATACTGATGTTTCGTGCCGACAGCCGTTTGGGGCGCCGAGCGGATGACGCCCCCCTCCGGGCAACGGCCCTCTCGTTGATTTGTCAGGGAACTCGCGGGGCACAACGTACGTTGTCTGTGCGCAGCGGGCTGCGGCCCTCGGCGGCCTGCCAGTCGCCCACGTCGTCAAGGAGGGAATCTCCTGCATGTGACCATCTAGCGGCCGGTGATCGCCCTGGGGCTGCTCATCACTTTGGGCGGCTGCACCAGCGCCTCGGTCGGTAACCTCATCCCGGCGCAAACGATTCCGGATCAATGCCGACGCCACCCGGCAACGCCTACATTCCTCCGCAAGGATCAATGACGTCCTTACCGGCCGGCACGTACACCATCACGGTGACACAGGCCGGCGCTCCGTCCACGACCCTGTTCAGCGGCAGCCTAAAACTCTCGGTCAGCATGCCCTACTCGTTTACCGTGGAGGACGCTGCGACCGGGAGCTCATCGTTCGTCCAGGTGATTGCTGCGATCAACCAGCCGCTGCAGGTCGCCAACCAAGCCAATCTCTCGACCGCGGCTCGCCGGTCATCACCGGACAGCGCGTACGGTTGCCGGCGGCGGGCGGTAGAGCCGCGAGTCCACCTCACAGTTGCGCTCACAGCGTGCGGGCCGCACCGTCGCCGGCATCATGTTCCCGCCCTGCAGGCCGCGTGATGTGCGCGGGCTACCCAGCCGCCGCCGGTTTCAAACCTGCGACGGCGCAGCCTGCGGTACGGCGGACATGATTGACGCCGGGCCGGGCCGGGTACACATGGCGGGGAGGATGTGATTGACAGGATGCCACACCGAAGACGGACATCTCGCAACATGCGCAGCGCCCGCGCGGACGCGACCACGCGGCAACGAGGGCGGCGCAAGGTTGCACAGGCACTGCATACGTTCAAGCGCGGCTCGCTCCACACAGGCCGCTCGGGTGCCAAGGTTCGGAGTTGCAAACAGGCCTTGGCGATCGGGCTGGCCGAGGCGCGGCACTCCGGCGCACGGGTCGCGCCGAAGAAACCTCCTCGCCGCACTCGCCGCAAGCGTCAACGCTGAGAAACGTGGTGGCGGCGATGTCCGGCGCACCGGCTGTGCCCCGCCCGGCGCGCGTGGGTCCCGTGACCTTACGCCTGCCGAAGGATCCGGCGCTCTTGGCCACCGTGCGGCTCACTGCAGCCGGGGTGGGCGTGCGCGCCGGTGCCTCCTTCGAGGCGATTGAAGACCTCAAGGTTATGCTCGCCGAGGCCTGCACGTACTGCATCCGCCGCGGTACCCCCGAGGGCTGCTTGGAGATTTCCTTGGAAGCCGACGGCGATGATGTGGTGTTGACGGTTGTCGATCGCACCTTCCGCATCGTGCAACCCTATGTGGGTGCGGGCGTGTCGTCAACCAGCCCTGAGGAGCCCGACGAGCTGTTCATGATTCGCGGTTTGGCCGACGACATGACGTACCATCTTCTGCCGGGCGGCGGCATCATGCTGACCGCTCGCCGGGTCCGCCGCTAGAGCACGTGCTGACGGTGGAACGTGACGTCGCGGCCGACGGCGCCGACCGCAAGCGGTTGCGGCGCACCTTTGCAGACTACGCCCGCACCAAAGACCCTGCAATTCGCGAGCAGCTCGTTCTAGCCCACCTGCACCTCATCCAGTACTTGGCGTCGCGCTTTGCCGGGCGTGGCGAGCCGCTGGACGACCTCCTCCAAGCCGGTTCGATCGGCCTGCTCAAAGCCATCGATCGCTTCGACCCGGCGCGCGGCGTCGAGTTCGTCACCTACGCTATCCCCACAATTTTGGGCGAAATCAAGCGTCACTTCCGCGACAGGTCCTGGGCGCTGCGCGTTCCGCGCCGGCTTCAGGAGTTGAGCCTGGCTATCCACCGTCTGTCCGAGACTCTGCCCGCAAAGCTGGGTCGCGCCCCGACGGTCGACGACATTGCCGGCTGTCTGGGCGCCACCAGTGAGGAGATCATCGAGGCCCACGAACTGGGCAGCGCGTACTCAGCCCTGTCCTTGGATGCCGAGCGTACGCGCGGCGATGACACTGCGGGCCTCGCATTGAGCGACGGCTTGGGACAGCTCGACGCCAACCTGGCACGCTTGGAGGACCGCGCCTGCCTGCGGGCCGCATTTCGGGTGCTGGACGCGCAAGAACGGACGGTCATGTATCTGCGTTTCTACGAGCAGCTGTCTCAGTCCGATGTTGCGCGCCGCCTCGGCATCTCGCAGATGTCCGTATCACGCCTCCAGCGCCGGGCGCTCGAGAAGTTACGCGCGACATTGCAGACATCGGGGGGCCGGACGTCCCGCCAGAGCGACGCAAAAGTGACTGCAGCGTCGGGTTAGTGCGAAAGAACCCGGTCCAATGCATCGTAGATGGCTGCGGATGCTTGCAACGCCTGCAGGGGGCCCGTCAGCCTGGGCGGTGTGAACACCTTCTCCGCGAAGGGATCGGACACGTTTTCCCAGCCCAAACGCGGGCGATAGGGCTGGAAGCCGGCCACCGTGCGAAAGAACAACTCCGCGTAGAGAGCATTGGCCCAGCCGAATTCACTGCGCGTAAAGTGCCAGGGCCGATCCGGATCAATGCTCTCGTAGAGGAGCCCGCTGCGGCCGTCCAAGGCGCGCAGCTGGGCGAAGATTTCCTCAATCTCATCCGCGCTATCCGCCGTGAGAGCCTGCCCGATGAGACCCAGGGGCCACACCCAGCCGGTCGGCGTGTGCGGGCTTCCTAGGCCGGCACCGTAGCGTCCTCGATACCAATACGGATTGTCCGGCGACAGCGAGAAGCGCCGCGTCGCCAGGTAGACGGGTTCGTCACGGCCGACGAGTCCCAAGTACGGGAGGGTCAGGAGGTTCGGCATGTTGGCATCGTCCATGAGCAGCGCATTGCCGAGGCCATCCACCTCGTAGGCGAAGGTCCACCCATAGCGAAAGTCGTCAATGACGCCGTAGGTCGCGACGCCGGACAGGATTGCCGCGGCAAGCGAGCGGGCTTCCCGTGCCAGACCCGGATCGTCGTAGCCGATGACCGCAAGGTCGGCCAGATTCTCCAGTTGCTCCGCCGCAAACAGATTTTGGGGGATGTTGAACGGGTAGCGCACCGGGTCATCCGAGGGCCGGAAGGCACACCACAGCATGCCGGTCGGGGCGAACGGCGCTCCCCGGCCGTGGTTGCCTAAAAACGGCGAACGGTATCCGGAACAGACGTCGTGGCGCTGCTCGCAGCGATAGGTGGCGAGGATGTGCTCCCACGCCCAATGCAGGCGAGGGGTAAACATGGCGCGGTCGTGGGTCGTCTCCCAGTAGACGGTGTCCAGTAAAATCGTGTAGGCGAACGAATCAACCTCCCACTTCTCTTCCCAGACCTTGTAACTCTGCGTGAAGGCGTTGGCGTACGGATCGGTCAGAATGTTGCGCGCGTTACGCTGGATGACGCCGCGCACGGTGGCAGCAAGCCGCGGGTAGCGTGGCACAAACCGGACATAGGGCAGCGTCTGCGCCGATGAGTCCCGCAACCACATCGCCGGAATGTCACCGGTCGCCACGTACGTCGTCTCGTCGTCTGCCCGCGCAAAGTCGAAAACCAGGGTGTGGAAGAGCGTATCGGCGTCGACGTCGATCGTCCGCGCCCGCATCCCGGGTAAAGTCAGCGCGATCGTCTTTGCAGTCCCTGCGGCCGGCGGTGGCGCCGCCGAAACGACATCCTGGGTTGCCCCGCCTAGACATATCCAGCCCGCCGCGGCGGCGGCAACGAGACTGCGGCGCGCGAACGTCACCCGACGCAGTTCACGCGATGGCGCGGCGCGTTCCTGCGCTGCCGGCAAGACGTGGCCTGCCGGCAGGACGATAGGGCACGACTGGGCTTACGACACGCTCTGCCCGGAGCTCGAAAAGCTGCGAGTCGCCCCGGACGACCCTTCAACGACCTCCAGACGCGAGCTGCAAGGTTCCAAGGATTCGGCATCACGGCGTTCCGCCAACTTCAACGCCGTAAGCAGAAGTGCCGAACAAGCCGCGGATGCGATCGTCGCGTCAAGCGGGCCGAAGGTCAGGTAGACTGCAGCAACCAGCGATGCACACGCACAGACTGCAACTTTCACGTCTTCTTCGCCTCCTTGGCGGCCTCGGGAGAAGGGAGGATTGGTCTGCAGAGCCGTCGAGCGGGCTCTGCATTCGTACGGCCGGCGCAACGTCTGCTCCGGATGCGATGTCTGCGGGAGTCAGGAGGTCGAGCCGGCTCCGCATCGGTACGACCGACGCAGCGGCTCCCTGTTACGGGTGCGGCGCACCGCAGAAGGCATTGTTCGCCACTTGTGACAAGCCTCAACACGAGGTGCCCGCGTCGGGGGCTGCCAACTCATATGAATCCGACATGTTGACGCGCATTCTCCCCATCCTCGGCGTCACGTTCATCGACATCCTGGGCTTCAGCATTCTGCTGCCCATTCTGCCGTACTTCGTCAAGAGTTTTGGGGCGTCGGACATCGTCGTCGGCGCTCTCTTCTCCACGTTCGCCGCCTGCCAATTCATCGCCGGCCCGGTGTGGGGCAACGTCAGCGATCGTGTCGGCCGCAAGAAGGTGCTGATCGTCAGCCAGATCGGCGCCAGCGCCGGGTGGTTCATGCTAGCGTTTGCGCACACGATCGGCGCCGTTTTCGGGGCGCGCATCATTGAGGGTCTGTCGGGAGGCAACATCAGCGTCACGCAGGCTTACATCGCCGACCTGGTGGAACCGGCCCAACGCGGACGCGCCTTCTCGTACCTGGGCGCATCGTTCAGCGCCGGGATTGTTTTCGGCCCGGTCCTCGGAGGGGTGCTGTTGGAGCGCTATGGTTTCAGCGCTCCCTTTCTCGCGGCCGCAGCCCTTCAGGTCCTGACGCTGGGGTTGACCGTCTTCATGCTGCCCGAATCGCGCACCGGGGGCGACAGTCAAGCCGCCAGCTTGCGTCAGATTTGGAGCTCGCTCACCGACCCTCGGATCGGACCGGTCCTGCTCCAATTATGGGCTTTCTCCTTGTCCCTGTATGCCTGGTTTGGCGTGTACGCTTTGCTCCTGCAGGCGGCCCTGGGCTTCACCGCCAGCCAAACCAGCTTCTTCTTTGCCGGCTTCGGCGCCCTCAGCGTCGTGATCCAGGTGGGACCCGGGCCGCGATTGATCGAGCGGCTGCGGTCACGCCTCAGCAGCACGATCGGCATCGCGGCGGCGCTGGCGGCTTTTGCTCTCGTTCCATTCATCCACACGATTGCCAGCATGCTCCCGACCTTCACGCTCTTTGCCTTCAGCATGGCCGTGGCACGGCCGGCATTGGCCTCCATTCTCACCGAGCATACACCCGAGAACCAGCGAGGAACCATTCTGGGCGTCAGTTCAGCTCTCGACAACCTCTCGGGGGTGGTGATGCCACCGGTCTCCACGGCGGTCCTGGGCCGGTACGGCGCGCCGTGGGCCGGCGCGGTCTCCGCGATCTTCGCCCTCCTTGCGCTGCTCATGGGCCTCAACGCGCAGCGGAAGGGAATGAGGACCGCGTCCGAGATTGCCGCGCCATAAGGCACGTTGACGGCCGTACATGCGCTTTCCCAAGGTGTAAGGTTCTCGCGGTCGCGCAAGCGTGACGATGCAGGCACACACTCACTCGGTTGCGCAGGTGCGACTGCCGGCCAAGGTCGATCGCTACTCGCGGTCGCGCAAGCGCGACCGCTACGGTCGCTCGGGGACCTCGATGTAGTCCTCGTAAAGCAGCCCTTCGGCAATCTCCATAGATTCGCCGAACAGGTGGCGCGCCAGTGCGATGTCCGGACATGAGATACCTGAAGCGGTTTCGTCTGCGATAAAGCGCTCCACCGGCTCCTTGGTTTCGTAACTCAGCCAGGCGTCGCACCCCAATTCACCCGGCGTCACCGCAGAACCGGCCACGGCGTCGTAACCGGGCAACGTCACGTCCGGGAAACGAAACGCAACGGCCTTGCGGTAGGCGTCGTAGCGCGCGGGCGAGGAGTAGAGGTCGAGCAGGCTCAGGTTAGCCGACAGCGTGGCCGTCTGAGCGGCATACATGAGGTCGGAGGCGCGTTGCGCCATTTGCTGGGCCGCATCCCATGAGGTGCGCGCCGCCGTCATCGCCTGGGCAATCGGAGGCATGTCCTTTGCTGAAATGTCGCCGCCCGTCGTATCCACCGCATTGAGGGCGGCGAGGAAGGTCCCCAGCTGCTTGACCGCATCGTTACTCATGGCGATCGCGGCACGCGCATCGTCCACGGCACGCACGAAGTGGTCTCCGGCCGCCGACAAACGCGACGCCAGCAACGGATAGGACGGCAACAGAACGCGTGTCGTGTCCGACAGTGACGCGGCCGCCAGCGACCCGGCCATGTTGTGCAGAGGTTCCATGTTCTGCGCCGCCAGGCTGCCGGCGTTGCTCAACACGTCCTGCGTCATCGATAGCGTACCGTTGATGGCCCGCGCAATGTGGTGTAATCCGTCAATCGCCTGCGCCAAGTTGTTCCCGGCCTTCTTGGGGGACCCGAGGTTGGGAGCTCCATTCGTCTGACCCTGCAGGAGATTGAACAACGTTTCCAGATCGGTGCGCGAACTCTTGGCGCGTTGCGCCGCTAGCTGGGCGTCTGCCTTGGTCAGCGCCTCGGCCCGCGCCACGGCGGCCGCGATCTCGCCCAACCCATACACGTCCTGCGCTTGTACCGAGGCCACCGCTCGAAGAGCCGGCCCGGGAGCGTCGGTCAGGGCCACGGCCACCTCCGTCGCGTGTGCCCGAGCCAGCGCGTTGCCGGGATCCTTGGCCAAAGCCTGCTGCAAACGAACCCGTGCGTAGGAGTACCGTCCCTCATCTTGGTCGTGAATCGCATACGCCGTGATCTGGGCTGCGGACGGATTATTGAGACCCGGATAGCCTTCCAAGTGCGCAATGCGATCTTTGGGTTGGGGGTGATCTTCCAGCCACACGTCGGTTCGACTCTCTTGCGGTCCGCCTTCGCTGAGTTTGGCAAGGTGCGCCATGAGGTCCACCGCACCCTGGGGATCGTATCCGGCGCGGCGCATGAGCAGCAGACCGTACTGATCCGCCTGCAACTCGTCCTCGCGCGATAACTTGTTGATCGCCAGCTCCCCGCCATAGCCGCCAAACAGGTAGGCGATGGGCGAGAGAATCGATAGGACGCCGATCAGCACGCTGAGGATGTTGGCTTTCGCGTTGAGGGTAATGACGTGGCGACGTTCCACGTGCCCCATCTCGTGCCCCAGCACGGCAGCCAATTCGTCGTCCGAGCCCACGAAGTTCAACAATCCAAGGTCGGCGTGCATGAAGCCGCCGGGCAGGGCAAACGCGTTGATGTCATCGACCCCGAGGATTTCGAAGCGATACGTGATGTCGCTGCGGTACCGGTTGGCCGCCAGCTTGGCCCCGATGCCGTTGACCCAATCCGTCAGGAAGGGATCGGTGATGATGTTGTTCTCAGCATCAATCTGCTTGTTCTGCGCTTCGCCGATGGCGACTTCCTTGGCGGTCGACATCGCGCGGGCCGGCGCGGGCGGCAGTGCCGCGCTGAGGAGCAGAGTGAGGGCGAGACAGAAGACTAGGCTGCGCATGGGATGTCCTCTCGGAGCGGGCGGCCGCTCTGTCTTCTGCACGCCGCGCGGCGCCGCCTACGTCACCCTCTGTCTCGGCGGCTGCAGCGGGGCTCGAAGTGCGCACACCCGGCGCGGCGCCGCATGCGTGTCATCCAAACAGCCCACGTGATCGGGGCGCGCGGTGAATCGAACACCTCGGGCGGAGCCGCCGGGGCGGTCCCTGTCATTGGGGTTACCGGTGCCGAGGTGCCCAATCCGGACCTACCCATCCCGAACCTGGGGCAGGCCGCTTTTGGGTAAGGCGCAAAAGTTCCGTGCGGCCCGTGCCCCGGGGCGTGCCTGCAGCGAGCGCGGGCGGGAGGAGAGTTCATGATCGAACATCGCCAAGCCATCGAAGCTCTGCTGGACGAGCGGCGTACGTTTCCGCCGCCGCCGGGCTTCGCCTCCCGGGCGCGGGTGCGTGACCCTGAGATCTATGCGCGTGCCGCGGCTGACGCCGAGAGATTCTGGGAGGGCGAAGCCCAGGCGCTCAGTTGGTTCGAGCCCTGGCGTAAGGTTTTGGTATGGGATGAGACCTCCAAAGTCGCGCGCTGGTTCGACGGCGGAACGATCAACGCGTCTTTCAACTGCCTGGATCGCCACGTTGCCGCGGGGCACGGCGACCAGGTCGCGTACTTTTGGGAAGGTGAACCGGGCGACACCGCTCGGATCACGTACGCCGGCCTGCTGCGCGAAACGTGCCGTCTGGCTAACGCGCTTAAGGAGCTGGGCGTGCGCCGCGGCGACCGCGTCGGCATCTACATGGGGATGCTTCCCCAGCTGCCTGCGGCGCTCTTGGCCTGCGCCCGCATCGGCGCCATTCACTCCGTCGTCTTCGGCGGATTTTCCGCCGACAGTCTGCGCGACCGGATGGTGGACGGCGAATGCAAGGTACTCATCACGCAGGATCAGGCCTGGCGGCGGGGCGGCAAGATTCCCCTCAAGCAGATTGCCGACGAAGCGCTGCGGGGTGCGCCGAGCGTGGAGCACACGATCGTGCTGCGGCGGGTGGGAGATCCGGTACCCTGGGATGCGGCACGCGACACGTGGTACCACGAGCTCGTCGAGGGACAGAGCGATGAATGCCCTCCCGAACACATGGATGCCGAGGACATTCTCTACATCCTGTACTCGAGCGGTACGACCGCCAAGCCCAAGGGCATCGTGCACACGACCGGCGGCTACTTGACCGGCGTCGCCTCAACCCATCGCAACGTCTTCGATATCCGGGAGGACAACGACGTCTATTGGTGCACGGCCGATATCGGCTGGGTCACCGGTCACTCCTACATCGTCTATGGCCCGCTGGCCAACCGCACGACAAGCGTCATCTACGAAGGGACGCCCGACTATCCGGACAAGGACCGCTTCTGGGCCGTCGTGGAGAAGTACGGAGTCAGCATCCTGTACACGGCACCCACCGCCATTCGCACGTTCATGAAGTGGGGCCCCGAGTACCCCGCGCGGCGCAACCTGTCGTCGTTGCGGCTTTTAGGATCGGTCGGCGAGCCTATCAATCCCGAGGCCTGGATCTGGTACCAAACCCACATCGGGGGCGGGCGCTGCCCGATCCTGGACACGTGGTGGCAGACGGAGACAGGCATGATCATGCTCTCGCCCCTGCCTGGCATCACCGCCACCAAGCCCGGCTCCGCCACTTTCCCGTACCCAGGCGTCTTTGCCGACGTCGTGGACGATCACGGCGTGTCCGTACCGCTGGGCGGCGGCGGGTACATTGTCATCACCAAACCGTGGCCGGCAATGCTGCGGACGCTGTGGAAAGCCCACGACCGGTACCTCGAGACGTACTGGAGCAAGTTCGCCGCACAGGGCTACTATTTTCCCGCCGACGGGTGCAAACGGGACGCCGACGGCTACTACTGGCTCTTGGGCAGGGTGGATGACGTCATGAACGTCTCCGGCCACCGCATCTCGACCACCGAGGTGGAGAGCGCGTTCGTCGATCACCCCCAGGTTGCAGAAGCCGCCGTCGTCTCCAAGAAGGACCCCATCACGGGAGAAGCCATTGCGGCCTTCGTCACGCTCAAGGGCGGCGGTATCGGGTCGGAGGCGGATGCGGATGAGTTACGCCGTCACGTCGCTGCCAAGATCGGCGCTTTTGCACGTCCCAAATTCATCACTTTTACGCCGGAACTGCCCAAGACGCGCTCCGGCAAGATCATGCGCCGCCTGCTGCGCGACGTCATGGAGCAGCGCCCCCTGGGCGACACGACCACGCTGGCAGATGCCGCGGTCGTCAAGAACTTGGCCGACGCTGCCCGCGCGCTGACAAGCGAGGAGGACGCTTAGGCCCCGGCGGCACTGAGGATGAGATCGGTTCCCAGACCCGCGGCGAAGCCGATGAATACCCCGACCGCCGTCAGCTCCTTGAACCCGAGGCGACCTCCGGCTTTCGTCATCTCCGTAATGACGTAGATGATGGCCCCGGCGGCCAGCGTCAAAAAGAGTACCGACAGCAGGGGTGAGACAAAACGGTACCCGACGATCGTTCCGACGAAGGTCGGCCCGCCGCCGATGAGACCCAGGCGC
>CADDZI010000026.1 GCA_902812405.1 bacterium | reverse complement strand
CCGTCGGCCGCGCAAGCGCGGCCGCTACGGACTTGCCCCACGAGCGTGACGTCGCGAACCGCCGGGTTAGGCGAGATGGCGCGCAAACCAGTCGCGCGCCAGCGTCGCCACCGCCTCAAGGGTGCCGGGCTCTTCAAACAGGTGGCCTGCACCCGGGATGATCCGCAGCTCGTGCGGACAGCGCATCCGTGCGGCTGCCTCTTGATTGAGCCGCAGCACGACGTCATCGTTACCGCCAACGATGAGCAGCGTGGGCGCAGCCACGCGCGGCAACGCCGGTCCCGCCAAATCCGGCCGTCCGCCGCGCGACACGATGGCTGCAACGTCGGAAGGCCGTTCGGCAGCGGCGACGAGCGCCGCGGCAGCACCGGTGCTTGCCCCGAACAGGCCGGCGGGCAGCTCGGGCCAGCGCTGCCGGGACCACTCAAGCGCCAACGCCACGCGCTCGGCGAGCAGCCCCACGTCAAAGCGCAGTCGGCCCGTGTGCCTGTCCAACGCCTCCTCCGCCGGCGTCAGCAGATCCAGCAGCAGGCTTGCGAAGCCTCCGGCCGCAAGTTCGCCCGCGACATACCGGTTGCGCGGGGAAAGCCGGCTGCTGCCGCTGCCATGGGCGAAGATCACGATGCCACGCGCCCCAGGCGGTACGTGTTCGAGTGCGGCAAGCGGACCGGCCGGGCTGTCGATCGCCACTTCCGCGTGCCGGGTATTCATGACGCTGGCTATGCCGGCTGTTCTCTTAGGATCCCGGCGCGCACGCCGCAAGTGCCCGGCGGGCAAACACGCGCAGCATGCGCTTACGATACGGGATGGAACCGCTGGTATTGTCGAGCGGCTTGCCCGCCGCATAGGCCGCGTCCGCGGCCTCATCCAAAGCCCGTGGATTGAGATCCGTGCCGACCAGGGCCGCGGCGGCATCCGGTACTTCCACCGGCTTGGACGCAACGGCGTTGAGCACGACGCGCGCCCGCACGCACACACCGGCCTCGACTTGCAGCATGACAGCGACGCCGAGGATCGGGAAATCAATCGCGTTGCGCAAGCGCAACTTGCGATATGCGGCCCGCGTGCCGGCGGGCAGGGCGGGGAGGCGCACCTCGGTAAGAATTTCGTCCGGGCGTTTGCACCACGGCCGCATGCCGTCGTTGCGGAAGAACTCGGCAGCCGGCACCTCGCGCCTGCCCTCCGGGCCGGCCAGACGCAGCGTCGCCCCGTACGCGATGAGGACCGGAGCGCTGTCCGACGAGTTGACGGCGACACACGTCGGACTCTTGGGTGCGACCCGGCACACCTGGCCGTCCTTTTTCATGCAAAATCCCAGCGCGCGGCGCCAGTCGTAGTCTTGGTTGTAGTAATTGCACCGCGTGTCGAGGCAGATATTGCCGCCCAGTGTCCCCATGTTGCGTAGTTGCGGGGTTGAAATGACCGATACCGCTTCGTGCAGGGCTGGATAGCGGCTCTCAATGACGGGATCCTCCGCAATGTGGGTCAACGTGGTAAGAGCGCCAATTGCGACCCCGCCTTCCGACGCACGAACGTACGACAGCTCGCGCAGCGGCCTCAACCCGACGACGACCTCCGGCGTGAACAGCCGCTGCTTCATGTTGGCGAAGAGATCGGTGCCCCCGGAGACGACGAGCGCCCGCCACCCGTAACGAGCCAACATCCCCACCGCGTCCTCCAGGCTGGCAGCAGGATGGTAAGCAAAAGGCGGCAGGCGCAACATGGCCTAACTCTGCTCGGCTGTCGTCGCAGCCTGCGTGCCGAAGCGGCGCAGTTCGGCGTCAAGATCCAAGGGGCGAGTCGGCGCCTGCGAGGCGTACTCACCCCACAGCTCGCGCGGCACCATCCACATCACTTCAAACTCGTTGCCGTCCGGATCGACGCCGTATACCGACTTGGTCGCACCATGGTCGCTCTCGCCGCTCAAGCACCCCTGCTCCGCCAAACGACGGCGCACTGTGACGAGATCCTCGATGGCCGGTACCTCCCACGCCAGATGGAACAATCCCACCCCGGATTCGGCCGGTGAGGGCGCGTGAGGGCCGACGCGGAGAAATCCCAGGTCGTGGTGATTGAGCGAACCCGCGGCTCGCAGGAAGACCATCTGGTGACCGGCTCGGGCAACCTCCTCGAACCCCAGCAGGTCGCGATAGAAAGCCACGGCCCGATCCAGATCGCGGACCTTCAGGACGGCGTGATTCAATTTCACATTCATGGTGCTTTCAGCTGCGCCACCCGCGCTGGGCCCGGCGGCGCCCCCCTGCGTGGCCTGGCATCCATTTTTGCGTGCGCGGCGCGGCAAACCCTTGACAAGCCCGCGGCTTTTTGGTTTCATGATGGCTACATGATGATGCATCAGGCTGCGTGGGCGTCCTATTACCGCTACGGCTGGCCAATCCGGCCGGTGGGGACGCCTTTGCGTTGACGGCCTGACGAGACGGCCGGGCGCGAAGCCCTCACCCGCCGAGGTGAGGGCTTCGTCGTTTCCTACGGCCGCACGGGAGGTAGGCACGTGATGTCCGAGATCTGCCGCCCACGGTGGGTGGAGCGTCCGCCGGCCGGCACCGGCGGCGGTTTCCATATCCGCAACATTCGCGTCGCGGACGGTGAGTTTGTTATTGCCGCCGGCCCGTGTGCCGTGGAGTCACGGGAACAGATCTTTGCAACCGCCGCCGCCGTCAAGGCAAGCGGCGCCGTCATGCTGCGCGGGGGCGCTTTCAAACCTCGCACGAGTCCCTACAGCTTTCAAGGCTTGGGTTGGGACGGCGTCATGCTCCTGGCGGAAGCGGGCAGAGCCTTCGGATTACCGACCGTCAGTGAGGTAACGAACGCTGCGGACGTGCCGCGCATGGCCGCCCAGGTCGACGTCCTTCAGATCGGAGCCCGGAACATGCAAAACTTCGATCTGTTGCGCGCCGTCGGGCGCACCGAAAGCCCCGTGCTCCTCAAGCGTGGTTTCTCGGCCACGCTTGAGGAGTTGCTGCTGGCTGCCGAATACATCTTGGCCGAAGGCAATCCGCGTGTCATCCTGTGCGAGCGCGGCATCCGCACCTTCGAGACGGCGACGCGCAATACACTCGACCTCTCTGCGGTACCCGTATTGCGCGAGCGCACCGCCTTGCCGGTGTTCGTCGATCCCAGCCACGGCGTCGGCGTACGGCGCTGGATTGGACCACTGTGCCGGGCGGCAAAGGCCGCCGGCGCGCACGGACTGCTGTTGGAAGTTCATCCCGCTCCGTCGCAGGCCAAGAGCGACGGTCAGCAGGCCCTGACGTTCGAGGACTTTGCGCGCATCACGGCCGAGCTGGCGCGCATCCCGGTGTTCGACGCGCACCAGGTTGAGGCATGAAGGTGCGCGGCATCCGCGGTGCGATTGACGTCGCGAGCGATGACCCCCAGGCCATCGCAGCCGCCACGCGCCGTCTGCTTGCGGAAATGATCGCCCGCAACGGCCTCGCGATCGACGACGTCGTGTGCGCGCTCTTCAGCATGACGCCTGATCTGCGAGCCGCCTTTCCGGCCCGTGCGGCCCGTGAGCTGGGCTGGCATGACGTTCCGATGCTGTCGTTCACCGAGATCGATGTGCCCGGTGCTCTCAGGCGCGTGCTGCGCGTCCTCATTCTCATCAACACAAACGGCACGGCCACGGCACGGCACGTGTACTTGGGACGAGCTGCCACCCTGCGACCGGACTTGGCTGCGCCCTCCACGTGACGCGCCGACAGCGGATCTTGGGAATCGTCGGCACGGGGCTGATCGGTGCCTCGGTAGGGCTGGCCGCACGCCGCGCCGGCTGGTACGTCGCCGGCTACGACCTGCGACGCGCCACTGCGCAGCGCGCGCGGCGGCGAGGTGCTCTGGACGCGGTTGTCAGCCGGGCCTTCCTCTACAGCCGGTGTGATGTCATTGTCCTTGCCGTACCGCTGCCGGCAACGCTGGCGGAATTGGCGTACCTGCGCGTTCATCCGCCGCAGCGGGCGAACGTGATCCTGGACGTCGCCTCGGTCAAAGTCCCCGTTCAGCGTATTGGCCGAAGTGTCGCGGGTTTCGTCGGCAGCCACCCCTTGGCGGGGGGAACGCACGGCGGCCCCGCGGCGGCGCGTGCCGATCTGTTTTTAGGCCGGCCTTGGGCCTACGTGCCCACCGCTTGCGCCGCCCTGAACCGCAAGGCCTCTCGTTTCCTTGCATCCTTGGGGGCGCAGCCGGTTCCCCTCGACGCGGCCACGCACGATCGCATCCTTGCTCTCACCTCGCACCTGCCGCAGGTCGTGGCGTGGCTTTTTGCCGCGCGGCTGCGGGGGCGCGACTCGCCGCGCCGCATGACGGACCTATGCGGGCCGGTCGCGTGCGAGCTGCTGCGACTGACTCGCAGCCGTACCTCGATGTGGGAACCGATTCTGGATGCCAACCGCCATCACATCGCCCGCGAGCTGCGCGGGCTTGCCCGATCGATGCAAGATGCCGCTCGGAAGTTGGAGGCGCGCGGGACGCCTGCCGCGCGTTAGGGCGAGGCGGGAACCGGCGGCTGCGGACGGCTCGCGGCCGAAGGTTTCAGACGCAGCGGCGCGCCGGACGTTGCATCCAGCGCCTTGAGCACCTTCTCCGGCGTGATCGGCGTGGAGTGGATGCGAGCTTTGATCGCATCCGCCACCGCATTGGCAATGGCGGGGATGACGGGATTGAGCGGTCCTTGTCCGGCTTCTTTGGCGCCAAACGGACCTTCGCGATCATCAGTCTCAATGATGATCGCTTCGATCGGCGGCGTATCCAGGCTCGTCGGCGTCTTGTAGTCCAAGAGGTTGGGCGTCTTGTGCTCGCCGGCCCGAAACGGCCACTCCTCCATGAGCGCTTCGCCCAAGCCCATGTAGACCGCGCCTTCGATCTGGCCTTCGACCGAGTCCGCGTTGATGCACCGCCCGACGTCATGTGCCAAGGTTATTTTCTCCACCTGCACCTGACCGGTCTCGAGATCTACGTCCACCTCGGCAACCGCCACGCTGTAGGAGTAGGCCGGCGACGGCCCAACACCCGACCCCTTGTAGCCTGCCGCCAGCGCGGGCGGCGTGTAGCTGCCCACGGCGGCCAGCGTACCGAACTCCGCCTCGGCCAGCTGCGCCGCTTCGATGAACGTGAGGCTGCGCGCGGGATCATCGAGGCAGAAGACGCGCCGCCGCCCGAATCCCAGCCGCTGCGGCGGACACTCCAACTTTGCGGCGGCGGCGTTTGCCAGCTGCGCCCGCAGCGTGAGGGCGGCTTGGCGCGCCGCGTTGCCGGCCATGAAGGTAACGCGGCTGGAGTACGAGCCCAGGTCCACCGGCGTCAGATCCGTGTCGCCGTAGCAGACCCGAACGTCGGTGACGTCAGTGCCGAGCGTCTCGGCGACGATCGCCGCCAGCATGTGGGTGGATCCCTGCCCGCAGTCGCTGGCTCCGCAGAAAACCGTCACCCCGCCGCCGCGGTCGATCTTGACCATCGCACCGGATTGCGGCATCGCGTTCCAGTAAATGGGCAGCCCCGCGCCGCACAGGTAGGCGCTGGCCGCCAGCCCGATACCCTTGCCGCGCGGCAGGCGGCCGCGTTTGGCGGCGTAGTTGGTGCGCGCCGCGGCCGCATCCAGGCATTGGGGCAGACCGCACGACGTGATCCGCAAGCCGTTGACCGTCTTCGAGGAGGGCTCGACCGCGATGCGCTTGCGGTACTCGGCGGCATCCAAGCCCAGCGCATCCGCTATCTTGTCGAGCTGGCTTTCGATCGCAAAGCGCGGCTGCGTCGTGCCGTGACCGCGCTTGGGGCCGCACGGCGGCTTGTTCGTGAAGACGCGGCACCCGTCGAACTTGTAGGCCGGGATCTTGTAGGTGACGGGCGTCAAGGCGCCCGTGTAGTACGTTGTAGCGACCCCGTATGATCCGTACGCGCCGCCGTCGAGCCACGTCTGGAGGTGGACCGCGGTGATCGTCCCGTCGTTTTTGACGCCGGTGCGCAGTTTGAAACGCACCGGATGGCGGCCGCGGTGGGCGTAGAAAACTTCTTCGCGCGTCAGCGTCATCTTCACCGGCCGGCCGGTCTTCATCGCCATGAATCCGGCGGCCAGTTCGTGGGCAAAAGGCTCGGTCTTGCCGCCGAAGCCCCCGCCGACCGGCGGCGCGATCACCCGCACGTGACTGCCCGGCAGTCCGAGCACCGCTGCCGCGATGCGGTGGAGGTAGTGCGGCGTCTGCGTCGAGCACCACAGCGTCAGCTTGCCGTCCGGCCCGTAGTCGGCGACAACCGCATGCTGCTCGATCGGCGCGTGCGTCGTCCCTTCGAAAAAGTATTCGTCCTCAAAGACCCGGTCGGCCGCCGCAAACCCTTGCTCGACGTCGCCAAACTCCAGATGGACTTCCTTGTGGACGTTATCCGCGCGCCGCGGATTGGGGTGAATCTGCGGCAAATCGGTGCGCAGGGCGTCGTCAATCGTCATGATGGCCGGTAACGGTTCGTAGCCGACCTCCACGAGGGCACATGCCTCTTCGGCGGTCACCTCGTCTTCGGCCACGATACAGGCAACCGGATCGCCGACGTAGCGGACGCGCTCCACCGCCATCACCGTCTCGTCGGGGCTGGAGGGCAAAATCCCGTAGCGCACGCGCAGATCCGCTCCCGTCGCCGCGGCCACGACGCCGGGAAGGGTCAGGGCGCGGCGTACGTCCACCCGCGTCAGTCGTGCGTGCGGCTGCGTGCTGCGCACCATCTTGCCGAACAGCATGTTGGGCAACGCGATGTCGTCGGCAAAGCGCTCCGCCCCCGTCACCCGGCCGTAGGCATCGACTTTGGGCGTGGCTTTGCCGACGATGAAGAAACCTTCGGGTTTGTCGGGCGTCATCTGAGGCGCACGCACCACGACTGATGCCGGGTCGTGCGCCGGCGCCGGCGGCCGCGCGTCGCCATCGGGATTCGTGTTGGTGGAGACAGCTCTCAGGTCCGCCTCAGACATGCTCGGCCTGTTCCCGCATCCGCTCGGCCGCCAGCGCGATGGCTTCGACGATCTTGGTGTAGCCGGTGCACCGGCACAAGTTGCCGGCAATGGCCTGACGTATGTCGGCTTCGCTCGGAGTGCGCGTCGTCTCCAGCAACGCGGCCGCAGTCATGAGGAAGCCCGGCGTGCAGTACCCGCACTGGGCGGCCCCGGTTTCCGCAAAGGTCTGCTGGAGCGGATGCAGGTGTGGTCCGTGTGCCAAGCCCTCGACGGTGCGAATCTCATGGCCTTGGGCTTCAACCGCCAGTGCAAGACAACTCAAGACCGGGCGACCGTCCAGCAACACGGTGCAGGCTCCGCAGTGGCCCATCTCACAACCGTGCTTGGTGCCCGTCAAGCCGAGGTCTTCACGCAGCACTTCGAGCAGTGTCTTGTTGGGGTGAGCGGCGCAGGCCATGTCGGTGCCGTTAACCCGTAGCTGCAACAAGATTTTGGGCGGCGCAACCGTCATGATCGTGTGCACCCCGCGTTCAGCTCATCGAACGACCGTTCCATCCGCGGAAAGATTATAGCAGACTGCGCCCAGGACGGGAAACCCCGCGGCTGCGCTTAGCCACCGAGGCTGCGGCGTGGTATGACAGGCCGGTTGCGGACCGCTTTGGATAACCGGGCTTGCGGGCGGGGGCGTTGTACCCGTACTTCGATTGACCGCCGTCGGCGGTGGAATCTCTCGCGCACGCTCACGTCGGGGGCGCGGCCTGGCGCCCTATACTTTGAGCTCGACCTTCTCCAGCGCCAGACGCGTGTTGACGACGTGGTGATTGAGCCGCAGCTCGGCCGGCTCAAAGCCGAAGGCCAGACCCAACAGTTGCGGCAGGTGGAAGATCGGCGTCCCGATGGGTTCCTTGACGACGCGGGCCGCATCCGGTTGCTGACCGTCCAGGTTGAGGTGGCACAAGGGGCAGGGCGTCACGAGCACATCCGCACCCTTGCTCTTGGCTTCCAACAGGTGCTTGCCCGCCATCTTGAGCGAGACCTCCCGATTGAACGTCAGCATCGGGAAGCCGCAGCACTTGCTCTTCCCGTGGTATTCAACCGGCGTCGCGCCGACCAGCTCGATGATCTTCTCCAAGTAGGTCGCGCGTTCGGGTTTCTCGCGCAGACCCAGGTGCTCTTCCGGCCGCAGGATGTAGCAGCCGTAGAAGGGCGCCACACGCAGGCCGCTCAGCCGGCGCTTGACCAGACCTGCCACGCGGTCCAAGCCGACATCCTCGACGAGAAGCCACAAAAGGTGCTTGACCCTGGCCGTGCCACGGTATTGGAAACCGCTGTCGGCCAGCGTGCGATTGACACGCTCGCGCAGAGCCTCATCCCGCGTCAGGTGGTACTGCGCCCCGCTCAGCACGCCTTGGCAGGTGCTGCAGATCGTCATGAGGTCGGCGCCCATCTGCTCGGCCATGGCCAGCGTCAACGCATTGAGCGAGTACGCCAGCTCCGGGTTTTGCTCGGAGAGCACACCGGCGCCCGTGCACGGCGCCTCGTAGAGTTCCATCAACTCCAAACCCAAAACCGGCGCGATTTTCTGCATCGCAACGTAGAGCTCGGGGCAGGCCCCCTTGGAGACGCAGCCCGGCCAGAACGCAACCTTCATGACGAGAACATGCCCCCGACTTTCTTGAAGATAGCCTTGATGCGTTCGACGTGCGGCACCTTGGGATGGAGCAGCGGCGGCAGCTTCCCGGCACGCAGCATGTTGAAGGCGGCCGGCAGCGACTGCAGCTGCGCCCGTATGTTGAACAGGCCGAAGGATTTGGGCATCAAGGTCAGCTCGTTGAGCCGCCCGCTATGAGCCACCGACTCGGCAAAGGCGACGGCGTGGCGCGTGCCGGAGTTATTGCGATAGCCGGCTTCCACCGCCAGCTTGCGGATCTTGAGGATCTGCTCCATCGGCGCCACGCCCTTGGGGCACTTGGCGACGCACTCGTAGCAATGGGTGCAATCCCAGACGCCGTTGGGCTGGCTGTAGCGTCCCAGGCGCTCGTGGGTTTTTGCATCCCGTGGATCGGCGACGTAGCGGTAGGCTTTGGCCAACGCCGCAGGCCCCAGGAAATCCGGATTGACCGCGAACGACTCGCAGTCCATGACGCACACGCCGCATGAGATGCAGCTGACTTCCTGGATGAGGTTTTCCATGGCGGCGTTGGGGACGCGGTACTCTTCGCCCTGCGGCACCGGCTCTTTGTTCTCCAGCCACGGCAGCACCGCACGGTTCTTTTGCCAAAACGGCGTCATGTCCCACACCAGATCGCGGACCACCGGCATGGAGGGCGGCGCCTCGACCGTCACCTTGCCATCCCGGGCGACCTCACGCAACTTGGTAATGCAGGCCAGGCGGGCCGCGCCGTTGATCCACATGCCGCACGAGCCGCAGATGGCGCTGCGGCAGGCGCAACGGACGACCAGGCTCTCATCCTGGTACTCGCGGATCGCGATGAGCGCATCCAGGACCATGGCGTGGTCCGGCAGGTCGACCTCGAAGGTCTGGTACCGGCGCTGCGGCGCGTTCTCGTATGGCGGCGGATACGAGCGGACCTCACCCCGTCCGTCGCCGGCGGTGCGATCGTAGCGTCCGACTTCAATCGTCCACTTCATACTCTTAGTACGTCCGTTCTTGCGGCTGCCACTTGGTGATCGTGACCGGCTGAAAATCAATGCGCGGCGGTCCGCCGTCGTTGTGCGTGATGAGGATATGCTTGAGCCACTCTGCGTCGTTGCGCTGCGGGAAGTCGGTGCGCGCCTGCGCCCCGCGGCTTTCCTTCCGCGTCAGGGCGCCGTGGATGACCGCTTCCGCGCAGTCCAGCAGGTACCCCAGCTCGAGCACGAAGGTCAGGGCCTGGTTATAGATGCGACCCTTGTCGCCCACGGCGACCAGGCCGTAGCGGCGCTTGAGCTCGTGCACGCCGGTCAGGGCCTCCATGAGGCCTTCCTCATTGCGGTAGACGCCGACTTTGGCGTCCATGAGCGTGCCCAACTCCAGGCGCAGGCGGGCGTGCGTCTCGCCGGCGTATGGGCGCGCCATGAGGTCTGCGATGCGCCGCTGTTCGGCGGCCAAAAAATCCTCGCCCGTGGCGGTCGGCGAGGTGCGGCGGACATACTCGGCTGCGGCGCGCCCCGAACGTCGTCCGAAGACCAGCGTGTCGAGCAGGGAGTTGGCGCCCAGCCGGTTGCCGCCGTGGACGCTGACGCAGGCGCACTCACCGGCCGCATACAGGCCGGGGATGGATGTCGCCCCGTGGACGTCCGTGCGGATGCCTCCCATCATGTAGTGCATGCCCGGGCGCACGGGTACCGGATCCGTGATCATGTCGATGCCCAAAAAGTCGAGCGCAATCTCGTGGATCTGCGGCAGCTTGGTGAGGATGACGTCGCGCCCGAGGTGACGCAGGTCGAGCAGAACGTTGCCGTCAATGCCCCGGCCTTCGGCAATCTCGATGGTTTCCGCCCGTGAGACGACGTCGCGCGACGCCAACTCCATCATCTTGGGTGCATAGCGCTGCATGAAACGCTCGCCGTCTTTGTTGAGCAGGTAGGCGCCCTCGCCGCGGGCGGCCTCGGTCATGAGGAAGCCCGAACCCTTCAGCGTCGTGGGGTGGTACTGGACCATCTCCATGTCCATGAGCGGCGCACCCGCCCGGTAGGCAAGCGCAATGCCGTCACCCGTGCAGATCAGTGCGTTCGTGCTGGGCTCGTACAGGCGCCCTGCGCCCCCGCTTGCAATGATAACCGCTTTGGCCCGTATCAGGTTCAGCTCGCCGCTGAGCATGTCGATGGCGGTGACCCCCCGGCACTCGCCACCCGCCATGTAGAGCGCGGTCGCAAAACACTCTTCGTAGACTTTGACGCCGGCCTTGAGGAGTTGGTCGTAGAGCGTGTACAGCAGGGCTTGCCCCGTAATGTCGCCGACGAAGTAGGTCCGGGCTTTGGAAGCGCCGCCGAAGGCACGCGTGCCCAGCTTGCCCTCCTCATCCCGGTAGAAGATGACGCCCATGTGCTCCAGTTCGATGATGTCCTGGGGCGCCTCGCGGGTCATGATCTCGACCGCGTCCTGGTCGGCCAAGTAGTCGCTGCCCTTGATCGTGTCGAAAGCGTGGATTTCCCACGAATCACCCGGCGCCAGCGCGGCGTTGATGCCGCCTTGCGCGGCTCCCGAGTGGCTGCGCACCGGGTGGACCTTGGACACCACTGCGACATTGACGCCGTTGCGGGCGGCCTCGAGCGCGGCACGCATGCCGGCCAGACCCGCCCCGAGCACGATTACGTCATGGTCAACAATCATCGCCGAACGACCTGTACCTCGCTCGCGGACAGACGCACCTGCGCGTGGTCGTTGCGCGCCTTAGACAGGCCGCCCGCAAGCCCTGCGCGCGCCTGTGCCGTTTGTCGTGGGATCGTCTCGTCACGTGTGCCGTTGCCTGCACGCCACGGGTAGGGATGTGCCGGATTCTCCCGCGCGGCTGTCGTGCCGTCCGGACACGCAACGAGGGACGACCTGCCCCACAGAGTGCCGCCTTAGGCCTGTCCCAACGGGTCCGCGCGCCGCAGGCTATTTCACGTCAAGCAGCGGTTCGATGACGACTTTGCGCATGACGTCCCCGGGTGCAATCGTGCGTGCAACATCTAGGCCAGAGATGAGATGGCCGAAGACCGTGTACTGGCCGTCGAGAAAACGCGCGTCCTCTAGGCAGACGTAGAACTGTGATCCGGCGGAGTCGGGTGATTGTGCCCGCGCCATAGCGACCGCACCCGCTGTGTGAGGCTGTGCGTTGAATTCGGCCTTGAGGTTGTAGCCCGGGCCACCCGTGCCCGTGCCGAGCGGACATCCGCCTTGAATGACAAAGCCGGGCACGACCCGATGGAAGGTGAGCCCGTCGTAGAACCCGCTTCGCGCGAGTTTGATGAACGCCGCAACCGTCACCGGCGCTTCGCCCGGGAAAAATGTGAAGACCATGTCGCCGCGATCGGTGACGATGCGCGCCTGCGAGGTCTTTGCCTGCGCGTCGAGGCTGATGATCTCCTGGGTCGTCGGCGGTTCGTGGGCCGGCATGGAGAGCCGTTCTGGATGGGCGGGCCGGGGCCTGCACGGCACATCGTACCCGCCCGGCCGGCTAGATGGCGACGCCCGCCGGCTCGTCGCCCGTGAAGAACTGGGCCTCGTACAAGCGGGCATAGAGCCCGCCGCGCGCCACGAGCTCGGCATGCCGGCCGGACTCGACGATGCGCCCGCCGTCGAGAACATTGATGACGTCGGCACGCAAAACCGTCGAGAGGCGGTGCGCAACGACGAGGCTGGTGCGTCCTCGCATGAGGGGCACCAGGGCATCCCGGATCAACTGCTCGGAGACCGAGTCGAGCGAACTGGTCGCTTCATCCAAAATGAGGATGCGCGGATCTTTGAGGAGGACGCGCGCGATCGCCAGGCGCTGACGCTCGCCCCCGGAGAGGCGATGACCGCGCTCGCCGACGACGGTCTGCAGTCCGTCGGGCAGGGCGGCAATGACGCCGGCCAAGTTGGCGGTCCGGCACGCAGCCAGCAGTTCCTCGTCGCTTGCGTCGGGTTTGCCGTAGCGCAAGTTTTGGGCGATGGTGGCATGAAAGAGGTAGGTCTCTTGGGTGACGATGCCGATGCAGGCCCGCAGCGACGCCAGGCTGAGATCGCGCACGTCGTGGCCGTCGATGAGGACCCGGCCCTCTTGGGGGTCGTAGAAACGGGGCACGAGGTTCATGATCGTCGTCTTACCCGCACCGGTGGGGCCGACGAATGCAACGAGCATGTCGGGCTGCGCGCGAAACGAGACGTCACGCAGCACCGGCCGGTCGGGGACATACCCAAAGGTGACGTGAGAAAATTCGATCTCGCCGCGCGGCGCGACCAGCGGCTGCGCATCCGGTCGTTGGGGAGCCTCGGGCGTCATGTCGAGGTAGCTGAAGATGCGCTCGAACACTGCGAAGGCGCTGACGATCTGCATTTGGACGCCCACCAGTGCCGAGGCCGGACCGTACAGGCGCGCCAGGTACGCGACGAAGGCGACGATCGTGCCGACGCCAAGCCCGCTGCGGATGGCAAGCCATCCGCCGCCCAGCCAGACGAGGGCCGGCCCCACGACAACCAAGGCTCCGATGAGCGCCACAAACCAGCGGCCGACGAGAGCCAGCCGTATCTCGAGGTTCATGAGCTCGGTGCCGGCACGGTGGAAGCGCTCGGCTTCCTCCTTTTCGCGCACGAACGACTTCATGAGCGTCACGCCGGACAGGGAGAGCGTCTCCTGCAGCAAGCTCTCGATGCGGTCGCGCTGCTCGCGCGTGCGCTTGCGGATGGCATACATCGTCTTGCCAACCGGCGCCAGTGGAACGACCATGACGGGGACGACCGCCAGGGAGAGCAGCGCCAGGCGCCAGTCCAGCCAGAAGATGGCGACCAACGTCGTCAGGATGACGACGACGTTGGTGACGATCGTGACGAGCGTCCCGGTGACGACGTTGTCGATGGCGTCGACGTCGTTGGAGACCCGGTTCATGATCTCGCCGGTCTTGGTCGCGGTGAAGAACGAGAGCGGCATGCGGTGCAGATGGCGCACCAAGGCATCGCGCATGTCGCGCATGATGCCTTCGCCGACGTAGGCGTTGAGGTATCCTTGCCCGGCGCCGATGGCGGCGGCCGCCAGCGCCGATGCGACCATACCGCCGACGAGCCACGCCAAAAGCGTCACGTCCTTGCGTGCAATCGCTCCGTCGATGATCCATTTGGTAAACAGAGGCGGCAGCTGGCCCAGCGAACTCGTCACAACAATGGCCGCGATGATGAGGATTTCGTAGCGCCAGTAGGGCGCGAAGTAGCGCGCGATGCGCCGCCAGTCCACCCGGGTCGGGGGCGGGCGTTTTTCGCTCTGACTCAAATTATGGAGAATATACCAGGGAGAACCGCCTATCACGCCACGGTACTTGGCGCCTGTACGGGCCATATTCCCGCGGCGCGGCGGGCGCTGACGCGGCGTTTACGGCTCCAAGCAGGCGACGCGCTGCAGGGCACGGCGAACGTTGGCCCGGACGACGGCGGCCGCCAGCAGTGCACTTGCAGCCAGGCCGACGAGAACCCCGGCAGCCCCGTGGAGAGCAACGCGGGCAAGTCCCAGCACGAGCGCGCATGCCAGCAGCACGGCGATGCTCGATAAAAAGGGCATGACCATGCGGATGCCGCGGTTGATCGCGTTGGGGTTATCCCACTGAAAGGATGGATAGGTTGCGTCAAACGCCAGACCACAACCTACCGATACAGCGGCCATGAGCAGGCCGAAGACAACGACGGCGAGCGTGTGCGGCGCGTCGAAATGGTAGCCGTAGCACAGGGCGAGGCCGCCCGCGCAGACGAGAATCGCCGTTTGGCCCCACGCGACTGCAAGCTTGTCGCCGACGATATCGGCCGCGGACAGGGGCAGGGAACGGAGAAGCCAGATGGCGGCGTGCTCCAGCGAGAGCGCGGTCATCCCCGGGTTGAGACCCGCCAGCATAGCGACAAAACCAAGTTGAACCATCGCCAGCTGGACCGTGAGAGGCAAGATGGGTGTCTGGGCGCGGTGACCGACGAGCAGGTAGGCGATAAAACCCAAGGCGGTGATGTGTCCAAACCACAGCTGCGGCGTACGCAGGAACGTCCGCACGTCCTTGCGGACGAGTGCCCGCAGCGCGGAGGATCGGCCGAAGTGACCGGCGCGCCGGCGGACGGCCGGCGGGTTCGTCGCGGCCTCGCTGTACCCACGCAGGAAACCGCGCGCGATGAACGCCAGGGCGACCGGACAGGCAACCACGGTCGTGGCGAGAAGGAAGGCAAACCACCCGACCGCGGGCCAGACGTCGTGTGTCGCACCCGCCGCAACGAGGTCGCCGACCCAGGTACTGGGCAGCCAGGACGGCGCGGCGGGCAGCTGCAGCGTCGTTATATCGCCGTTGGCGCGCGCGACGCCCCAGAAGCTTACGACCCAGAAGATCGTCGGCACGACGGCGCCGCACAGCCACAAAACCTCTTTGGCTTTGTCGGCTCGCACGTAGCGCAAGACGACGATCGTGACGCTGGCCAACGCCGCGTAGAGGAGCGCCGGAAAGACGACTACCCCGAGGAGAGCCAAAGGGTACGACCACCAGGCTGCGGCGGCGCCGGTCAGGTACCCCAGGACGAACGGCACGAGGAAGGCCGACACGTAGACTTCGTTGGTCACGACGCCGGCCACGAACTTGGCCACGACGATGCTCGCCGTGCGCAGCGGCATGACGAGCAAGACCGGCACATCCGCCGCCAGGTAGAGATCGCCCAACGCCTGACCGAAAGCGATGAAGACGTCGGTGAACAGATAGACGAGAAACGCCCAGGCGGGAATGCTGACCAAAAGCGCTTGTGCGTGGGCGTGGCGCAGATAGGCGGCACCCGCATATGACATCAGTGCGATGCAGGCAAAGAGCACCGCGCCCGCCGCGGCGGCGACGACGTACACGAGACGGCCCGCCCAGTCGCGGCGCGCCGCGAGGTAGCGCTGCCGCAGCAGCGCCGCGCACAGCAACATCGTCTCCTCGATTGCGCCGCGGCGCCGGGCGCACGACGGACCGAGATCGAGCGTCACGGAGTTTCGGGCAGCGGCCCGCGCGCCGCTGCGGCCATGCCCGTGCCGGTCACGCCGTCAGTGAGACCCAGGAAGACATCCTCGAGAGTCCGCTCGCCGCTGAGGCGTTGTAGTTCCAGGACACTGCCCGCCGCCGCAATGCGTCCACGATTGATGATCGCCACGCGGTCGCACAGAGACTGTGCGATCTCCATGATGTGGGTGGACATGAAGACGGCACCGCCGCGCGCCGTGACCTCGCGCAGCAGGGTCTTCAGCAGACGCGCGCTGCGCGGATCGAGGCCGACGGTGGGTTCGTCGAGGATATAGATTTTGGGATCGTGGAGGAAGGCCGCGCACAGCAGCACCTTCTGCTTCATGCCGTGCGAGTACGATCCCAACAAGTCGCCGGCAGCCCCGTCCAGACCGAAAAGCGCGAGGAGTTCTCCAATCCGGAGCGCCTTCTGCCGCGCACTCATGCCATAGGCGTCCCCGACGAAATCCAAAAACTCGACCGCCGTCAGCTTCTGGTACACGTTTGGTTCATCCGGTACGTAGCCCAGGATGCGCTTGGCGGCCAGCGGCTGGCGCACGACGTCAAACCCGCCCAGGCGTGCCCGGCCCGAGGTCGGCGTCAGAAGCCCGGTGAGGATCTTGATCGTCGTCGTCTTGCCCGCCCCGTTGGGCCCAAGGAAGCCGAAGATCTCACCTGCGTAGACCTCGAAGCTAATCCCGTCCACGGCCTTGGTCGCGCCGAAACTCTTGGTGAGCCGGTCGACCTCGATGAGAACTTGCGGCATGGCGTCCCTACCTACCACTATCGGCCTTTTGCCGTGCCGGGACGCCTGTGGAGAGCGGCGGCCGTAGGGCGAACAGCCGCCGCTCGCCGGATATGACGAATCAGACGGCCAAACGGTTTGCCCTGCCAGACCGGTTGACTGACCCGACGATGCGCGGTCTGCCGTCTCGGACGCCGGTCGCTCCTTGCAGGGCGGCTACACCGCAAGCGACATGTCATGCCCGCAGCATCCGTCCCGGCATTCGGCGGCGCGCAGGGGATGGCAGACCGGCTGCGGGCGCGAAACAAGGACTCCATGGCCGGACGCAAGTGGGAAATTCTCTCCTCCGAGTACGTCGTCGAGTCGCCGTGGTACCGCTTGCGCCGGGACGCTTGCCGCCTGCCGGACGGCTCGGTTGTCGAATCGTACTACGTGCGCGAACATGCCGGCTTCTCCGTGACGTTTGCCATCACCCCCGATGACGAGGTGGTCTTCACGCGTCAGTACAAACACGGGATCGGCGACCTCGTGCTCGAGCTCCCGGCCGGCATGCTCGAGCCCGGGGAAGACGCCGAAGCCTGCGCGCGCCGCGAACTTGAAGAGGAGACGGGCTACGTAGCGCCGGTCTTCGAACGCGTGGCGGAATTTGCAACCGATCCCACGAGCTCCACCGGCCGCTTCACGCTCTTCATTGCGCGCGGCGCGGTGCCACAGGGGACGCCGCGCCCCGAGGCGACCGAGCAGGTGGACACCCTGCTCGTGCCGCTCGACGAGGTGCTCGAACAAGTGCGGCGCCGGCACGTCCGCGCGCAGAGCCACGTCGCTTCGATCTACACGGCGCTGGATTACCTCAACCGCCTGCAGATGCAATGATGCCGCAGTAGACGTCGAGGTCGATATTGCCGCCCGAGACGACGGCGACAACCGGACCCGTGCCGGCTCGATCCGAGAGTGCAGCCGCAACCGGCAGAGCACCCGCGCCTTCGGCGACGACCCGGGCGTGGCGCGCCAGAAGACGCATGGCATCTTTCGTCTGCTCCAAACTGACCGTGAGGAAATCATCGACGACCGGCCGCATACGCTGCCACATGCGGGGGAACATGCTCTTGCCGCCCGCGCCGTCCACGAAGGACGCCTGCCACGCCTCGAACACCTGGGGCGAGCCGCGCGCAGCGCTCAGTGCCGCGGGCGCCGCGGTCTGGGGTTCAACCCCGATCACCCGCACCTCGGGGCGCAGCGCTTTGGTGACCGACCCAATGGCGGTGATGAGGCCGCCGCCGCCGATCGCCGCAACAATGGCCCGGCAGTCCGCTAGATCTTCCAAAATTTCGAGCGCCAAAGTTGCGTGCCCGGCGATAAAGTCATGGTCGTCAAAGGGGTGAATGAAGGTTCCCTCGACGCCGGGAAAACGCCGTTCGTCCAAGGCCTGCCAGCAGGCATCGTACGAGGCGGTCACGATCCGCGCCCCCAATGCCTCCATGCGCTGCAACTTCGAGCGTGGCGCCGTCTCGATGGCCACGACCGTGCACGGTATGCCCGCGGCCCGAGCGGCGTAGGCGACACCCTGTCCGGCATTGCCCGCGCTGATCGTCCACACGCCGTGCGCCCGCCGGTCCTGAGGCAGACACGCAATGGCGTTGGCCGCGCCGCGCAACTTGTAGGCGTTGATCGGCTGTAGATTTTCAAGTTTCAGCCACACGTCGGGCGCGTCGCCGTCTCGGCCGGGTATCTCCAGGCGCAGCAGCGGCGTGCGCACGGCGATGCCGGCAATACGTTCGCGGGCGGCTTCGACCTCGGCCAGAGTAATGGGTTGCACGGGCACCGCGGGCACGTCGCGGCCGGCAGTCTCAGGCGGCGCGATAGCGGAGCTCTCCTTCCACTACCGTCATCTGCACCCGAATGTCCTTGATCGCCTCCGGCGGAACCCGGTCGGGAGCCTTATCGAGGACGACGAAATCCGCTAGCTTGCCCTCGGCCAGCACACCGCACTGGTCTTCCAGGAAAGCCAGGCGGGCGGCGTCCGCCGTGTAGGCCCGCAGCGCGCTCTGCACGTCAAGACGTTCGCCGGCTTGGTAGTGGTTGACGGCGGCGTGGATGCCGAGCAGCGCGGACAAGGGAGTCACCGGGCTGTCCGAGCCGGCGCACAGCACGCAGCCCGCGCGCAGTGCGCTGCCTAGGCGGTTCATGGCCTGCGCGCGCTCGAGGCCGAGGCGCTGCTCGTACATCCCGCCCGGCGCGCCCCACAGGTAATCGAAGGCAGGCTGCATCGAAAGGAAGACACCCAGCGCCGCTGCGCGGCGGATGTGATCGGGCCGCGCGATTTCGAAATGGTCGATGGAGGGTCGCAGCCCTTCAAGCGAGCCGCGCCGGCGGGCCACCTCTTCCCAGGCGGTCAGGGCTTGCTCGATTGCCTGGTCACCGATGGCGTGGACGCCCGGCGAGAGACCGCTTTCCGCGGCCTCGTGAAAGAGGTCCGCAAGATCGCGCCAATCCAGGTAGAGCAGTCCGCGCCCGCGTCCGTCGCGATAGTCGTCCGAGAGCGCGGCGGTCCGCGACCCGATGGAACCGTCGACAAAGATGTCGCCGCCGAAGATGCGCCCTCCCAGACGCTTGACTTTGGGGACACTCGTCGTGCACGACTTGGAGATCACGCGCACCGGTAAGACGGCGTTATCGATGTAGATTTCTGCAAGCTCCTCGTACGAGGCATCTCCTTCGATGACGTTGTGGAGGGTCGTGATGCCGGCGCCCAGGGCGGCCTGGGCCGCGATGCGATCGGCGCGGCGGTGCGTGCTGACCGGCAGGAGCTTGACGTAGTCGTACTGTGCGGCATAGCTCAACTGTCCGATGAGCCGGCCGGTCGGTTCTCCCGCAGCGTCGCGTTCGACTTCCGGACGCCCGAGGTCGATGCCCAGGGCATCCAACGCGGCCGTGTTGGCGACGCAGGAGTGACCGTCGACGCGGCTGAGAAGGACCGGTTTGCCGGATCCCGCGGTATCCAACTCCCGGCGCGTGGGCGCGCGGCCCTCGGTCAGACGGCTTTCGTCGAAGTTACCGGCATAGACGAGCGCGTCGCTGCGGGCGAGATCCGCCACTCGCCCCAAGAGCTCGCTTAGGCTACGGCAATCGCCGAGATTGTGGGGTCCGTGGACCAGGCCGGTCGCAGTGAGGTGCATGTGGCAGTCGTGGAAACCGGGGACGATAGCCCCGCCGGCGCAGTCTACGACCTGGACGCCGCGGCCCAAGCCGGTGGGCCGCTCCTCGAGCACCTTCTCGACGCGTCCGTCGCGGACCAGCAGACAGCGCGCCCGAGGTTGCCCCGGGTCGAGCGTGAGGATGTCGGCGTTGACGAACAGTGAGAGCATGGCGTGCCCTCACTCTTGGCGACGCAGGTGCCGTTTTACCTCGCGGCACCAGTCCCGCCGACGGGGTTTACGCCGTCCGCTTGCCGGTGACGAGCCGCAAGATCAACAGCAAAATCACGCCACCGACGAAGGCGACGATGATACTGCCGATATTCAGCCCGGTGACGCCCGGATGGCCAAACAAATTGAAGACCCAGCCGCCGATGAGCGCCCCTATGATGCCGATGATGAGGTCACCGATGATGCCGCCCGGTCCCTCGCCCTTGATGACCAGGCGTGCCAGGAAGCCTGCGATGATGCCGACGATGATCCATGTTAATATGCCCATACAAACCACTCCTTGAGGTTGCACCAAAAGCGACCCCGGCTAGAGGAAACGTTACGCACCTCCCATGCGCCGCGCAGGCTGCGGATTCCTTGGGCCTACATGGCCCATTGCCAGGTGTTCCAGAAGGTTGTGACCGCGTGCGCGGGACGGTAGTTCTTCAGATCGGAGTTGACGACGTCCTGGCGGCGAACGTACCAAATGATGATCAGCGGTTCCTCGCGGCTCAGGATGCGCTGTATCGTATCGTAGGCCGCCTTGCGCGTCGCCTGGTCGTAGTGGCTCAACGCCACACGTTCGGCCGCGTCCAGTTGCGGATCGCAAAAGCGGTATGCATTCTGGCCGTTGGGCGGGATTTGGTCGCACATGAAGAGGGTGGAGTCGTCGGGGTCGATACCGTTGATCCACGAGTAGAACGCCGTATCGAACTTTCCGCCTTGGATAATGCCGCCGAAGTTGTAGCCTGCAAAGAACAGGTCAGAGGCATAATTTTTGATGACGCCCTGCACGCCCACGGCGCGCCATTCATGTTGCACGACCTGTTCCAGGTTGCGCGTCTCATCCGAACCCGTCGTCCCCGACATACCCAAGACCAGGCGCTGCCCGTTCTTGTAGCGGTAGCCATCCGGGCCGAGGCGCCAGCCGGCCGCATCCAGCAGTTGTGCCGCGCGCTGCGGGTCGTGGGGGTAGCGCTGGACGTTGTTGCTGTGAGCCCACAAAAACGGCGGCTGATCGCTGTCGCCGGGCATGTCGACGCCATGCGAGACGGTGCGGATGAGTTCGTTTTGGTCGATCGCGTACGCCAGGGCCTGACGGACGCGGACGTCCTTGAGGATGGGATTTTCGAGATTCAGCGCGATTTCGCGATACTGCGTGAACGGCGTCAGGTAGATACGGACACCGTCAATGCCGGCCAGACTCGGCGCCTGCGACGCCGGTGCGTTGTACTCCATGTCCTGTTCGTGCGTGCGCAGCTGGGTGAGGATCGTCGTTTCGTCCGGGATGATCGCGTAGTCGAACTCTTTGAGGTGGGGCGGCCCGCGCCAGTAGCGCGGGTTGGCAACCATGCGGATCAGGCTGCCCGGCCGCACCTCCTCAATCATGAACGGACCCGTGCCGACCGGCTTTTGGTTGTAGGCAACGTGGTTAATGTCCGGGTAGCGTGCCAAAAGGTGCCTGGGCAGGATGGGGTACGGCGTGGAGGACATTGTGAAGAACGTGTTGACGAACGGGGCGAAGGGGCGCTTGAGGTGGACGACAATCGTGTACTCGTCCTTCTTCTCGATGTTCGCAATGTAGTCGCTGTCGTACGGGATGCGGGTTTGCACGTTGTTGCGCGGGTTGTTGATGGCCTGCCATGTGAAGATGACGTCGTCGGCCGAAAACGGCGCGCCATCCTGCCACAGGACGCCCTTGCGCAGGTGGTACGTAATCGACAGGCCGTCCCGGCTGATGCCGCCGTTGGCGAGCGTCGGGACCTCGGTTGCAAGCTCGGGAACGAGCTGGTTGCGATCATTCCAGTTGAAGAGGTAGCCGGCCCAAAACATCGAGAGGTCGACCTCGATCTGCTGGTTTCCGAGCAGCGGGTTGAGGTTGTCGGGCTGGGCTACCCCGGCCATGCGCAGCACCCCGGGGATCGTCCATGGATGCAGCCCACTCGTACCAGCGGTGTTCGTCCCGACCTTTGTGCAGCCCGGCCCGGCGAGGAAGACCGCGACGAGTGCGCCGAGCAGCGCGAACCGGAGGTGGGTTGAGGGGTGTGGGTTCATCGAAGCCTTGCGTGACGGCCAAGAGAGAGCGAGCCGACGGTCAGATTTGAACTGACGACCCGCGGTTTACGAAACCGCTGCTCTACCACTGAGCTACGTCGGCATGCCGGAGCGCACAGTGCGTCGGCCCGTGACTTCGGCGGACCGGCAAGCGTATCCGCCTGAATCGGTACGTCGCCCCGACCGGCGAAACCCTTCCTGTCATGCGTCGGCACCGCTCTTCCTCGTCGCACCGGTCGCGCTTGGGCGACCGGTGTAGCGGTCGGCCTTGCACCACCGCGCGTAGCGGTCGCGCTTGCGCGACCGGCAGAACGTAGCCTGTTCGAGACGCCAAGGTGCAACGTCCCAGCGGCCGCGCGAGCGCGGCCGCTACGCGACCCGTCCTGCCTGATCAGTAGCGGTCGCGCTTGCGCGACCGACGCCGCGTCAGGCTAGAACTCGCTGTGTTCGGTGTCGAGATCGGCAAACGACGTGAAGCGCTTGTCGAAGCGAAGCTGAATGACACCCGTCGGGCCGTTGCGCTGCTTGGCGATGTTAATCTCGGCGATGTTCTCGTTCTCGGGCGTCGGCGGATTGTAGTAGTCGTCGCGGTAGATGAACGCCACGACGTCCGCTTCCTGCTCGATGCCGCCCGACTCGCGCAGATCCGAAAGCAACGGACGTTTGTCGTTGCGCGCTTCGGGGGAGCGGTTGAGCTGGGCCAGCGCAATGACCGGCACCTTGAGCTCCTTGGCCAGCGCCTTCAGGTTCCGGCAGATGTCGTCGATGATCTCGACCCGGCTCGTCATCTTGGGGTTGGGCGAGCGCAGCAGCTGCAGGTAGTCGATGATGATGAGGTCCAGGCCCGCCGTCGCCGCGAGACGCCGCGAGCGCGAGCGCACCTCGCTCACCGCAAGCGCGGGGGAGTCGTCGACGAAGATCGGGACTTCGGCCAGGACGCCCATGGCCCGGGTGATGTCACCCCACTCCTTATCCTTAATGTTGCCGGTGCGCAGGCTCTGGGCGTCGATGCGCGCCTCCATGCTCAAGAAGCGCTGCACGAGCTGATCGTTGCTCATCTCGAGCGAGAAGACCGCCACCTTCTTACCCGCACCCTTGGCGGCGTTCATGGCGATGTTGAGGCACAGCGAGGTCTTGCCCATCGAGGGGCGGGCGGCAATGATGATGAGCTCGCCGGGCTGGAACCCAGTCGTGAACTGATCAAGGCGGCGAAACCCGGACGGCACGCCGGTCACCGTGCCTCGCTGGTGGTACAGCGTGTCGATGCGTTCGAAGGCCGGCTTGAGGAGCTCGCGTACCAAGGTGAAGCCGCCGGCGGAGCGCCGTCCGATCTCGAAGATCATCCGTTCGCACTCGTCGACGACCTCCTCGACGTTCTCCGGCTGTTCGAAGGCCTTGCCGGCAATGCGCCCGCCGGCCACGATGAGGGCACGCAAGATGGCCTTCTCGGCGACGATGCGCGCGTAGTACTCGGCGGACGCGGCGGTGGGGACGGTGTTCAGAAGCTGGCTGATGTAGTCCACGCCGCCGACATCGTCCAGCACCTTGCGCCGGCGCAATTCTTCGCTGACCGAGACCTTGTCGATCGGCTCACCGCGTTCGTAGAGGGAGAGAATGGCACTGTAAATCGTCGCATGGTGCGGCGCGTAGAAGTCGGCGGTGCGCACGATCTCGCTGACGATGGGCGCCAACTCGCGATCCACCATGAGCGCCCCCAAGACGGCTTGCTCGGCCTCGAGGTTCTGTGGCGGGATCCGTTCGGCGGGTATCGTCACCATCGCGCGCACCTGCGCCTCCTCGTCGAAGGACTCTAGGCGGCGCCGACGCGCACGGTGACCTTGGCGGTCACGCCCGGCGCCAGGCGCACGAGCACCTCGTGGTCGCCCAACGTCTTGATCGGCTCCGCAAGTTCAACCTTGTGGCGGTCCAAAGCCACGCCGTGGGCGGCCTGCAGGGCTTCGGCGATATCGGCGTTGGTGACGGCGCCGAAGATGCGGCCCCGTTCGCCGGCCTTGGCCGAGACGAGCAGCGGCGCGCCGCTCAAGCGCGCCGCCAGTGCACGCGCCTCGGCCAGCATCTTCTCCTCACGCTTGGCGGCCGCGGCACGCCGGGCTTGGGCTTGCGCCAGGTTGCCGGCCGTCGCCTCCTGCGCCAGTCCCTTGGGAAGGAGGTAGTTGCGGGCGTAGCCGTCCGAGACCTCGGCAACCGTTCCCGCCTTCCCCACGCCCCGCACGTCGGCGCACAGGATGACCTTCACCGCTTATTCGGCCGTGAACGGCAAAAGAGCGATGATCCGGGCACGTTTGATGGCCTCGGTGAGCCGGCGTTGGTGCTTGGCGCACGTGCCAGAGATGCGCCGCGGCACGATCTTCCCACGGTCCGTGATGTACTTGCGCAGGCGCAGCGTGTCTTTGTAGTCCAGGCCCGTCACCTTCTCGGCGCACAGGCCACAGGACTTCCGTTTCGTCTTGCGTTCTTTGGTCACCTTACGTTTGGCGGCGCCTTGCTTTTTGTTGTTTGCCATGCTGTTCCTTCGCGCGGTCTCTCGCGCGTCGTCTTAGAAGGGAACTTCCTCGTCTGCCGGATTGTATTCGTACTCCGGCAGGTCGTTTCCGGCGCTGGGCGCCGCAGCGCGGCCCGCAGCCTGGGCATCCGCACCCGGCCGCGAATCGAGCATTTGGAAATCGTCGGCCACGACGTCGACCGCCGTGCGGCGGTTGTTGTCGCGATCGGTGTACTCGCGGATCTGAACCCGGCCCGAGACGAGCACGAGCCGGCCCTTTTGCAGGAACTCGGCGGCACGCTCGGCGCGCTGGCGCCAGATGCTGACGCCGAAGAAGTCGGTCTGTTTCTCACCGTCCTTGCTCTTCGGCCGGTCGACGGCAATGCGGAATGACGTCACGGGGATGCCCTGTTGGGTCTGTCGCAACTCGGGGTCGGCCACCAGCCGGCCGACCAGCACGATGCGATTATAGGAACCAGCCACGATCAACCTCGCTTTACAAGCGGATGAGGAGAGCTCGCAGGACGTCGTCGTGGAGGCGCATTTGACGGACGACTTCCTTGGCGGCATCGGGACTGCCGGTGAACCTCATGCAGACGTAGTGGCCCTCGCGCACCTTCTTGATGTCGTAGGCCAGGCGTTTGCGCCCCAGGCGTTCCAGCTCGACGCCCTCGCCGCCCTGACTTTGCACGACTTGCGAAAAGTGCGCGGCAAGTTCATCCACCTGCGGATCCTCAAAGCTGGGGCGGACGATATACGTGATTTCGTAACGTGACATGCGCTGAGCGCTGCCTCCCTCTGGGCGTATGGCTCCTCCGGCCGCCATCGCGGCGAACGAGCAGGAAGGAAACGGGCAGAATGTGCCCGGCAAGCCCGGGTCAGTATATCACACGCTTCTGCGCCGTGACAAGGCATGCCACCTTCACTGGCGGTACAGTATCCGCGTTCCATCCTGCGGCGGATGTGCATAAGTCTGTGCAGGGGTGGCGAAGCGGCGGTGAGCGACATGTGGATGAGTGCGAACCGGGCATGAGCGCGTGCGCGACGCACAGAACCCAGAGACTATGCCGCGGCCGCTCCGTGGACTCGTCGTCGTCCTTGTCGTCGCCGCCGCGATTGCGGCGGCGGTCCTAGCCGTGCGCCAGCGTGAGGGCATCAAGTACATCCTGCGGGAGGCACTGTTTGGACCTGGCCCGGTGTATCAACGCCCCCACCTCGACCCGGGCACGCCCTTACCGGACCTGCGCCTCACCAGCATCACGGGAGTCTCGTCGGCAATCCGGCCCAAACCGGGGCGCGTCCTCGTCATCGACGTCTTCGCAACCTGGTGCCCGGACTGCATCACCGAAGCTCCGATTCTGGCCGCGCTCTCGCGTGCCGAGGCAGGCCGACCCGTCGACATCGTCGGCATCGACCAAGAAGAGTATCCGATCACCGTATACCAGTTTGCCCGGACCTATGACTGGCATTTCCCCTTGTACATTGACGACCGGCACCTGAGCGAACACGTGCTGGGTGTCCACTATATCCCGGCCACCTTCGTCGTGGACTCCCAGGGGATCGTACGCGCGAACGTGGCTGGCCCGCTCTCTCTGGCGCGGCTGAAGCAGCTGGTTGCAGCCGAACTCCAGCCGGACGCACGACAGGGCTAGGCGCGCCCCGTCCTCTCCGCCGCAACGGCCGGCACGCCCGCACCAAGCGTCGTCAGAAGGTTGTGCGGGATCATCTGGGCCGCCGCGGCAACGTCGTCCAAGCGGATGCCGGCAACATCGCCCACGAGGAGGGCTTCGTCCCCCGGCCGGACCTCAAGGCCCGCGGGCAAGCTGACCATCGTGAAGTTCATGCCGATAGCGCCGACGATCGGACACAGAGCACCGGCAAGGAGAACCTTGCCGCGGCCCGACAGCGTCTTGGGCAGACCTTCGCCGTATCCGATGCGCAGTGTGGCGATGGTTTCCCCGGCATCGGCCGTGTACGTGCCCCCGTATCCGAGCGCCGTCGGCTCTTCGAAGCGGCGTACGGCGCTGACCGGTGCGCGCAGCTCGACCGCCGTCTGCAACCCCGGGGCATTCGCCACGATGCTGCTATCGAGCAGCGAGCCGTACATACCGATGCCCAAGCGCACCGGTCCATCGGGCCATCCCCACAGGGCCGGGCCGGTACTCGCGACATGCTCGATGGGGACCTCAAGGCCGCCTTCGCGCAACGCGGCCACGGCGGCTGCGAAACGTTGTGCCTGCGCCGGCATCGCCTCTTTGCCCGCGATGTGAGTCCAGGCGCCTTCCCAGCGCACGGCTTCCAACCCGGATACGCGCCGGGCAAAAGCCGAGGCCTCGCGCCACGGTATGCCCCACCATCCGGTTCCGGTTTCGATGGCCACGTGGGCGTGGGCCGTCGCCCCAGACTGACGGGCTGCACGGCTGAGCTCGCAGGCATCCTCCCAGCTGCCGATGCCCGCGACGATGCCCAGACCTACGGCATCTGCACAATCCCCACGAGGGGTTGCTGCGACCTGAACGATCGGCGCACCGATACGCGCCTCGCGCAGACAGCGCGCCTCCTCGATCTCCACGATGCACAGGCGCTGGGCACCGCCCTCGAGAGCGGCGCGCGCAACGGCAGGAGCCCCCAGCCGATACGCATCACATTTGACGACCGCCCAGACGGGCCGCCCCCCCAGGTACGCCCGCCAGGCCGCGACATTGCGGCGAACGGCGTCCGTGTGGAGCACGAGGTGTGGTCTCAAAAAGCCTTCCTCGAATCGAGCAAGATCGTGACGGGTCCCTCGTTGACCAGCTGCACGCGCATACTGGCGCCGAACACGCCAGTTTCGACGGCCAGGCCCGCCTCGCGCAGGTGTCTGACAAACGCTTCAAAGAGCGGCTTGGCCTGCTCGGGCTTGGCGGCGGCAATAAAACTGGGACGGCGTCCCTTGCGGGCGTCTCCGTACAGCGTGAACTGCGAGACGGCCAGCACCGCCCCTGCCACATCCTTGAGATCCTTGTTCATCGCGCCGCTCTCGTCATTGAAGATGCGCAGGCCCGCAACCTTGGCGGCAAGTGCGGCGGCGTCGGCCGGCTCGTCCTCGCAACCCACGCCGACCAAGACCAAAAACCCGGGGCCGATGGCAGCGCTACGCTCACCGGCCACGTCCACGCTCGCGCTGCTGACGCGCTGGACGACCGCCCGCACGCGGTATGCCTAGCACCCCGGCCGCCCGGTGACCTGCACCCGGCTGGAGCGCACATGCCGCATATATCGCGCACGGCCACCCGCGCGGGCTAACTCGAACGGGCGCCGCACGGGCCGCATTCGCCGGGCATCGCGCCTAGCCACCCGCGCGGGCTAGCTGCCAGCGTGGACTTCGCGCTTGGTCACCCGGTACGCGCTGCGCACGTCGCGCACGCGGTTGACCTTGTTGAGAATGGTGCTGAGGTGATCGAGGTCGCGAATCTGGAGGCTGCACGCGATGATCGCCGTGCGGTCGCGCTTGACGCGCGCCGTCACCGCGGTCGCGTTGGTCTTCTGTTCGGACAGGACCCCCATGATGTCTTGGAGCAAACCCGGCCGGTCGAGGGCGTCAATTTCAATATCCACGACGTGCGAGTCGCTGGGCGAGGTATCCCAAATGACGTCGATGAGCCGCTCGGGCTGCGTGCTCAGACTGGCGACGTTGGGGCAGTTGACGCGGTGAACGGAGATGCCTTTGCCCTGCGAGATGAAGCCGATGATCGCATCGCCCGGCACCGGCGTGCAGCAGCGTGCGAACCGCACCGGCATGTTGTCGGCCCCGCGCACCCGCACGCCCGACCCGCTCCGCGGTGCGGTCTTGCGCAGACCCGGCGTCTGGCGTTCCAGCGGCAGGGGAACGACCTTGTCGCGCTTGACCGCCTCGCGCAGCCGGTTGACAAGCGCAGCCACCGAGATGTCGCCGAAGCCGATGCCGGCATAGAGGTCGTCAACCGTCGGGCAGTTGAAGCGCGCCGCCAGCTGGGCCAAAAACTGCTGGGTGGCCACGGCACCCAGCTGGTTGCGCTGCACCTCGCGCTCGAACACCTCGCGTCCGGCCGCAATGTTCTCCTCGCGCCGGTTCTTGCGGAACCACTGCTTGATCTTGTGCTTGGCGCTGGACGTCTTACAGACCGCCAGCCAGTCGAGCGAGGGCCCGGGGCTGTTCTTGTTGACGAGCACCTCGCAGATGTCGCCGTTGCGCAGCTGGTAGTCGAGGGGGACGATGCGGCCGTTGATCTTGGCCCCCGTGCAGTGGTGGCCGATCGAGGTGTGGATGTGGTATGCGAAGTCGATGGGCGTCGCCCCGGCCGGGAATCCCATAACGTCGCCCTTGGGCGTGAAGACGAAGACCTGGCTGTTGAACAGGTCGAGCTTGAGGCTCTCCATGAACTCGCGGCTGTCGCGCATATCCTCCTGCCACTCCAGGAGGGAGCGCAGCCAGGCCAGCTTGCGGTCGAACTCGTCGCCAGCCCCGCCTTCCTTGTAGCGCCAGTGGGCGGCGATGCCGTATTCGCTCGTGCGGTGCATCTCGCGCGTTCGGATTTGGATCTCGATGGGATCACCGCCCGGCCCAATGACGGTCGTGTGCAGCGATTGGTAGCCGTTCGTCTTGGGCATCGCGATGTAGTCTTTGAAACGTCCGGGAAGCGGCGTCCAGAGGCTATGGATGATGCCCACCGCGCCATAGCAATCTTTGACCGACTCGACGATGACCCGAATTGCGCTCAGGTCGTAGATTTCCGAAAAGTCCTTGCCGCTTTGGAGTTTCTGGTAAATGGAGTAGAAGTGCTTGGGGCGGCCCGAGACTTCGGCCCGCAGGCCGGCTTCGGCGAAACGCCGTTCGACCTCGTGGATGATCGTGGCGACGATTTTCTCGCGGTCGGCACGCCGCTTGGCGACTTTCTCCGCGATCTCGCGGTACACCTGAGGTTCCAGGTACCGCAGCGCCAAGTCTTCGAGATCCCACTTGATCTTGTAGATGCCCAGGCGGTGAGCCAGCGGCGCGTAAATCTCCAACGTCTCCTGCGCGATCGTCTTCTGCTTGGCCGGCGGCAGGCTGGCCAGCGTACGCATGTTGTGCAGGCGGTCGGCCAGCTTGATGATGATGACGCGGATGTCTTTGGCCATCGCCAAGAACATCTTGCGCAAGTTCTCGACCTGGACGTCTTCCTTGGTCTGATAGGGGATCTTGGTCAGCTTGGTCAGCGCCTCGACCAAAGAGGCGATCTCGGTCCCGAACCGGCGCTCGATCTCGTCGAGGGAGACGGTTGTGTCCTCGACGACGTCGTGCAGGAGGCTGGCCGCAATGCTCTGCGGGTCCATTTCGAGCTCGGCCAGGATGGACGCAACGGCCAGGGGGTGGGATATGAAACTGTCGCCGGAAGCCCGGGTTTGGCCGTCATGGGCTTGCTCGGCAAAGGTGTAGACATTCTCCAGCCACTGCGCATCCACGTTGGGATGGTAGGTGCGGACCCGCTCGAGGAGTTCCTGAAAATTGGTCGCCATGAGAACTTGCTGCCGCCGCCTGTCCCGCTTTTGGCTGGGTCTTTAGTCTATTCTAGGCCTTCTACGCCCGGGCAAGCAAGCGTTCCCGCTTCCATTGGGCATTCGGCACTCGATTTTGCGGCCTCCGGTAACGACGCTGTCCGCCTTGCGCCACAGCGCCCGCCCCCGCGGGGCCCGCAGGCTCTCTGCAAGGAAGACAAGCGAGATGCCGTGTGCGCCCCAGGCCGGCCCGGGCCGGTTGTGCGGGCTGGCTGTGCCGACTGGCTGTGCCGACTGCCTGTGCCGACTGCCTGTGCCGGTGGCCTCTAGTACGTTAACAGCGTTTTGACCGGGGTTGGTTCCAGCTTTGCACGCCCACCGAGGGCGGCCAGTTCGATCAAGAAACCCGCGGCCAACACCTGGCCGCCCAAACGTTCAATGAGCGTTTTCGTGGCGGCCGCCGTGCCGCCCGTCGCCAACAGATCGTCGACGATGATGACGCGGTTGCCGCGCTCGAGCGCGTCGCTGTGCACTTCGAGCGAGTTGGTGCCGTACTCGAGCACGTAATCCTCACGCAGGGTGGTGAACGGCAGCTTGCCGGGTTTGCGCACGGGGATGAGACCCGCTCCCAGGCGGTAGGCAAGGGGTGCGCCGAGCAGGTAGCCGCGCGCCTCGATGGCCACGACGTAGTCTACCGGCGTCGGGAGCTCGACACACAGCAAATCCACGGCGGCCTCGAAACCTTTGTGATCCTTGAGCAAGGGCGTGATGTCGCGAAAGAGGATGCCGGGTTTGGGGAAATCGGGGATGGACCGGATCAGCTTCGCGAGATCGGCTTTCGTCATGGCTGGCACCACGCTCCACCTCCGTCGGTACCGGCGACGCCTGGCACCGAAAATGGGCTGCGCGCGCAGGCCGCGCAGCGGCACAACGGCGACTTTGTGAGACGAGCCGGCCGATGCGCCTGCCGCCTCTTGGCGGGGTGGCCTTGACGGACCTGCGGCGCGTGGGATAAGGGCGCCACCCGCAGGAGGTCGGGACCATGCTCCAGATTGCCGCTACGGACCCTGCATCGCTGCACCCCGTCGTGTTTGGCGTCTTCCGGGATGGCGACAACAACTTGGACGCCGTCCAGGAACGCAACGTCACCGACTTCATCAAGACGACGGCCGCCAACCCGGCGCTCAAGGTCGTCGCCGAAGACACAACGCGGCTGCCGCGGCCGCCGTTTGTCGCCCGCCAGTTGCGCACCGAGTGGTCGACGATCGAAGACGGCAAGCAACACATTACGCGGATTACCGCACCGGCCGACATGTCCGACCGTCAGACGCTCGCCGCGTTCGTTGAGCAAACTCTCGAAGCACGGGCGACCGATCCGCGATTTGCGAAAGCCGACGTGTGGATCGACCTTGTCGACCACGGCGGCGGCGACGGCGGCGGATTGGAAGCCGACAGTTCGGGCGGCTTCATGTCGCTGCAGGATATCGCGGGCGCTATCCGCGACGGTCGGGCGGCCTTTCACAAGAAGTTCCCGGGCGCCGACGATTCCATCACCGGCGTTCTGGCCAACCAATGCCTGATGGCAACCGTAGGGTTTTGCGACACGCTCTCCCACAGCGGGGTTCGCTATTTGGCCGCCTCACCCGAGACGATGCTGGCGCCCGGCGTCCCGTCGGCGGCATTCGCCGACGTGCTGACCCAGGGCGATGGCTGGCCGCAACAAGCGGTTGACGTCACGATGCGGACGCGCTACGGCAGCAGCGCAGACGCCTACCACCCGGCGGCGGCCTTTGATGTTTTTGATTTGGATCCGTCGAAGATCGCCGCCGTGCGGGAAGCCGTCGGTGCGCTCAACCGCTCGGTTGCCGGGCTTCCCAACAATGCCCAAGGCAGCGAGGCCCGGCGGGAAATCCGCTCCGACCTTCGATCGGTGCACGGCATGGTGCGCTTCGATCATTCGGCCGGCATGCCGTGGCACGCCGACCGGCCGGCCATCGCTGCGTATGAGGCTCTGGCAGGCGACGACAGGCTGCCCCGCGACATCCGCGATGCCGCCCACAGGGCTGCCGATGCCGTCGCCGGCCTGGTGCTGGCCCACAAGGAATCCTCACACTTCGGGCCCTTCCACGCTTCCTACACGGATGCCGTCGGGCCGACAGTCCACCTGCCGGTGACACGTGATCTCTACGATTCGTGGGCCGACCAAGGCGTCGTCGAAACCCACAACGACTTCTACGATGCCGTGCACGGGCGTGACTTCGCGCGCGCGATCGGCGCCTACAGCGCGGCCCAAGATGCAGCCGGCGCGGTCGCCGCATAAAGGTAGCGGTCGCGCGTGCGCGACCGCGGTAGCGGTCGGCTTTAGCCGACCGTCGCGCTTGCGAGACCGAACGCCGGACCGCATTTTGCGACGCGTCGTAGCGGTCGGCTTTAGCCGACCGTCGCGCTTGCGCGACCGAGAGAAACGTTACGTCCTGCAACGCTCCCGAGCGTGACGTTCTGTCGGCCACGCCGAGCGCGGCCGCTACATTCCTGGAATGGCGAAGCGATCGCGCTCGCGCGACCAGCGGTAAACAACTTCCCGATCAGACGGGGGTGTCCGGGCCCTCCTCGGGTTCCAGGTGAATCAGCACGTGCGCGCGGGGCAGGGCGCGCTTGATGTCTGCAACGATGATGTCCGACAGGTCATGGGCTCGCGCCAACGGCACATCCCCAGCCATCTGCAAATGGAAATCGATGAACTCACCGGCACCCGAGCGGCGGGTCCGCAACTTGTGGTAGCCGGTGAAGATGTCGCGATGACTCTCGATGATGCTGCGAATGAGATCTTCCTGCTCGCGCGGCAGCGCGCGATCGGTCAAATCAACGAACGCTCGCACGGTGACGTCGTACGCGGACTTGACGATGAGACCGGCGATCATCGCCGAGATGAGGGGATCAATGAGCGCAATGCCGCTCAGGCGCACGGCAATCAGCCCGGCCGCCACCCCCGCCGCCGTCCACACGTCGGCGCCCAGTTGTGCGGCCTCTGCCATCAGGGCGGGTGAGTTTTCGGCTCGTGCCGTGCGGGCCAGACCTCTGGACACGACTGCGTTGACGACCGCCGAGAGGGCCATGACCACAATGCCGGCATCCAGGCCGGCGGGTCGCAGGGGTGCGGGTGCATGCAACCGGGCAACGACTTGTCCGATGACGATCCCGGCTGCAGCCAAGATGAAAACAGCTTCCGCGGCGGCGCCCAGGTTCTCGAACTTCCCGTGGCCATACGCGTGGTCTTCATCGGCCGGGCGGGCGGCGACGCGAACCGAAACCAGCTGCAAGCCCGTCACGAGCATGTCGACTGCCGAGTGCACGGCTTCAGAGAGGACGCTGACCGACCCCGACGCAAGCCACACCACCACCTTGGCGGCAACCAGCAGGGCGTTGGTCGCAAGCGGCACCCGCAGCGCCCGCAGGCGCGCTTGGCCGGTCAGCCGCAGCGCGTCGCCGGCGTTACGACTCTGGGGAGGCCTGCTCCGCGGAACCGTCGCCATGGTCATCACGCAGTTCCGCTAAAAGCCCGATGATTCCGCCGGGATTGGCTTGCGACGGTGTGGACTGCGCTTGGCCGGCGTGCCCCCTGCGTCCGGCACCCCGCCGCCGCGATACCGGCGCAAGCGCCCGGCTGCCGGCCAAGCGCAGTCC